>JAWRKJ010000291.1:0-59668 GCA_040307025.1 Desulfovibrionaceae bacterium | reverse complement strand
CTGGCCGCCGGAGGCATCTTTTCCCCGCCACATCCTACGGATTGGCCATGGCCAGGCGGCCGGGGGGCGCGGTGGGGCCCGGGTGCGGCTGGGGTTGCGGCTGGCGTGCGGCCAATTCCCGGGTCTGGGCGGCATGGCGGTCGATGTTGGCCAGGTAGTAAGCCGTAACGACCAGTTCCCGCCCGGCGCGGACCAGCGTGACGAGCCCACCGTCCCGGGCCCAGACCGCGCCGCTGCCGGGCAAGGGCATGGGCGGACCGCAACGCTCGTCGAGGTAGCGGGTCACGGCCGTGGCATAGCTGTCGATCCGGGCGGAAAAACGCAAGGTGAGGCGCAGCAGGCCGCCCCCAACCTCGGAAAAGACGACCGTGCCACGGATGGGTTCGGCGGCCGGACCGGAAGCCGTACGCTCCTGGCCGAAGACGTAGGTGACGAGCTGGTGCGGCAGGTGCGTGGTCACGGCACAACACGCGCGACCGCGCTCCCGGACAAAAGCGGCCACCGCACCCTCGGGCGCGTTCTGGCCGGACAGGGCGGCAGTGAAATCGCAGGCCTCGCCCTGAATCTTGCTCAGCCGGAACTGCTTGCGAGCGCACTTGGCGGCCAGGGTTTGGGGCGTGTCGGAAGCGGCGATGTCGTAAAAGGAGAAGCCGGTCGGCGCCTTGGCCTCGGCGGCAAAACGCACGGCATGGGCCACGGGTGCGCGCATGCGCCAACCCGGAGCCGGTGGCGCGGACTGGCGTTCGACCCAGGCCGCCGGCAAGGCACGCGGCCGGGCCGGACGCTTGGCCAGCTCGTCGAGCAGAAAGGCCCCGGCCGTCAGGGTAAAGGCCAGAACCGTAAAAAGGGTCGCCAGGGCGTATTTGAGGAGTCCCCATCGATCCAGGGCCGCGAAAAATCCCGCGCGTGCCATGCCTGCCTCCCAAGCGTTCACATCGCTGTCGTCGCTCCTATCGACAGCATACAGGCCTGGCATTAGGGGGTATGATCCGTTGCCCCTGGGACGCTTTCCTTGTTAGACTGGTGCCAATCCTTTCGAGGGAGCCCCCCCATGAGCAATTGGTTCGACGCTTGCCTGTGCCAAATCGAGGAACTGCTCAACCATGTGGACGAGCCCGAGGCGGTCCAGGACATCCTGGCCGTGCTCCAGGCCCCGCCCATGGACCTGGAAAGCATCCGCCACATGCGGCTGTACAGCGAAACCCTGCCCAAGGCCGAGGAATACCCCTTCACGCCCACCCAGCGCCATTTGCACTTTCTGTGGGATGCGTTCGACAAACTGCCGCTCAGCCTGTCCGTGACCTTCGCCTTTCCCTTCCGGCGCGCCCTGGCCAAACGGCTTTTCGCGGCCTGCGGCACGATGTTCGCGGCCGAGGAAAACCTGCGCTTCAATTTCGGCCAGCTCATCCGGGTGGGAGACGGCTTTTTTAGCAACCGCAACGTATTCCTGGACAGCAAGGGCGGCATCACCATCGGCAACGGCGTGGCCCTGGCCGAGGACGTGCGGATTTTCACCCACAGCCACGGCGAGGCCTCGCATATCGAACGGACCTACCAGGGCGTGGTCATCGAGGACTATGCCAAAATCTATTCCGGGGTGGTCATCCTGCCCGGAGTGACCATCGGCAGCCAGGCCATCGTGGCGGCCGGCTCCCTGGTCACCCACGACGTGCCGGCGGGCATGGTGGTCATGGGCCGGCCGGCCAAGGTCATACGCGAACGCCAGACCCAGGGCCACGAAGGCGCCGAGCTGGACCATATCTGGTTGTTCTAGGAGGAGGATTGGGTTGCGGGCTTCGCGTGTTGAGCGCCCGTGCGGCTTGGAGCCAGTTGCTCTTGCCGCCTGCGATCATGCCGAACAACCTGGTCCTTATGCCATGCGCGCTATGCACTACACCGTTATTGAAATCGATGGAACCGCTTCCGCAGCCTGGGCGACCGCGTCACTCGCGACGCCAGTGGCAGCGTTTTGAGAGGGAGCAACCGCGGCTTGGGCGGCTGCGCCGCTGTCAACGCTCCCATCCGAGGCTTGGGCCGTATCGATCGCGGCATTTTCTGGAGAAGAAGCTGCCGTAGGCTGCTCAATGGGATTGCCGTTCGCATCCTTGGGCGCCGTCGCCGCAGCGGCCTGTTCTTCGATATTGTCCCTGAGTTCGGAAAAAAGTTTCTCATTGCTTTCGATCGAATCTTTGAGCATCTTGGCATTACGCATCCTTGGATCGCTATACCAAAAGGCCGCATCTGCAATAACTGACTCCAAAGAGGATTTTAAGGAGTCATCCATGGAGTTTTGCAGAGACTTTTTGACGGAAAATGCCGTCAATTGGGCATCGATATACGTCGTGTCGGCAGTATTTCCGTCAACGAAATTCGTCTCCAGCATATTTTGGCTTTTCGTGTAAGCCTCACTGGAAATACTTACAGAATCGGTTTGCGCCGTGGAGACAAGCGTCGCAGCCACATCCGTATTGACGGCGAGCTCTTCCTGCTGCTTTTCCTGTATCTGTGTCAAACTGTTCGTCAACTGACTGGAAAGCCCGAAAATTCCGTTGGTGCCCATGCTGGAAGCCTCCCGCGCATGACTCTCGGCACCCTTATCGGCTCTCGCGTGCAAAACTTTATGCGCTTGAAAATTTTATTACGTCGGCAGAATATATTAATAATTTTTACAAAAAAACAGCCTGAGGCAACAAAAAATCCTATAGCTTTACTTGGAAAATATTTTCTAAACCTCCGCGTTTTCCCAGCGAAGGGCCAACGCTCGAAATTGGGATCGCCCGAGTGGTCCTGGAGGGAAATGACTCCCCTCCAGGACGCCGGAGGCGACTCCCCTGCCTCTCCCTTCGCTAATTTTTGCCCCGATCGGCGAAATAGCGCCCCACCAGGCAGGCAGCGGCAGCGGCGGCCGTACATTCGGCCAATTCCGGCAGGCTGGTCCGACCGTTGAACGCGCCCAGGTGCGGGCCGGTGACAAGTTCCACATCGACCTGCCCGCGTCGCAAGCTGCGGGCCGTTTCGGGCGCCATGCCCCGGGCGACGCAAAAATCCGCAAAGGCCGCGTCGGTCATGGCTTCCTGGTCGGCCACGCGCACGAGTTCGGTCATGTGGCGGTCCACGCCCATTTCCTCGATCATGCGCCGGGCCAGGGAACGGGCGCAAAAAGGCGGTTCGGCCGGGGCCCGGCCCACGAAGCCCGTGCGGTAGGCCGCGACCATGGCGGCCACGACGTCGGTCAGGTGGTCCTCGTCAAAGAGGTGGCGTGCGTCCACCGGGGAACCGTCCGGATGACGTCCGAGCAGGGATGGATCGCGCATGCGGTAGTAGCTGCCCGCGACCAGAAACAGGCTCACGAAGTGGTCGCCCATGCACCGGTAGAGCCGGGACGGACGGCCGCCAAGGCTGGCCAGGTGTTCGAAATCGCGCAGTCCGGACAGGCCGAAATTGGGATGCAGGGATGAGGCCAGCCAGCGGTCCAGCCGCCCGGGCAACCGCCAGTCGTAGACCCCACCGTCCTCGCGCCGGTCCTGCTGCACCCGGTTGTGGAACAGCGGAATGGCCGCCTCGTGCAGGATGCCCCGCCCGGCCAGCCAGCCCAAAAGCAAGGCGGCCCGGGTCATGGCCCCGGCAAAGACGGTGGCGTTCGGCCCGCCGGCAGCCGGCGGATTGTTGGGATAGGCGAAATACTCGCGCCGCGCCAGATAGGCCAGGGCCAGCCCCGAGGCGTCCGGGACCTGGCCGGGCAGGTCCGGGGCGTCGGTCACGGCCACCAGTGGCGACGCCTCCGTGCCCAGGGGCCGGGGCACATGGCAGGGCACCGGAAAATCGAGCCCGACGCAGAAACGCATCCAGACCGCTTCGCGCACGAGGCCGGCCGGGTCCTCGCCCCGGCGCAGGCGCTTGACCACGAGCAGGGTGTCCGGGTCGCGGGTGGGTACGATATGGCTGCGGCCAGCCGTGCGGGGACGGAAATCCGGGGCGACCTCGGCCTGGCCCAGCAGACGGGCGAAGGGCACGGGTCGCGGGTGGCCGGGATCGGGGAAATGGAGCGCCGGGCCGGTGAGGCCGAGGGGCAGGCTGCCGGCGGCCTCGGCTGCGGCGAGCCGGGGCTTGCCCGGGGTGTTGAGGGCGCGTTCGAGGGCGCTTCGGGAGGCTCGGGCCAGATGGCCCGGACCGTTGGCCAGAAGCCGGGTCAGGATGGAGGCCGCGTCGCGGTAGAGGATGCGGGCCTGGGTTTGCCGGGCGTGGGCGTCGCGCGCAAGCAGGGTTTCCAGGGCGGCCACGGTCTGCGGGGCCAAGGCCGTGGGGTCGCGTTCGGCCAAGCCGGCCAGACGCTGCACCGCCAGATAGGCGGCGGTGAAATCGCCGTCGAGACCAATTCCCTCCCCGTCCAGCATGCTCAATCCGGGCGTTTTTCGGGCAGCAGTTCGAGAAGCCGGCCCAGGTCGATCTCGTCGAGGGGCTTGGCCACGAAGGCGAGGGGTCCGGTCTCGGCCGCCCGGCGCCGGGTCTGATCGTCGATGTAGGCGGTGACGAAGATGACCGGCACGTCATCGGCCTGGTGCAGGAGCTTGGCGGTTTCGATGCCGTCGAGGCGGCCGTCGAGGCGGATGTCCATGAGGATGAGATCAGGGCGCCGTTTGCGGAAGGCCTCCAGGGCGGCCTCGCCCGAGGAGACCGAGGCGGACACCTCGTGCCCCAGGCGTTTGAGCATGGCGCCGGTGGCCATGGCGGTAATGGCTTCGTCCTCGACGATCATAATCCGTGCCGGCGTCATGGCCGTCACTCCCTGTTGCGGGTCCCCCAAGCACAAGTCCTTCCCTCTACCCTGCTTGCCTCCGGCGGAGGGAGTTGTCAATCTAAAAAGAAAATACATAAAATTGGCGGCTAAATAAACACGGTTCCATGCAGGCACGACGGGCAAGCACCACAGGAGCGGTGAGAAAGGAAACGGCAAAAGGACTGCTCGGTCAGCGCAAGGAATTCACGCGGGAAAGGGGGCGGGGCACCAGGAAATCACCTTCGCGATCCCCCGCGCCCCTCAGCAAATCTCCCCGTAAGTGAGCCGCTCGGCGTACTCGGCCTGTTTGCCCTTGTTCCACAAGGACACGGGCCGGTAGTAACCCACAATACGCGTGAACACCTCGGCCGGCGCGCCGCACTGGGGACATTCGAAATGCTCGCCCTTGAGGTAGCCGTGGGTCTTGCAGATCGAAAACGTCGGCGTGATGGAGAGGTACGGAATCTTCGTCATGGTGAAGGCCTTGACGATGAAATGCTTGAGCGCCTCGGTGTCGGCCACGGCCTCGCCAAGGTAGGTGTGGAACACCGTGCCGCCCGTATAGAGCGGTTGGAGCTTGTTCTGGTGCTCCAGGGCGTAGAACACGTCGCGCGACAGCCCCACCGGCAAGGTCGTCGAATTGGTGTAGTACGGCGTGCCGTTGCCCGAGGCCTTGATGTCCGTGTAGAGCGCCTTGTCGATCTTGGCGAGCCGGTAGCTCGTGCCCTCGGCCGGGGTGGCCTCCAGGTTGTAGAGGGTGCCCGTCTCCTCCTGGAAGCGCACGGTCAGGTCGCGCAAGTGGTTGAGCGCCCGGGTCATGAGGCGCAGGCCCGCGTCGGTCTCGATGCCCTTGCCGAGCAGGTTCAGGCAGGCCTCGTGGCCGCCGACCAGGCCGATGGTCGAGAAATGCCCCTTGAAACCGTTTTTGAGGTAGCGTCTCGTCCAGGGGAAAAGCCCCCGCTCCAGATTGTCGCTGATCATCTTGCGCTTGAATTCGAGCGCCGTCTTGGCCAGCTCGGCGTATTCGGTAAGCAGGTCGAGGAAATCCTCCTCGCCCTGGGCCAGAAAGGCCAGCTTGGGAAGGTTCAGCGTCACCACGCCGACCGAGCCGGTCAGATCGCCGGCGCCAAACAGCCCGCCCACCTTGTTGCGCAACTGGCGCAAATCCATCTGCAACCGGCAGCACATGGAGCGCACGTCCTCGGGCGACAGGTCGGAATTGATGAAGTTCTGGAAATACGGCGCCCCGTACTTGGCCGTGAGTTCGAGCAGCAGTGTGCCGATCTCGGAGTCCCAGGGGAAATCGGCCGTGACGTTGTAGGTGGGGATGGGAAAGGAAAAAATGCGGCCCTGGTAATCGCCTTCGCCCATGACTTCCAGGAAGGCCTTGTTGATCATCTCCATTTCCGGCCCGAATTCGCCGTATGTCGCGTCGAGGAGCTTGCCGCCGTGGATCACGGCCTCGCCGGCCAAATGCTTGGGCGGGGCCAGGTCGAAGGTCAGGTTGGTGAACGGGCTCTGGCCGCCCCAGCGCGAGGTCGTGTTCAGGTTGAACACGAACTTCTGCATGGCTTGCAACACCTCGCGGTAGGAGAGGTTGTCGTAGCGCACGAACGGGGCGAGATAGGTGTCGACGTTGTTGAAGGCCTGGGCTCCGGCCCACTCGTTTTGGAGCGTGCCGAGAAAATTGACCATCTGCCCCATGGCCGCGTCGAAATGCCGGGCCGGGCCGGCGCAGGACCGCCCGGGCAGGTTGAATCCCTCCAGCAGCAGATCGCGCAGACTCCAGCCGGCGCAGTAGCCGGCCAGACCGAAGGACAGGTCGTGGATGTGGAAATAGCCGTGGTCGTGGGCCTCGCGCACCTCTTCG
Source organism: Desulfovibrionaceae bacterium (assembly GCA_040307025.1). Taxonomy (GTDB): domain Bacteria; phylum Desulfobacterota; class Desulfovibrionia; order Desulfovibrionales; family Desulfovibrionaceae; genus Solidesulfovibrio. Next base: position 53,021 of record JAWRKJ010000291.1, on the reverse strand, counting down.
GGATATTTGCCCAGGGCGTAGCGGGCCTGCACCGTGCCGGACAGGTGCAGCATGAGCCCCTGGAAGGAATGGTTCATGTTGGCGTTTTCGGCCACCCGCCAGTCGGTCTTGGCGATGTAGGTGTCGATGACGTCGGCGATGTCGAGGTAGGCGGCTTTTTGTTCGCGCAGTTCGCGCCGCTTTTCGCGGTAGACGATGTAGCGCCGGGCCACGTTGTAGAGCCGCGACTCCATGAGCACGAGCTCGACCGCGTCCTGGACGTGCTCCTGCTCCGGGATGTCGGCCTCAAGCTTGGCTTCGACCTTGTGGGCCAGTCGCGTGGCCAAAAGCGGGTCCTGGATACCGCTGGCCTTGAGGGCCTTCAGGATCGCATGGGCGATGCGCTGGGTGGACCATGTTTCCAGACATCCGTCGCGTTTGCGAATCTGCGTGGGCATGCCGCCTCTCCTCCCCGTTGCTCCCGGTCGGTCTGAAAGGTTGGATGGTATGCGCGCACCCCGACGGCAGGCCCTCCCTGATCAGCCCGACATCGGACGCGTCCAGTTCCGGCACGAGGGTGGTCCGAAAGGCGATGCGCCCCGGATGCCGCCCGGCCAAGTCAAAGACCGCGGCCAGGCATTCCCCGGCCACAGCCGCGCCCACGGCCCCGCCCGTGGCGCGCCGGTACTTGGCCAGGGGCGCTTTGACATCCACGGAAAACGAGGCCTCGGGATAGCGATCAAAGACCTCGGCCATGACGTCCGGGCGCAGACCGTTGGTGTCGATTTTGACCGGCAGGCCAAGGCCGGCCAGTTCGGCCGCGAAATCGGCCAGTCCGGGCACCAAGGTCGGCTCGCCGCCGGACAGGACCAGCCCGTCGAGCCAGCGGCCGTGGCTTGCCACGAACCGGCGCACGGACGCGGCGGGAAGCGGCGGCATGGCCTCGGGACGCCAAGCCAGATCGGCGTTGTGACAATGCGGGCAGCGCAAGTTGCAGCCGCCGAAAAACAGCACGGCCGTCAGCCGGCCCGGCCAATCGCAAAAGGACATGGGCTCGATGCCGCGCACGAGCTCCCAGGCAGAAGAGGACTGCATACAGTAAGGATTCCAGCCAGATAGAAGTTGCGTCTTCCCGACCGCTCCCCGACGGACCAAGCCGGGACCTCCCCGAAACACCCCAAAAGCCTGCCTTGTCATACGCCCGCCCCGGCCATTTGCAAGGGGGGGGGCTTTCCACAGTTTTTGGAGAGCTGCCCCAACTCCGCGTGGTGCCGGACAATCCGTGGGACCAAGTTTTTTCAGGCCGCCACGGCCCCGGAAGCGGGCTCGGCCCGATCCCCCTCGTCGAGTCGGACCGGCATGATGACGAAGGGCATGCCCAGCCGGTAGAGCTGGCGCTGGAGGGTGAACACCACGTAGTTGTGCAGCAGCCGGGTGAAAAAGGTTTCCTTTTCGAACACGATTTGCCCGCCGAAAAAGACCGCCCGGGGAAAACGTTCCCGGATGGACGGCGCCAGTTCCAGGATCTCCTGGACCACATCGGTGCCCACGGCCCAGTGGGCCTCGGCATGGTAGCCATGGTCCCGCAGGATTTCCACATACGTGCCCAGATCGTGGGCCATGTCGGCCTTGAGCTTGGTCAGCTCCGCCGCGCCGCGTAACACCGCCGCGTCCACCACACCGATCTGCACGAACACGTAGTTCTTCATGTCCTTGCCGAAAAGCCGCAGCACGGAAAGCAGGGTATGCACGCCCAGGCCGTTGAAGCCACTGACGAAAATGACTGCCGTGGGCGCCTGGAGGTCCGGTTGCGGGGTCGGGACGGGATTTTTGGGGATGGGCGGGGTGTACGGGTTTTGGGGGTCGATGACCGCCCGCAGCACGTCGAGTTTTTTGATGCGCGCGCCGACCTGCCGGTAGTGCCGGTTGATGGACACGGCCGCGGTCGCCAGCAAGCCGGTGATGACCAGGGTCACCCAGCCGCCCTCGAAAAACTTCACCCAGGTCACCATAATGAGGATGAAGGCCGTGAGGACCAAGCCCAGGCCGTTCAGGCACAGCCCCTTGCGCCAATGGGGCGCGCGCCCCCGCACCTGCCACCAGTGGCGCACCATGCCGAGCTGGGACAGTACGAAGGTGATGAAGACGTTGATGCTGTAAAGCACGATGAGCAGGTCCACCGAGCCGTTGGACACGATCATGAGGACCAGGGCGCCGACGCCCATGAGCAGGATGCCGTTCTGGGTGACGAGGCGATCCGAGAGCATGGCGAAGCGGCTGGGCAGCCAGCGGTCGATGGCCATGTTGGCCAGCACCCGGGGCCCGTCCACGAAACCGGCCTGGGCGGCCACAAAAAGCAGCAAGGCCTCGGACACCAACGTCACGAGCACGAACCCGCCGCCCAAGGTCGGCCCCCAACCGGCGGTCACCGCGGAAAAAAGCACGGCATTGAGCGTCTTGCCCGGTTCCTGGCCGACCCGAAACAGCAGATAGCAGACGATGAGCCCGACCACGGTGACGGACAGGGACAGGGCCATGTAGAGCATGGTGCGCTTGCCGGTTTTTTCCCGGGGCTCGCGCAGGATGGGCAGGCCGTTGGACACGGCCTCGATGCCGGTATAGGTGCCGGCGCCCATGCTGTAGGCGTGCAGCACGAGCAGCAGCATGCCCATGGTCCCGAGTTCGGAGCGGGCCGCGCCCACATCCTGGCTCAGCCGGACGCCCAGGGCGGGCAGATCGGTCAAATGGGCGAAGAAGCCGTAGCCGATCATCACGGCGTGGGTGACGACAAAGGTCATGAACACCGGCACGAGCGCCATGACCGATTCCTTGACCCCGCGCAGGTTGAGCATGATCAACAGCACCACCCCGGCGATGGCCACGGACAGGCGCCAGGGTTGCCAGGACACGGGCAGGAAACTGAAGACCGCGTCCGCGCCGCTGGCCACGGACAGAGTGATGGTGAGCACGTAGTCGATGAGCAGCGCGCAGCCCGAGACCATGCCCACCTTGGGCGAAAGCAGCGAGCTGGCCACGATGTAGCCGCCGCCCCCGGAGGGGAACAGTTCGATGATCTGGGAATAGGCGGCGCTGATGACGAAAATGGTCAACGCCGTGCCCAGGGCCACGAACACGGCCAGGAAGGTGTGCTTGCCCAGGGCCAGGTAGGCCTCGGCCGGTCCGTAGCAGGACGAGGACAACCCGTCCGCGCCCAGGCCCACCCAGGCGAAAAAGGCGATGAGCGACAGTTTGTGAAAGAGCGACTGGTCGGCGAGACTGATGGAATCGCCGATGACGGCCCGGCGCAGACGACGCCAGGGCGAAAGATGAGAAGGCGTGGACATGGACGGCTCCCCTCACGGACCGCACCCGGGTCGGACCACGGACGCGCCTGCAATGCGACGCGACACAGACCTCAGACGGCGAAACAAAACCGGCCGCAAGGCCAGACACGACGGCAAGGAAGCAGACGAACGGACGGGAATGGGCAGGAACCCGACACGAAAACGCGTGCGGACATGACACGACCTCCGGACAACCGGTTTTTGGGAAACCAGCGGTATTCCGGAGGTTTCCCCTTCGACGTCTGCGAGGTTAGCTGACGGGCTCGGGCCGAAGAGGTTGCCCTACGCGCTTTGGCGATACGCCCCGGGGAGTGGGTCCCCCGCTCCCGCCCCAGGCGGGACTCGACGTTTTGAGCCCCCCTAGCCCCGGCTTCCGGTCTTGTCAACAAGGCGCGCCGGCCGCCCGGGCCGCGGGACCGGACAGCAGGCCGTGGGCGGCCAGAAACTTTTCCGGCGTGCCCGGGTAGGTAAGCATCTTGTTGACGAAAATGGCCTCGAAGCGGTCGGCGAAGGGTTCGGGGCGGCCCTCCCGGGCAGGATGGATTCAACAAGGCTTATGAAACGCAGACGATGCTCGCGCAGGCGCGCCAGCGCGCGCAGCCGCACCTCTCCCGGAAGAAAACGCCTGGCAGCCAGTTCTGCCACGGCCGCGGCCACGGCCCGGGTGTCCGGCTCGACAATGCGACTGGTCTCCGGATCCAGAAAGACGTCCCGGCCGCCCTCGCTCGGTGTGGACACCACCGGCAGGCCGCACAACTGGTACTCGGTGGTGGCGTAGTTGCCGCCCTCCACCCGGGACAGGCACAGCCCCACCCGGGCCCGGTTGTAGGCCAGGCACATCTCCTGGGGCGTCAGACGGTGGTAGGTGTCCGTGGCAGGGTCGTGGTTGAGGCAGACCATGCCGGGCATGGCCCGCCGCAGGTAGTCAAGGTAGGCGGGTTGGGACTCGGCCCGGGTCTGGTCGCCATAGTACAGCAAGCCCCAGGACGGGATGCGCCGGGCCAGAATCTGGCGTTTGAAGGGGTGGAGCCGGGCCGTATAGACCGCATCCAACGTTTTTTTGACCCGCGGCAGCGGGCGGAAGATCCCTTCGTCCAGGAACGCGTTGTGGTGACAAAAAAAATGCGGCAGCCCGGCCGCTTCCAAGGCCTGCTCCTCCTGCGGCGCGTTGGTCAAAAACAGGAAACGGTGCTTCGGGTACCAATTCGAAAGCTGGGCATAGTACCCCTTGATCCGGGCCAATTCCTTGGGATCGCACAGGCTCCACCAGTTGCCGTTGAGGAAATAGACCCGGCGGTCCGCCAGAAAGGGCGAAAGCTGGATGGGCGCGCTCAACGGCAGGCCGTAGGACAGGATGACGAGCGGGTCCCGGTGGATCAGATGGCAGCGCAGAAACTCCGCGACGGAAAGCTTCGCTATTGGCCGGGACGATTGCATAGTCATGCCGAGGCGCTCCTGAGCTGCGGTTGTCCGGGCCGTGACGGTCCGAGGGCCGCTTTGCGCCGATGCATAATACACGCCGGGAAATTCCTGCCCGGTCCTCCGCCAGCCCCGGGAGCGGCCTCGCCGACGTTGCCCCCCGGCCGGGCCTCGGCTACTCTCGGGCCATGGAACGTCCCGGCTTCACCTTTCTGGCCTGTCCGGACCCGGAAATCATCCGGGAACGGGTGGATCGCCTGCTCGCCGACACCAAGACGACCTTTGCCAAGGAAGTCTTCTGGGGCGACGAGGAAATCGGCGCGTCCTACTGGAATGCCCTGACCGTGCCGAGCCTGCTCGGTGGTCGCCGGGCCGTGGTGCTGCGCCGGGCCGAGGCTTGTCCGCCCGAATTCTGGTCCGCCCTGGCCCCGGCCCTGCGCGGGTTCAACGACGCGGTCTGGCCGTTTTTCTGTCTGGAAGGCCCCTTTGACCGCAAGGGGCCCAAGCTGCCCAAGGGCCTGGCCGACCAGCCTTTTTACAAGGTGGCGGTCAAGCGCAAGTGGGTTTTCACCTCGCCCGGCCTGACCCGTCGGGACATGGGGCCGCGCCTGGCCGACTGGGCCGCCGGTCGCGGCCTGGCCCTGGGACCGGGCGTGGCCGAGGGGCTCGCCGCCGCCCTGCCCCCGGACCTGGCCCGGGCCGACAACGAATTGGCCAAGCTCGAACTGGCCCTGGGCGACCGCACCGAGATCGAACTGGCCGACCTCGCCCTGCTCACCTACCACGAGGGCATGGACGGCTTCGCCTTCCTGGACGCCCTGTCCAGCCGGCGAGATCCGGCGGCGGTCTGGCGCGAAATTTTCGACAAGGAGCTGGCCGGGGAGGAAATGGTCTTTCCGTTTCTGGGTCTGCTGCTCTACGAGGCCCGGACCATGTGGCGGCTGGCCGCGGGCGAGGGTTCGGACATCCGCCTGCCGCCTTACGTGCTCGAAAAAAAGCAGGCCATGGCCCGGCGCCTGGGTGCGGCCGGACTGGCCCGGATTTTCGAAGCCGCCTTTACGGCCGAGGCCGGGATCAAATCCGGAGCCAGACGGCCGGATCAGGCCATGGAGCGGCTCACGGCGGAACTTTTCCGAATTTTGGGCGGTCCAACCGGGTCCCGGGAGCGATTTCGGCCATGATTTCCCCTGAATTCCCCGGCCAGCACCGGATTCGGCCGGCTGGAACCGCGGTTTTTCCCCAATAAGTCTTGCCCAGGCCCACAGCCATGCTTAATAAGAAAGAACGTCCCCACTACCTTGGCCATCGACGACGCCTCAAGGACCGGCTCATGGAAGATCCCCGGGCGCTGGCCGATTACGAGGTCCTGGAGTTGCTCTTGGGCTATGTCAACGTCCGCCGCGACAACAAACCCCTGGCCAAGGAGCTGTTGGCCCGGTTCGGCACCCTGCGGGGCACGCTGACCGCCCGAATGGGGGAATTGCGGGGGGTGGAGGGTTTCGGTCCCGGGCTCGAGGAGTTTCTCACCCTGTGGCGCGAGGCCTGGGCCCGGTTTCACGAACAGCCTCTGCGGGACCGGGTGACCTTCAACAGTCCCGACATCGTGGCCGAGGCGGCCAAGGCCCGGCTCGGGACCGCGGAGCACGAGGAGTTCTGGATGGCCCTGCTCGACAACAAAAACCGGCTCATCGGCTGGGAACGGATCAGCAAGGGCACCGTGGACCAGGCGGCGGTCTATCCCCGGGAGGTGCTGGGCGTGGCGCTCGCCCGCAAGGCCAGCGGCATCATCCTCGTCCACAACCATCCCGGGTCCGACCCCAAGCCCTCCATCCAGGACATTGAATTCACGAGGCGCATCCGGCAGGCCGCCCACGAGCTTGATGTCCGGGTGCTGGACCATTTGGTGGTCACGGACAACCGCTTTTTCAGTTTCCAGGCCGAAGGGATGCTGTAACGGCCAAGGCCGCGGTTTCCCAACGCCAGACGCGACAACAAGGAGAATGGACCCATGACGCCAAGCCTGCACGCAACCGTTACCGGTACGGTCCAAGGTGTGTATTTCCGAGCCTGGGTCTTTGATCAGGCGCAGAGCCTCGGCCTCACGGGCTGGGTGCGCAACCTCCAGGACGGCAAGGTGGAAATCCTGGCCCAGGGCGCGCCGGAAGGGCTCGATGCCCTCAAGGAACGCCTGTACCAGGGTTCACCCCTGTCCCGGGTCCAGTCCGTCAAGGCGGAGAGCATCGAATACGAAAAGCATTACCCGGAGTTTCAGATCCGGGGCTGATGCCACGCGCGTAAAAAACATACCGACCCGCCGGGGGCTGACGGCTCAAGGCCGCCGGCCCTCCGGCCGCATCCAGACGCCGCCGGCAGGCGGCCAGGAAGGAGTGAGCTGCTATGGTCAACGAATCCGATCCGAAAGTGTCCCCCGGGGCCGTGGACGCTTCCGAGCCGAGAGCCGATGCCGACGCACCCGAGGCCCCGGAAAAGACGGCCCTCCCCGAGGACAGCGCGTCCCCGGCGGCCGACAGTCCCCCCGTGGCCAAGGAGTCCGACCCCGAGGACAAGGCCCAGCCCGACATTCCCTTGGAACTGCCGGTGTTGCCGGTGCGCGACATCGTGGTCTTCAATTATATGATATTGCCGCTGTTCGTGGGCCGGGAGAAATCCGTCCAGGCCGTGGACGCGGCCCTGAACGGTTCCCGCTACATCCTCATCCTGACCCAGAAGGACGAGAAGGTGGACGAACCCGGCGTGGACGACCTCTACCGGGTCGGCACCGTGGGCATGATCATGCGCATGCTCAAAATGCCCGACGGCCGGCTCAAGGTCCTGGTCCAGGGCCTGACCCGGGCCAAGGTGGAGTCCTTTATCCAGACCGAGCCCTTCCACATGGCCAAGGTGGCCATCCTCGGCGAGCGCGAGACCAAGGAGGTCACCCTCGAACAGGAAGCCATGATGCGGGCCGCCCGGGAGGAAAGCGAAAAGATCCTGTCGCTTCGCGGCATGGCCTCGGCCGACATCATGGCCGTGCTCAACAGCGTCAACGAACCGGGCCGGCTGGCCGACCTGGTCGCCTCCAACCTGCGCATGCGGGTCGAGGAAGCCCAGCGGCTGCTCGAATGCGAAGACCCCATCGAGCGGTTGCGCCTGGTCAACGAGCAGCTCGTCAAGGAAGCCGAAGTGGCGGCCATGCAGGCCAAGATCCAGAACATGGCCAAGGAAGGCATGGACAAGGCCCAGAAGGACTTCTTCCTGCGCGAGCAGATGAAGGCCATCCGCCGGGAACTGGGCGAGGGTGGCGAAGAGACCGACGAGCTCGAAGAGCTCAAGAACGCCCTGGACAAGGCCGGACTGCCGAAAGACGTCAAGAAGGAGACGGACAAGCAGTTCAAGCGGCTGGCTTCCATGCATCCCGATTCCTCCGAGGCGACCGTCATACGGACCTACCTCGACTGGATCGTGGATCTCCCTTGGAAAAAGCAGTCCAAGGACCGGCTCGACATCAAGGAAGCCAAGACCATCCTGGACGAAGACCACTACGACCTGGAAAAGGTCAAGGAGCGCATCCTCGAATACCTGTCCGTGCGCAAGCTCAACCCGGGCATGAAAGGCCCGATCCTGTGCTTTGTCGGCCCGCCCGGCGTCGGCAAGACCTCGCTTGGCCGGTCCATCGCCCGGGCGCTCGGACGCAAGTTCGTGCGCATGAGCCTTGGCGGCATGCGCGACGAGGCCGAGATCCGGGGGCACCGCCGCACCTACATCGGCGCCATGCCCGGCCGGGTCATCCAGAACATCAAGCAGGCCGGCACCCGAAACCCGGTCATCATGCTCGATGAAATCGACAAGCTCGGCTCGGATTTCCGAGGCGATCCGTCGTCGGCACTCCTTGAGGTCCTTGATCCGGAGCAGAACTTCTCCTTCTCCGATCACTACCTCAACGTGCCCTTCGACCTCTCCAAGGTCATGTTCATCTGCACGGCCAACATGCTCGACACCATTCCGCCGCCCCTGCTCGACCGCATGGAACTCATCCAGCTGCCGGGCTACACCGAACAGGAAAAGGTGAAGATCGCGCGCCGGTTCATCCTGCCGCGCCAAATCAAGGAAAACGGGCTCGAACCGGGCGACATGCGCATCTCAGACCGGGTGCTGGCCCGGGTCATCCGGGATTACACCCGGGAGGCGGGCCTGCGGAACCTCGAACGCGAAGTGGGCTCGGTGTGCCGCAAACTGGCCCGGCGCAAGGCCGAGGGTGAAACCCCGCCGTTCATGGTGACGGTGGCTTCCCTGGACAAGCTGCTCGGACCGGCCCGGTTCCTGGACGACGAGCGCGAGGCCGATCTGCCGCCGGGCGTGGCCGTGGGCCTGGCCTGGACCCCGGTGGGCGGGGCTATCCTGCACATCGAGGCGGCCACGGTGCCCGGCAAGGGCGGGTTGCAGCTCACGGGCAAGCTCGGCGACGTCATGAAGGAATCGGCCCAGGCGGCGCTCACCTATGCCAAGTCCCGGGCCAAGGAGCTCGGCATCGATCCCGAGGTGTTCGACAAGCACGACATCCACATCCACGTGCCGGCCGGGGCCACGCCCAAGGACGGTCCGTCGGCCGGTGTGACCATGGTCACGGCTCTCATCTCGCTTTTGACCAACACCCCGGTGCGCAACGACCTGGCCATGACCGGCGAGATCTCGTTGCGCGGCCGGGTGCTGCCGGTGGGTGGGATCAAGGAAAAGATCCTGGCCGCCGTGGCTGCCGGCATGAAACGGGCCATCATTCCGGCCCAGAACATGAAGGACCTGCGCGACATCCCCAAGGACCTGCGCGGCCGCATCAAGGTCACGCCCGTGGAGCGCATCGACGAGGTCTGGCCCCTGGCCTGCGACCGGGAGGAAACAAAGACCGCGGCCTCCGAGACGACCACCGCAGCCTGATCACTCCGTTCGCCAAAACGACAAGGCCGGGAAGGAGCAAACGCCCTTCCCGGCTTTTTTGCGTTCTGACCAGCCTTTCTCTTCCGTCAGAAACTTGCTGGGAAATAATTTTTCAGGGGCCCGGACTGTGACCCCGGTCTTCCACCTTACGTCTTTGTCATATGGGGACGATTGTCACGGCCCCGCTGGCACCCCCCGAACACGGAAGACAACGGCATGCACGACGGCACGACCCTGGTCCTTGGCATTGGCGCGCCCCGGGCGGGCACCACCTGGCTGGCCACCTATTTGAACCGCCATCCCCAGTTCTACATGTCGCCGCTCAAGGAACTGCATTACTTCGATGCCCGGTTCCTGCCCGACACCTGCGCCTATTTCGACCACGTCTACATCCACAGTCTGCTCACCCTCGGCGAAACCGTCGACAACCGGGACCACATCCGCATGCGGGTGGACATGATCGAGGACCCGGGGCTGTATCTCAAGTATTTCGAGCAGTATATGGCCGGCGAGCGTTGCTTCGGCGAATTCTCCCCGGCCTATTGCCTGCTGAATAGCGCCATGGTCAAACGCATCACGGCCCTGCACCCCAAGGTCAAATTCATTTTCCTCCTCCGCAACCCCATGGAGCGGTTCATCTCCAACGCCTTTTACATGCTCCACTCCCTGGATATCGATTTGCAAAACCCGGACCAATACATCCGCACCAGCCTGTATTCGAACCACCTCAGGGTCCGGGCAGACTACCGGCGCACGCTCACGGACTACGACCGGGCCGCACCGGGGCAGGTCCTGTACCTGTTTTACGAACGGCTGTTTTGCGACGATACCATCCGCCGCGTCTGCGAATTCTGTGAAATCGATTTTCTGCCCGGCCGCTACGGCTTGCGGATCAACGCCAGCAAGAGCCCGGTCGCCGCACGACTCACCGACAAGACCCGTCGTCAAGTCTACCACCAGCTTGCCGACCAGTACGCCTTTGTCCGCGACTACTTTGCCGGCGACATCCCGGAGAACTGGCTGGCGGACATGGCCCGCTACCCCAGCCACCTGTCCCATCGGACCGGCGTCTGAGCCGCGACGCTACAGGCGGCGCAAGGCTTCGGGGCGCAGGGGGATGGTCCCGGCCAAGGCGGCCTCGATGCGGGCCAGGCCGTCGGCCTTGTCCCGGGGCAGGCGTAACCGCAGGGGCAGATGGTTGGAGGCGTGGTTGGCGAAAAAAAGCCCCCGATAGTCTGTATGGCTAAGCAGGGTGTGGAGTTCGGCCAGCAGCCCGTCCGACCCGAGGAGCGTGAACCGGCCCTGCCGGGCCAACGTGTCCAGGGGGGTGCCGTCAATGAGCATCAACGATAACGCCGCAGCCTGATCCGGAGCCAGGGTGGTCAGCGCCTCCCCGGTCAGACGGGCATGGCGTTCGGAACCTTCGGGCCCGGCCAGCCCGAGCAGCACCGTGACCGAGAGCTTGAACCCGGCCGCCTTGGCGCGACGACCGCCGGCCACGATGCTGGCCGCGCTCTCGGCCTTGTTCATGGCGGCAAGCACGGTTTCGTCGCCGGATTCCAGACCCACATAGAGCATGCCCAGGCCGTCACGGCGCAGGATAAGGAGTTCGGCGTCGGACCGTCGGCCAAGGCTCGCCCCCGAGGCATAAGACGCCACCCGGGTGACCCAGGGCAGGCGCTCCCGGATGGCGGCAAGCAACCGGCGCAGCCGGGCCACCGGCAGGGCCAGCACGTCGCCGTCGCACAAAAACACCCGGCGTTGGCGGCGGCAATGGACGGCGGCCCAGTCGAGGTCGGCGAGCAAGGCGGCCTCGTCCTTCAGGCCATACGGCTTGTCGCGATAGGCGCCGCAAAAGGCGCACGCGTTGTGGGGGCAGCCGAAAGCGGCCTGGAGCAGAATACTGTCCGCCTCGCTCGGCGGACGAATCACGGTACCGACGTAGTCCATGGCGAAAGGGTAAACAAAAACCCGCCTCAGGGCGAGCCCCCGGCAGCGGGTTGATAAGGCAGGAGAAGCTATGGGGAGATGGGTCCGGGAGAAAGCCTCCGGCGGCCAAAGGGCTCCCGCCCTTTGGAAACCCTGAACGGGGAGCGGCCTGTTCGGCTTTCCTCCTGACCATCCCGTCAATGCAGCATAGTTACCGCAACATATTTAATGATTGGTGCCAAAGGAACGTTCGAAGTCGATCAGCTCCTGGCCCCGCTCCACGGCCCGGGCCTCGGTATTCCCTCCCACGCCCAGGTGGGTGACGAGGCGGCCTTCGCCGTCACGGACATCTACGGCAAAAGCGGCGCAATAATCACCGGTCGGGGTCAGTTCGATCCGATATCCCTTATACTCGCGTGTCAGTGCGGTCGTCATGGTGCTCACCTCCCGGCGCGGGTCCTTGCCCGACGCTTGAAAATGATAATCACCATCGATAGAAGGTCAAGCGCTGTTCGCGGCTCATCCGGGAGGGACGGTTTGCCCCTCCCGGACGTCCGAAAAACGCGGGGGATTTACTGCCCGGTACGGGTGTTGCCGGTGCCGCAGCCCGAACGCACGCTCCGGCAGTAGGACTCGCAGGCCCGGTCACCCCGGCACTTGGCCACGCAGGCCTGGTACTGGCTTTCGCACTGGGCCGGGGATTCGTAGGTCGGCGCGCCAAGCCCCGAAAGCATCTGCGGCGTGACCGTGATGGCGGGCAGATTGGGCGGCAGCACGGCCTGGCCGTCCTGGCGCTGCTCGACCGCGGCGCAGGTCAGAAAACATTGGGGCACCATGGCGTTGCACACCACACTGGGGTCGTGGTGGGAACCGGCCGGCATGAGGATGCTGGCCACGGGCGCACCATCGGGTTTGACACAATAAAAATACCCCTGGGCAAAGGCAGGCGCGGCGCCGGCCACCAGCAGACTCACGAGCAGGATTGAAAACAGGATGCGTTGCATGCATTCCCTCCTTGGCAAATCACAGTGTAGGGGACGTTACTCCATGGGCCGGCGGTTGTCATCGGGGAATACGGCCCCTTTCGTGGCGTTTTGGCTTGTGCCGCAAGCGGTTGGGGGCTATTGGAGTCAACGGCCCGGCGTACTGGCAGCGGGTGGGAAAACTCGCGGAATCGGGCCGACCCCATTGACTTTCGCGCGGCGGGCGTGCTAGGCCTTCGCGACTTGTGAACTTGTGCACGAGCGCCGGCCGGACAGGTCGCGTGCCGGTTCCCTGGGGGAGGCGGCCTGGTGTTCGGAAAGCTGATCAAGGACAAGGCCCTGCGCGAAGCCATCGCCTCGGCCTCGGTGGTGGGCCTCAATCTGGTGACCGCCACCTTCGTGGGTCTTTTGATCGGCTATTGGCTGGACCGCTGGCTGGGCACGAAGCCTTGGCTTCTGCTCGTTTTTTTGGTGCTCGGCATTGTGGCCGGATTTAAAAACGTCGTGTCGGAAGTCAGGAAGATCCAGAAGGCCGACACGGACGAACCGACGGATGGCAAGGATGACACGTAGCGTACTGGACAGGCTGGAAGGCTGGCTGTTGCGCCGGGGCTATGTCCACCCCGAGGTGCGCGAGCTGGTGCGCAACCAGATCCTGCTCACCGCCCTGGTCCTGGCCGCAAGCGCCCTGACCTTTCCGTTCTGGGACGGCGCCTGGGCCCTGGCCGTGGGCACCTGCCTGATTACGTTCAATTTTTGTTCCCTGGCCCGATTCGGCCAGCGGATCACGGGATACGCCAATCGACGCGAGGCCGTGGCGGCCGTGCTGATCAGGTTCTACCTGCGTCTGGCCGTGACCGGACTCGTGTTGTTCGTTTGCATCGCATGGCTCGGGGCCAAGCCGTTGCCGCTTTTGGCCGGCATTTCGACGGTGGTGGGGAACTTCGTCGTCTGGGGCGCCCTGCGCCAAGGCGGTTCCAAGGCGCACCAAACGTTTACGGGAAAGGAGGCATAGGACATGGCAGGTGGATTGCCGCATCCGGTTTTGCTGGTGGAAGAATTCGCGAAGGACATTGGGCTGTACAAGCTCAACGAGACCTTCCACGCCACGGTCATCGATTCCAACGTCATTTACGCCTGGTTTGTCATGCTCCTGCTCATCATCCTGGGCATGCTGGCCACCCGTAAGCTGTCCATGATTCCGAGCGGGTTCCAGAATTTCTTCGAGGTCGTCATCGGCGGTCTGGAATCCTTTGTGGTCGAGAACATCGGCGAGAAAGGGCGCAAGGTGTACCCCTTCCTGGCCGCCCTGTTCCTTTTCATCCTCACCGGCAACCTGATCGGTCTGGTGCCGGGCTTCGACTCTCCGACCAACAACGTGAACACCAACGCCGCCATGGCCATCACGGTGTTCCTGTACTACAATTTCTGGGGCATCCGCATGTGGGGTGTCGGCTACATCAAACACTTCATGGGCCCGTTCTGGTGGCTGGTGCCGCTGATGCTGCCCATCGAGATCATTTCGCACCTGGCCCGGCCGCTTTCGCTCACGCTCCGTCTGTTCGGCAACATCCGGGGTGAGGAAATCGTGCTGGTGCTGCTTTTCGCCCTGGCGCCGATCGTCGGCACCTTTCCCATGTACTTCCTGTTCTCGCTGGCCGACTGCATCCAGGCCTTCGTGTTCTTCATGCTGGCCATGATCTACCTCAAGGGCTCCCTGGATCACGCGCACTAGCATTTGGGGGAAATGGTCCTTCGGACCGTAACTTTAAACACCTGTTTTTCAGGAGGATCGACATGCGTAAGGCTTTCATGACCATCTTCGCGACCGCCGCCCTGCTGACCGTGGCCACCGCCGCTTTCGCCGCTGACACCGCCGGTGTCATGGGCGCCATCGGCACCATTTCCTGGGCCACCGCCATCGGCATGGGCCTGGCCGCCGCCGGCTGCGGTCTGGGTCAGGGTCTGGGCCTCAAGGCCGCTTGCGAAGGCACCGCCCGCAACCCCGAGGCCGGTGGTAAAATCACCGTTACCCTGATTCTGGGCCTGGCCTTCATCGAGTCTCTGGCCATTTACGCCCTGGTCGTCTGCCTGATCCTGCTCTTCGCCCACCCGTTCGCGAAGATGATCACCGGCTAAGACTGTTCGATAGGAAAGGAGGCCGGGCTCTCCGGCCTCCTTTTTTTGACCACGGCGTGTCCAAACTTTCACAACGGTGAGCGAGTCGGACACCCAAGGACGCCGCGTTGAAAAGCGAACACATCCCAAAGGCCACCATCAAGCGCCTGGCCATGTATGTCCAGGTGCTGGAGACCCTCAAGCGCGAGGGTACCCAGGTGGTCTCCTCGGAACTCCTGGCGCGCACCTGCAGCGTCAATCCCTCTCAGATCCGTAAGGACCTCGCCTATTTCGGCGAATTCGGCGTGCGCGGCGTCGGCTACCATGTCCAGGATCTCATCGTTTCCATCAAGCATTCCCTGGGGGTCGACCGGGTCTGGAAATGCGCCCTGGTCGGCGTGGGGAATCTCGGCAAGGCGTTGTTGCGCCATCAGGACTTCAAGTTCCGCGGCTTCGACATCGTCGGCGCCTTCGACTGCGATCCGTTCAAGATCGGCGAGGAAGTCTCGGGCCTGGAAGTGGTCTGCACCCGGCGTCTCAAGGACGCCGTGGCCGAACTCGGCATCGAGATCGGGCTCATCACCACCCCGGTCAACCGGGCCCAACGCGCCGCCAATTTCCTCATCGAGGCCGGCGTCAAGGGTATCATCAACTACTCCCCGGCCATGCTCACGGTCCCAGCCGATGTCTACGTGGAATACGTGGACTTCTTCCATCATTTCTATTCCGTCGCCTTTTCCATCACCCTGGATCGTCAGGATCGCGCCGGCGCTGACGACGACGCGGACGCGTAATCCTTCCGTACGCCTTTTTCGCCGCCCGGGACCGCCAGACCATGCGATGACGAATTTTTTTGCGTGGCGGCCCCCGCCAAGACCCCAAGGTCTGGACAGCTTCAGGGAAATCGGGCTTATAGGGAGGCATGGTCCCTATCACGCCAGACGCCGCCTCCGGCCCTCCGGTGCCTGCGCCGCAAGGCACGCCGGCTTCGTGCCCGCTTGTGACCCGGCGCACGGTCCGCTGGCGTCTGACCCAGCTGGTGGCGGCCTGCGTGTTACCGGTCTGGCTGTGCGCGGGCCTGCTCGTCCATTACGCCGTCAAAACCAAATGGGCCCTGGTCGAGAGCCATATGGCCGAATCGGCCCGGGCCCTGGCCCTGGCCGTGGACCAGGAACTGGCCATCATCCAGACCGCCCTGGAAGGCCTGACCACTTCGCCGGCCCTGGACCACGACGATTTTCCGGCCTTTCGTGTCCAGGTCGCCAAGCTTTTGCGTTCCTTTCCCCAGTCCGACATTGTCATGGCCGATGCTACCGGCCAACAAGTGTTCAACTCCTATTTGCCGCCGGAGGCGCCCCTGCCCAAGCGGGGCGTGCCTGCGGTGGTAAGACAGGTGTTCGAGACCGGCAGACCGGGTCAAAGCCGGCTGTTTCGCGGGGCGGTCACCGGCCGGGCCATGATCAGCCTGGACATGCCGGTCTGGAAGGACGGCCGGGTCCACTATGATCTGGCCATGACCGTACCGGCTGCACGGTTTTCCGGCATCCTGGCCCAGCATGCCCACGAGCCACACTGGGTGATCACCATCCTCGACCCTGGCAATACCGTGGTCGCGCGCACGGCCGGCCCCGAATCCCTGGTGGGCCAGTCGGCGGAAAAGGCCCTGCCGGGGCTTTTTCCCGAAGCCGGCGCATCCGTCGCCTACACCACGGTCAATCTCGAACACGTGCCTGTCCTGGCCACCTTTGTTCGGGCCAAAAAGTCTGGCTTCGGCGTGGTGGTGAGCGTTCCCCAGACGCTCCTGCTGGCCGAACAGCGCATCTGGCTCTGGTGGACGATCGGCGGCACGGCCCTGCTCTCCCTGCTTGGTCTCGGCGTGGCCATGGGCATGGCCCGGGGCATCACCCGGTCCATCCAGGCCCTGATCCCCCAGGCCCGGGCCCTGGCCGAGGGAACGCCCGTGGACCTGTCCAGCCACAACCTCGACGAGACCTTGCAGGTGGCCAAGGCCCTGGACAACGCCTCGTGGCTTTTGCGCACCCGCGCCGCCGAGCGTGAGGCTGCGGAACGCAAACGCCAGGAAACCGAGGAACGGCTCAAGGAGCATGACCGCATCTTCCGCATCGTGGCCGACAACTCCGCCAACTGGGAATACTGGGTGGACGCGGCCGGCAGCTGCCAGTGGGTGTCGCCATCCTGCCTGCGCATTTCCGGCTATCCTTCCGAGGCATTTTTGAGCGGACGGGTAACCTTCGACGCCATCATCCATCCCGAGGATCGAAAGATCTGGGAGAGCCATCTTGCGACCCTCGACCAGACCTCCGCGCCCCATGGCGAGCTCAATGTCCGCATCCTGCGTCCGGACGGCACGGTCGTGCCCATCGGCCACGTCTGCGAAGCCATTGTCGCGGCCGATGGCAGCCCCTTGGGCCGACGCGGTTCCAACCGGGACATGACCGAGCAGTTGCGCATCGAAGGCGCGCTCAAGGCGGCCAAGGCCCAGGCCGATGCCGCCAACCAGGCCAAGAGCGAATTTCTGGCCAACATGAGCCACGAAATCCGCACGCCACTGTCCGGCGTCCTCGGCATGCTCCAGCTTCTGGCCGCCTCGAACCTCGACGACGAGCAACGCGACTTCGTGCAGATGGCCACCGGCGCCTCGAAACGCCTGACCCGTCTGCTCTCGGACATCCTCGACCTCAGTCAGATCGAATCCGGCAAGCTCAGTCTGCGCGAGGCGGAGTTCGCACCCGGGGAGGTCCGGCAAGCCGTGCTCGATATTTTCGCGCCCATGGCCGGTAAAAAGGGCCTCGCCCTGGCCTTCGATCTCGACGACAAGCTGCCGCCCGGCCTGATCGGAGACGATGCCCGGTTGCGCCAGGTCCTGCTCAATCTGGTCGGCAACGCGGTCAAATACACCGATACCGGCGGCATCCGGGTCACGGTCGCGCCTGTCGCAACCGACCGGCCGGATGGGAGGCTCGCGGTGTGCTTTACCGTGTCCGACACCGGGCGAGGCATTGCCGCGGCTATGCGAGAGGCCATCTTCGACCGTTTCGTCCAGGTCGGGAACGCCGCCGCCAAGGCGCCCGGCGGAGTGGGGCTGGGCCTGGCCATTGTCAAGCGCCTGACCGACCTCATGGGCGGCACCATCGCCCTGGACAGTGCGCTTGGGCACGGCACGACCATACGGGTGACCCTGCCCTTTGCCGTGGCCGGCTCCCGACCGGAGGCGGAGGGGGTGTCCCTGGCCCTGAAACGGCCGGACCGTGTCCTGTCCATCCTCGTGGCCGAGGACGACGCCATGAACCAGTTCGCCATCGAGCGGCTTTTGACCAAGGTCGGGCACCGGCCAAGGTTGTGCGCCAACGGGGAGTTGGCCCTGGCCGCCCTGGCCGAGGCCTCTTTCGACCTCGTGCTCATGGACGTGCAGATGCCGATCATGGACGGCCTGACCGCCACCCGGCGCATCCGCTCCGACACCTCGGGCCGCTTCGATCCGGCCATTCCCGTGGTGGCCATGACCGCCTACGCCATGAGCGGCGATCGGGAAAAATTCCTGGCCGCCGGGATGAATGACTACGTGGCCAAGCCCATGGACGCGCCGACCCTGCTTCAGGTCATCGAGCAGGTCATGGCCGCCCGCGCTGCCGCCTGCCACGGCAACACGCCTTCCTAATGCTTCCCGGGTTCACGCCGGAAGACTGCCGTTTCCCGGACTCCGCGTGACAGTAAATACCTCGACGCCACTCGGCAACACACCTAAATAACTAACTATTTATGACAAGTATCCCGTTGCGTCTCCACCGGGCCGGGCTATAGTGACGAAAACTGCGTCCAAGGATGTCACCATGCCCTGCCCTGCCGCTTGGCCCCGTCCGCGGGTCCCGGTTCTTTGCCTCGGTTTCTTGCTGTTGTTGCTGGTTGCCCCGGTCCAGGCCAAGACCGTCACGGACATGGATGGCCTCTCCGTCACCGTGCCCGACGCGCCCAAACGGGTCTACACCCTGTCTCCGCCGGACACCCTGCTCGTCTATGCCGTGGCGCCCTGCCTGCTTGCCGGCTGGAACTATCCCCTGCCGGGCACGGCCGCGCCCTACCTTGACCCGTGCGTGCGCGGCCTGCCGGTGCTCGGAGGCTTTTTCGGCCAAGCCATGACCCCCAACAAGGAGTCCCTGGTCAAGGCCGCCCCGGATATAGTGGTCAGCGGCACCATGGCCAAACCACACCGGGGATTCGAATGCTTTTTTGCAGACCTGCACATTCCGGTCGTGCACATCGACAGCGAATCCCCCGAGGAATATGCCAAGGACTTCCGGTTCCTGGGCGAGGTCCTGGGACACGAGACACGCGGCGAAGCCCTGGCCGCTTATGCCGAATCCACCCTGGCCGACCTGCGCCAGGGCCTGGCCACCATCCCCGAAAACAAGCGCCTGACCGTCTACTACGCCGAGGGCGGCGACGGGCTCTACACCGACGGTCGCGGCTCCTTCCATACCCTGGTCCTGGACCTGGCCGGCGGCCTCAACGTCCACCCCACGCCCCAGAGCCGGCGCTACGGCATGGACAAGGTCACCCTGGAGACGGTCATCGGCTACGCGCCCCAGGTCATCCTGGTCCAGGACGCGGCCTGCCGCGACATGATCCTGGCCTCTCCGGTCTGGAAGACCATCCCGGCCGTGCAGCAGGGCCGGGTCTATCTGATCCCGGACAAGCCGCTCAACTGGTTCGACCGGCCGCCGTCGTTCATGCGGCTGCTCGGGCTCAAATGGCTGGCCAACATCCTCTATCCCGAGACGTTCCCCTCTGACATGGTCCAGGAGACGCGAACATTCATGAAGCTTTTCCTGGGCCAGGACCTGACCGACGCCGAGGCCCGGGCGCTGCTGGATCAAAAGGCCGTACCCAAGCCGTGACCGTTCCCTGCCAAACGCTTTCCGGGACCGCCGTCAAGGGACGGTCCATCCCCTGGCTGCTGGCGGCCATGCTGCTCGTGGGAGCGGTCTGGTCCCTGACCGCGGGCAATTATCCCGTCGGCCTGGGTGATCAATGGCGCGCCCTGACCGGGACCGTCGCGGGTGAGGACGCGGCCGCCCGGATGCGGCTGGTCGGCGTGGTGCTCTACGACATCCGCCTGCCCCGGCTCGTGGCCGCCGTGCTGCTCGGGGCGGCCCTTTCCATGAGCGGCGCCGCCTACCAGGCCATGTTCGTCAATCCCCTGGTCTCGCCGGCACTCCTTGGCGTTCTGGCCGGAGCCGGCTTCGGCGCGGCCTGTGGCATGCTCGTCGGCGCGCCCTGGCTGGCCGTCCAGGCCTGTTCCTTTGCCGGCGGATTGCTGGCCGTGGGCCTGGCCCTGTTTCTGGCCGCCATCTGCCGGGGCGACCGGCAACTCGTACTCATTTTGAGCGGCGTCATCAGCACGGCCCTTTTCACGGCCCTGCTTGCGGCGGCCAAGTACGTGGCCGATCCCAAGGACCAACTCCCGGCCATCACCTACTGGCTCATGGGCGGCCTGTCCCGGGCCGACGGCCCCACCATGGCCCGGGCCGCACCAGTGATGCTTGTCTGCATGGCCGGACTGTTCGCCTTTTCCCGCCCGCTCGATCTCCTGAGCCTCGGTGACGAGGAGGCCCAGAGCCTCGGCCTGTCCGTGGCCCCGGTACGGCTGGTCCTCATCGGCCTGACCACGGTGCTGTGCGCCGCCACCGTGTCCATTGCCGGGCTGATCGGCTGGGTGGGGCTCATCATCCCCCATGCCGGCCGCATGCTGGTCGGGCCGGACAACCGCCGGCTCCTGCCCACGGTGGCCCTGCTCGGCGGACTGTTCCTGCTTTTGGTGGACGCTGTGGCCCGGCTGACCTTTTCGGTGGAAATCCCCCTGGGCATCCTGACCGCCCTGATCGGCATCCCGTTTTTCCCCATCGTGCTGCGCCATGCCCGGCGGGCCTGGAGCTAGGCCATGGACGTGTTTCGGGCCGAAAACCTGAGTTTTGCCTATGACCGCAAACCGGTCCTGTCCCGGGTGTCGTTTACGGTGCGCCCGGGAGAACTCGTCTGCCTGCTTGGACCCAACGGCTGCGGCAAGACCACCCTGCTCAAGCTCATGCGCGGCCTGCTCGCCCCCACCTCCGGCCGGTTGCTGCTGGCGGGCCGGGACGCCGGATCGTATTCCCGCCGGGAACTGGCCCGGCGCCTGGCCAGCGTGCCCCAATCCGGTCAGCCGGCTTTTGCCTACACGGTCCTGGCCATGGTGCTCATGGGCCGGGCCGCCCGGGGGGCCTTTTTCGGCCGGCCGACCCGCCGGGACCGCGACATCGCCCGCGAGGCCCTGGCCCGGTTCGACATCGCCGACCTGGCCGAGGTCCCGTACACGCGCTTAAGCGGCGGCCAGCGCCAGCGCACCCTGCTCGCCCGTGCCCTGGCCCAGGACACCCCCACCATCGTGTTCGACGAGCCCACCACCGGCCTGGATTTCGGCCACCAGACGCGGTTCCTGGGCATCCTCGACGCCCTGCGCGCGGCCGGGCGCACCATTGTCATGACCACCCATTTCCCGGACCATGCCCTGTGGCTGGCCGACCGGGTGCTCATGCTGCGCGGCGGGTCCCTCGTGGCCGACGGCGCCCCGGACACCGTGGTCACCGAGGACAGCCTCGGCCGCCTCTATGACGCCCCGATTTCCATCCACACCATAGACGGCGCCCTGCGGATCTGCGTACCGGACGGCATTCCCCGACCCGGACGTCGCCAGCCCGCCGTGTCGTCCGCAACCTTTCCCGCGACGCCGCCGTCGCCGCCAAGGAGTTCCCATGAGCGAGACCACCGTTGAAAAGGATTTCTACTGCTACGACGCCAACCACCGGTTCGCGGTCATGTATCCCCTGCTCGCCAGGCAGATCGTGGACGATTTCGGCATCACCAAGGGCGTGTGCCTGGATGTGGGCACGGGCAGCGCCGCCGTCATCATCGAGTTGGCCAAGATCACGGACCTTACCATGATCGGCCTGGACGCCAAGGCCGAGATCCTCGACATGGCCCGGGAAAACGTGGTCCGCCACGCCCTTCCGGCCGAGCGCTTCCGGTTCCTCGAAGCCGATGTCACGGCCATGCCCCTGGAGGACGGCAGCGTGAATTTCCTGGTCAGCCGGGGCTCGATTCCGTTCTGGGAGGATCACGTGGCCGCCTTCCGGGAGATCTTCCGGGTGCTGTCGCCGGGCGGGGCGGCCCTGGTCGGCTGCGGCTTCAGCCGCTACCAGCCCATCGAGGAAGTCCGGGCCATGCGCCCCAAATGGTCGGGAGAAGAGCAAAAGGACGACCGCAACAACTGGAAGCAGGACGGCTATCTGGCCCAGGTCCTGCGCGAGGCCGGGGTGGTCGGGGCGTCCGAGCACCGGGACTCCTACGGTGTCTGGGTGCACATCCGCAAACCGGCTGAGGCCGACACGGCCGGGAAATAAGGGAAAGGAGACGCCATGCGCTGCATGATCTGCGAACGGGGCTGCCGGGTCACCCCGGGGGACACTGGTCTGTGCGGCCGCTACCGCAACGACGGCGGCCGCATGGTCGAGCGCTATCCCGACCGCTACCTGATCACCAGCCCCATTTCGGTGGAGACCATTCCCCTGCTCCACTTCCACCCCGGGGCGCCGTTTTTCCAGGTGAGCACCGTGGGCTGCAACTTCGACTGCCCGGGTTGCATCGCCACGGTCACGGCCCGGGAAATGCAACCCGACAGCCCGGTGCTGCGCCACCTACCGCCCGAGGCCGTGGTCGACATGGCCGTGGCCGCCGGCTGCCGGGGCATCGCCTTTCTCATGAACGATCCCCTGGCCTCCTACCAGACCTTCCTCGGTCTGGCCCGGACAGCCAAGGCCCGGGGGCTGCTCGTGTGCTGCGCCTCCAACGCCTACTTCACCGAGGCCTCCCTGCTCCCGTTCCTGGAACTGCTCGACGGCATCAACATCGGCATCAAGGGCCTGACCCGGACCGGCATCGGCGCCTGCGGCGGCGACAATCCCGAGCCGGTTCTGCGCAACATCCGCACGCTGCGCCAGGCCGGGGTCCATGTGGAAGTCGCCTGCATGGACCGGCGCGACAACCGCGACGACACCCGGTGCCTGGCCGGGGTCCTGGCGGCCATCGACCCGAACCTCGTGTTGCAGCTCATGCGCTATGTGCCCCTGGAGGACGCGGACCCGGCCCTGGAGCCGGCCATCGCCGACACCGAAGGCTTTGCCCGAAGCCTTCGCGCCGTGCTGCCCTTCACCTATGTGTTCAACACCCCGGGCACCCGGGAACTGGACACGGTCTGTCCGGACTGCGGCAAGCTGCTCGTGAACCGCGATTTCTACGGCCCCATGGGAGCCCGCCTGCTCGGGCTCGGGCCCGATGTCGCACCCGACGCCGTGATCTGTCCCGGCTGCGGCGCAGGTCCGGCCATCACCGGCCCGGTCTCGCTCCCGGCCCTGCGGGAAAAGGCCTTCCAGGGCGGCTATCCCTTCACCCGGGGCCTGGAAATCGTGGAATCGTTGTGCCTGGCCATGGGCGCCACCAGCCAGGCCGAGGTCGTGCGCGCCTGGGAGCATCTGCTCGCCGAGCGCATGCTCAACCAGCTCCACAAGGACATCCAGACCATTGACGGCTATTTCGGGCTCGTGCGCCATTTCGGCACGGTCCTGGGTCGGGGAACGGCGGCCGAGGGCCTGATCGACTTCCTGTCGGAGATGATCGAACCCGTGCGCGCCGGCGTGGCCACGATCACGCGACGGCCCCGGGTCTACTACGCCATGGGCCGGCCGCTTTTCGCCATCAAGGGCGACCGGTTCGAGAACCATCTGGCCGCGGTGGCCGGCGGGGAAAGCCTCAACACCCGGCTGGAACTGGAGGGCCGGCCCGGCCGGACCATCGACGCCGCCACCTTCATGCGCCTCGACCCGGAGGTCATCTGCATCTCGTCGTTTCTGTCCTGCGAGCCCGGAGAATTTTGCCGCCTGTGCCGGGAGGAGGGCCTCGACGTCTCGGCCGTGCGCACGGGCCGGGTGCATACGGCGCCGGTGCCGTCGAGCGACTTCGGCGCGCCCAAATGGGTGCTCGGGCTGCGCCATCTGGCCAATGTCCTGCACCCGGACCGGTTCGCCTTCGATCTGAAGGACGATGCCCGGCGCTACCACTGCCACGTGTTCGGCCGGGATTTCCCGCCCGAAAGCATCAACCGCTCCTTTGCCAAGCCAAGCCGGTTGTGGCGCTTCGACGACGAGACCCGTCCCGACCCGAGCCCGACCTGCGCCGAGGCGTGAAGGCCGTGCGGTAGAAGGGATGCCTCCGGCGGCCAAAGGGCCGCGCCCTTTGGAAACCCATTTGAGGCAGGATGGTTGTGCCGTAAGCCTTCCGTAACGATAGGCAAACGGGCAAGAGAAGAACGGTTTGGAAAGGCCAGACGCCCCGCCACGGGCAGACCGGGCGGGGCGTTTGCTTTTGCAGGGCTAGGCCGAGCGTTGCTCCCACTCGGCCGGGGTGCAGGAGCTGGCGTCCTCCCAGCCCGTGATCATGGAACGCACATGGGCCAGGGGCGTGTGCCCGGTGGTGGTCATGTAGACGTGCACCACCAGAAAGACCAGCACCGCGAACGCCCCGGCCAAATGGAGCAGGGACACCACGGGCAGGCGCAATCCGCCAAGCCCCAGACTCGCCCAGTCGTTATAGAGATAATAGAGCAACCCTGTGATCATCATAAAGGGCAGCAGGATGGCGGCCAGGGCCAGATAGGTCAGGCGCTGCAACGGATTGTGCTTGGCCTCGGGCGTCTTGGGACAGGGATGGGGCCAGCCGGCGAAAATGCCGTAGGCGTAAAAGCGCATGACCTCGAACATCTTCTTCGTGGTCGGCAGGTACTGGCGCCACTCGCCCGTGGTCGCGATCCAAAAGACGAAGAAGGCAAAGGCCACGAGCCAGGCCACGCCCAGGCCCGCGTGCCAGGCCACGGCCCGTTTGTAGCCGATGAGCTCAAAGGTGCCGTGCACCTCCAGGCCCGTCACCAGCAGGCAGGCAATGAGCAAGGCTTGCAGCCAATGCCAGAAGCGTTCGTAGCGGGTGTAGAGATAGAACTTGCCGCTCGCCGTGTTGTTGTCGCAACGCATGGTCATTGCTTCCTCCTGCCTCGGGAGACGATGCGGATCAGCCCGTGGCCGCACACCGCGACCAGGGCCGCGATCACGGCCGCCCAGCCCACGGTGGACACGCCGGCATGGATGTCGCGTCCGGGTACGTACACCCCGGGCACGCCTTCCAGGCGTCCCTGGCGCGTGTGGCATTCCCGGCAGGCCACCACCTGCTCCTTGGGTGCCACCATGTGGGTGATGGGAAAGAAGTATTCGGTGGAGACGAACCCGACCTCCCCGGAAAACGGCAGACCCACGGCATTCATGGCCACGGTGACGGCCCGCTTCCAGTCGAAGCCGACCCAGAAGGCGTCGGTATCGTCCTTTGGGCCAAAAAGATGCGGAAAAACCAAGGTGTTGTTCACGGGATCAAAGGGCTGTTTGCCGGTGTGGCGCTTGAACGGCATGATGCGCGAGCGCGGGTCGTCGGACGAGCCCACCGGGTGGTTGACGCTTATCATCTGGCTCGGGTCCACAGTGTCGGTCACGAGCAGGTTGCTCATGGCACCGTTGAACCAGTAGTAACGCGGCACCACGTTTTTTTCCCAGACGAAATCGCCCTTCTTGGAATCGTAGACCGGCTTGCCGTACGGGCCTTCCTTCTTGAACGGCTTGCCTTCGGCATTGAGCTTGCCGGCGGCCGACCAGTCCCACGACATCTTGGTCGGCAGCACCCGGGCGAAGCGGGGGATATGGCAGGCCTGGCAGGCAACCTTATCGGTGTGGTCATTGGCCTTGGCATCCTTCTTGTGCGGCTTTTGGCCGTGGCAGGACTCGCAGGCGATCTTGGAGGCCAGGTCGGCCTCGGTGAGGCTGATGCGCTCGGGCGCGGCCGGCGAGGTGTAGAGCCGGCCGGCGATCTGGTGTTCCTTGGTGGTGTGGCAGCGCTGACACGTGAAATTAAGGCCGTCGACGTCCATGTGCACGTCCAGGGACTTCTTGGGCAGGCCCATGGAACTGTCCAGGTCGCCGTGCTTCACGCCGTCGCCGCCCCCGCCGTAGAAGTGGCAGGCCCCGCAATTGAGCCGGTCCGGCCGGCCGACCTTGGCCACGATGGCCTTGTAATCCGGAGGCAGGTAGGTCTGGCCGTCCTCGGGAAAGACCGTGGGCTCGGTCACGGGATAGCCGGCCTTGGTGGGGAACTTCTTGTAGGTGTGGGTCGTGTCGTGGCAGACCAGACAGTCGATGCGGTCGTTGGAGGCGAAGTCGAAATTCTTGTTCTTCCAGCCGTAGCCAATGTGGCACGAGGTGCAGCGCGGTTCATTGGTCGGCACGGAGATGCAGAAGTTGTTGATGGTACGGCCGTACTTGCCCATGGTCTTGCCGTCGCCGCAGTCGGCGCAGATCCAGGTCCAGTGGATGGCATGGTGGATCTGGTCGGCGGCCAGGTCATGACAGGACAGGCAGGCCGCCGTTACTTCCTCGGGCTTGCCGAAGTCCTTTTTGAGCACCTCGAATTTCGAGTGATCGGCCGTGGTCCAGCGGGCACCGGGCGCCTTGACGGCGCTGCGCGCGAGCTGGCGGCCCGGGGCCTTGTCCGCGTCGGCCTCCTGGTCCCCGGCGCCGGATAGTCCGGCCGGTCCCAGCAGCAGGGCCCCGCACAACAGGGCCAGCAGGCCAAACGGTGTCCAGGAGCGATGCCGCAAACGCATGGTTCCTCCTTCTGCCCGGCTCATGCGCGTACCGGGACTTGCCGTTGTCCAAGGCAGGCTTCCGCTGGAGAAAGTTGTTTTTCCTGTAGCATGGGCGCACGCCTTTGCAAACAAACAATTGCACAAACATGACGTTGCGCGTTGTTTGTCGCCACACTATTTCTTGATCTTTTAAGTAGATAATAGAGCAAAAACCGCGCCGCTCAAAAGCGCAACGAGACAGCCGCACGGATTCAAGGCCAGCAGGCCGGGCGCTACGGCAAGGAGGCCGCCCGGAGCGGCCGGTTGCCGGGTGAGGGTCAGCCCACGGGGGTGACGAGGCGCTTGAGGAGACGGCCGATCTCGGCCTTGATGGCCGCCGCCTCCCGGGCCAGGGACCTTGCGGCCCGGCCGGCCTCGGGATCGGCCCCGGCCAGACAGCCCGGCACCAGACGCGTGGCCGGACGGGACCGGTCGCCCAGGCCGGCCGTGGCCGTGCATGTCGTGGCCAAGCCGCCCGCCTGGGGCACCTCGGCCAGCTCCAGGCGCTGGCGGCTGATGCACAGGCCGCTCCAGAACCGTTCGTCGGTATGGCTGGCCCCGGCAAGCAACGACGGCCCGCGGCCGGACACCGGTTCGACCCGCCGACGCCAAGCCGTGTCATCGCGCCGGGCCACGGGCTTGCCGGCCTCGAAGCGCCGCCGGCACCAGGTGAGTTCGTAGGGGATGTCGCGGGCGCCATCGGTGGCGGCGCCCAAGGGATCGCACAATCCGGCGGCCAGGGCCTCCCGCAAGGGATCGAGAAACAGGCCCCCGTCCCGGGCGGCGGCGAGAAAAACGCCGGTCAGGCAGTCACCGGCGGCCGCATACCCGTCCCGACCCAGGGCGCAGGACCCGAGTCCGGCCGGCGACAGCCGCCAAGCCAGGGCGTCCGGGGCGCGCCAGCCGCCGGAGCCGAGGACGCATTCCCCGGCAAGTGCGACCCGTCGCCGGCCGCCATCGTACCAGGTGGCGGCCAGACGTTCCCGTTCGCCCCCGTTGGCCTCCAGGGTATTGTGGCAGGCAACGGTCCGCACGGGCCGGCCCAGGGCATCCCGGGTGGTGATGGACACGGAAAAACGGTGGCCCACGCTCGGACCGCCTGAGGACTTCCCAGCCTCCAGGTCCCACGTTTGGTCAACAATGGCGTCGCGCAGCAGGGTTTCCCCCTGATATTCGCGCAGGCTCGCCGTGTAGCGGACATGAAAACTGTCAGGAGTGGCCGCGTGCGTGCCGCGCAACGGCTCGCCCAGATCGGAAGCCCGAATGGTGAACACCCGCACCCCGTCGAGGAGTTCCCGGGTGAGCAGGCCATCCGCAAACCATTGCCCGTCCCGGTGCAAGGCCGCGGCGGTCATGGCCGGGGAAAAGCCTTCCACGCCGTGCAATTCGGCCACAAGCCGGGTCACGGGCCGGCCGTCGTGGTCGTAGCGTCCGGTCTCAAGGGATGCCGCGGTCTCGTCCACCCGGCCGTTCTGGATCGCACCGAGGCCCGTCGCGTCGAGTTCCAGAACCTCCAGGCGCTCGCCGTCCACATCGGTCTCCCGGGCCAGGCCGCTTGGCAGCACGGTGACGCCGGTGGTCAGGCCGAACACCGCGGTCCAAGGGCTCTCGCCGCCGGGGCCGGACCGAAATGTCACCGGACGTCCCGGACCGGGGCCGGATGGCGCTTGCGGTTCCGGAACCAGCCGCGAGGCCGCGACCGTTTCACGATTGTCGGGACAAACCCGCCGGGCGTCCGTAGGGCAGGGATTCGCCTGCCGATCCCGCGTGTCGCTCGTCCGCTCGTCCATGGCCGCCCTCCGTGACTTATGGCGCCGGAAACAGACGCCCACGAAATGCGACGTCCTTCCAAAAGGCCTTTCGGCCTTGCCCGGGGGAACTTTAGGGGCGCGGCGACCAGGATCGGCAGGCTCAAGGCCGGGTTACGGCTCCACGGCTGGCAGGGACGGGTCGGAAGAGGACGCGGGGGCGGTGGTCTCGGTTGCGTCCGTCGCTTGCGGTCGGTCGGTTTGACCGGACCTGTCGGGCGCTTCGGGCGTGGCCGCTGGGGGAGGGGAAACCGGGCGCCCGGCCGCTTCGGCCACGATCCGATCCGCAAAACAGGCTTTGTTGGGATAGGTCATGGCGTCCAAAAAATCCGCCAGGACATCGATGTCCGGGCAGACATGGGCGTATTCACGGCGCAGGGTCAGGTCGTCGTGACCGGAGCAGGCCACGATATAATAGACGAGCGCGCGTCCGGCCCGGGTCCTGAAGACGGCCAGCAGGTCCACATAGCCGACTTCCGGCGGAAACGGCGCGGCCTCCGGCCCGTTTTGGTGGCGGTAAAACGTCAGCAAGGTCCCGACAAAGGACAGCATGCCGCCGTTTCGGGGCAGTCGGTAGCGGCGGACGCGGCCGCGCAGTTTGTCGCCGATATCCTTGATGGTTCTGGGCCGCGAAAAAGGGAACATGGACGCCACGCCTCCGGAAGTAGGGCCCGTCCGTCGCGGGGCCGGGGCTGACGCCGTATATACCGGCCGGGACAAGGGGTCAAAATGAAAATCATACAAAAAAAGACTTGCCCTGTCTCGCACTTTGGGTCAAAAAAAGCGTGCCGGCCATGTGCATCCGGTTAAAGGGTTTCGCCGTTTGGCGAGGCCCTTTTTTAATCCCTGACTTTGTGAAAATTATCACAAAGTCAGGGATCGCCCAGCCCACCTTGTCCCTCCATTTGGTCCCACCCTTGCGAAAAGTGGCACATTGGCACGTCTTTCTTGACAGTTCCAAGTTGCAATGGTCTATCCTGCCCTCAGCCCCTTCCCGTTTCCGGTCGCCGCAAGCGGTTCCAGCCAGTCGCCGGTCGGCCAGGGAAGACCGCGGGCCCGGCCTCACGCAGGTCCGCGCCCCATGTGCTGCATCCGGCTGGGCTCGGCCCGCCGCAAAACAAGACGGCAATGTTGCCAAACCAAGGAGGCGCCTGGTGAAACATTGGAAATTGACCCTGCCCGTGGGGCTTTTGGCCCTGGCGGCCCTGACCCTGTGGATCGAACCGGCCTTTGCCGACAAACTGGCCGATGCCATTGCCAAGGCTCCCCAGGGCTCGGGACCGGGGCAGATCGACCCGTCCAAGCCGGCAGGTTTTCTCGGCATCAACGGCGCGCCCGAGGTCAATCTCATCCTGGCCTTCTGCTGGGCCGTGTGGGTGGGCTGGATTTTCTCCACGGTCGGCGCCTTCGGCGGCGTCATGGCCGGCGTGGGCCACATCACCGTCTACGGCCTCGGCAACTACGCCAAGTCGTTTAAGAGCACCGCACCCCAGCTCAACAAGCTCGTCACCGACTCCATCCGCGTGTCCAACCAGTGGCTGGTCGGCCTGTCGGCGCTGATTTCCTCCTTCAACTACTGGAAGATGGGCCGTCTCGTGCTACCGTTGGCCGTGTCGCTCGGCGCGGGCTCCATCGTCGGCAGCTGGCTGTCGGTGACCCTGTCCCAGGGGAAGGTGTCCTTCTCGGCCTACCAGGGCTATTTCGGTCTGTTCGTCCTGTTCCTGGGCGCCTATCTCTTCTGGGGCACCACTTCCCGGGCCCAGGCGGGGAAAAAGCAGGCCAAGGAAGCGGCCAAGGCCTTCGAGGAAACCGTCAAGCGCCAGAAAAGCGGGGAAAAGGTCGACACCAAGGCCCTGGGCGTCAAGGTGACCTCGATCTCCCTGACCCGCGTCACCTTTACCTTCTACGGCGTGCAGTTCGGCTTCAACCCGTTGATCCCGTTCATCGGCGGCATCGTCATCGCCGGCGTGGCCGCATTCCTGGGTGTCGGCGGCGGCTTCCTGCTCGTGCCCTTTTTGACCAACGTGGCCCAACTGCCCATGTATCTGGCCGCCGGCACCTCGGCCCTGGCCGTGCTGGTCGGCATGATCACCTCGATCACCACCTTCATGTCCGGCGGCGTGTCCATTCACTGGCACCTGATCGGCATCGAACTGATCGGCATCGTCATCGGCTCCATCATCGGCCCGCGCACGTCCAAGTACATCCCCGACATCTGGCTCAAGCGCCTGTTTATCGTGCTCGCCCTGTATGTCGGCGCCCGCTATGTGCTGCGCGGTTTCTTCGCCATCAATATCTAAGGGGAATCCCACCTCCCCTGCCTGGCCCCGGGCCTCGGCCCGGGGCTTTTTTTATGCCCGTATCCGACCGCTCCCCGGGGTACGGGCCAAACAAAGGCCGGACAGCCCGTTCCCCAGGAACGCCGGTTGTGGTACGGTTCGTCAACGCGCACAACGAGGGAATCGTGACCGAACTCTTCGACGCCATCTGCATCGCCCCCTACCGCCTCGTCGCCAACCCGGTGGCCGGCTTCTATCTGGGCACCCTGGTGCTGGCCCTGGCGAGCCTGGTTCTCGGCCGCCTCACCTATGACCTGACCTGGCTTTTCAACCGCGGCCATTACACCAAGGAAGAGGCCGAGATGGTGCGCATGCACAACTTGTCCGTGGCCGCCATCGAAGCCCGCAACAAGGAAGCCTACAAGGCCGCCAACACAGAGGCGAACGAGGCCTTCGGCAAATCCTTTTTCGCCGGGGCGGCGCTTTTTTCCGTGTCCATCTGGCCCCTGCCCTTTGCCCTGGCCTGGCTGGACGGACGCTTCAGCGGGGTGGACATTCCCTTCCTTCCGGGCCATACCGTACGCTACAATGCCGTTTTTCTGGGAATTTATATCCTGCTGCGGCTCGGCATGTGGCCACTTTGGCAGCGGTTGCCGTTGTTCGGCAGCGTCGAAAAACGCCGGCGGGACACAGCTGCCAGACGTGCCCGGCTGCGCAGCTGGACCGAGCTCGGCAACCCCAGGGGGGACCCGTGAACCGACGGGATTTCCTGCGCGCCGTCCTGTGCGCCTCGGTGCTCACCGGCTGCGGCCAGGACGAGGACGCCATCCGCGTGGACATGTCCCGGCGCGAGGACATCACCGTGCGCACCCCGCCCCGGGCCGTGACCTACGCCTATCTGCCCCAGTACGCCCACACCGTGTCCTACGAGCGCCACCGGCTGCTCCTCGACTACCTCTCCCGGGCCACGGGCATTGCCCTGCGCCAGATTTTCCCCGACACCTTCGAGGAACACGTGCGCATGGTGGAGCGCGGCGAGATCGACATCTCCTTTTCCAACCCCTTCGCCTATATCCGCATGGCACGTTACGGCGCCCGGGCCTTTGCCCGCATCATCGAGCCGTCCGGCAAACCCGATTTCAAGAGCCAGATCATCTGCCGCCGGGACAACACCGCCATCCGGACCCTTGAGGATTGCCGCGGCAAGCGTTGGATCGCCGTGGACCCGTCCTCGGCCGGCGGGTATCTCTACGCCCTGGGCGAATTCCTGGACAACGGCATCAAGCGCAGCGACTTCAGCGAAATCAGTTTCGCCCCGGGCCCGGGCGGCAAGCAGGAAAAGGTCGTGCTGGCTGTCTACGCCGGCACCTACGACATCGGCTCCATCCGCGACGGCACCCTGGACATCCTGCGCGGCAAGATCGCCCTCAGCCAGATCCGCGTGCTGGCCGAGAGCAAGGCCTATCCCGGCTGGGTCTATGCCGCCCGGACCGGGCTGTCGCCCCAGATCGTGGACAAGATCGCCCGGGCCATGTTCGCCCTGTCGCCCAAGCGTTCCGAGGATGCGGTCATCCTCGAAACCGCCGGCATGCGCGGCATCATCCCGGCCACCGATGCCGATTACGCCCCGGTGCGGGCCCTGGCCGAACGCCTGGGACTTGAAGCCATGGAGGAGGCGGAATGATCCCGCGGCTGTCGCGCCTCAGTTTCCGGGCCAAGATCAACTGCGGCATCGTGCTCATCGTGGGCCTGATCGCCATCCCCCTGGCCTATCTCACCTGGCGGGCGGCGGCCAAATCCCTGCTGGCCGAAACCCGCAAGCGGGGCATCGTGCTCTCGGAAAACCTGTCCGTCCGGGTGTCCGACGCCATGTTGTCCATGGACCTGCTGCGACTCAAAAACATGGTGGACGAACTCGGCAAGCTTGACGACATCGTCTACGCCTTCATCCTGGACCGCCAGGGCTCGGTGCTGGTCCATTCCTTCAACGGCGGTTTCCCGGTGGCGCTCACCGACGTCAACCGACCCCAACAAGGCACCCTCCACATCCAGCTCCTCGACACGGGCAAGGAATTCATCGACGACTTCGCCGCACCCGTGAGCATCGTAGGCACGGACTTCGGTACCGTGCGCATCGGCTTGTCACGCACCAAGGCCGAGGCCGCCGCCGACCGGCTGGCCCTGCTCATCGTGTTTTTTTCCGGCGCGGCCATGGTGGCGGCCCTTATTCCTTCCACGCTCTTCGCCCGGGGCGTGACCGGCCGCATCAACCGGCTCAAGGCCCATGCCGAGGAGGTGGTCAAGGGCAACCTCGATCAGCGGGCGGGACTGCCCGTGGAAAGGGCCTGCTCGGAAATCCTGGCCTGCGACAAGACCCACTGCCCGGCCCATGACGACCGGCTGCGCCGCTGCTGGCTCATCGCCGCCCCGAGCGTGCGCGACGGCGCGCCCCCGTCCTGCAAGGCCTGTCCGGTCTACCGCGAGCACAAGGGCGACGAGATCCAGGACCTGGCCGAGACCTTCGATGTCATGGCCGAATCCCTGACCACCCATTTGAGCGAACTGCGCAAGGCCGAAC
Source organism: Desulfovibrionaceae bacterium (assembly GCA_040307025.1). Taxonomy (GTDB): domain Bacteria; phylum Desulfobacterota; class Desulfovibrionia; order Desulfovibrionales; family Desulfovibrionaceae; genus Solidesulfovibrio. The sequence continues at coordinate 19,822 of JAWRKJ010000291.1, read as the reverse complement.
GCGTGCTCTCGCGCCAGGAACAGCTCCTGCGCACCATTCTCGACGCCACCCCGGACTTTTTGTGCCTGCTCGACGAGAACCTGTCTTATCTGGCCGTCAACCGGGCCTTTACCGCCTTTGTCGGGCGCGAGGCCACAGAAATCGTCGGCCGCTCCGACCGCGACATCTTCCCGCCCGACGAGGGCCCGGCCGCCCATGCCGAAAACCGGCGCGTGCTGGCCTCTTCCCATCCCACCAACCGCGAGGTGTTTCTCCAGCGCGGCGCCGCGCCCATGTGGTTGCACATCGTGCGCGTGCCGGTCACGGACCGCGACGGCCGGCCCATGGGCCTGGTGCGCACGGCCCGGGACGTCACCCGCATCAAGCAGTTCCAGGAACAGCTCATCCAATCCCAGAAAATGGAATCCCTGGGCAAGCTGGCCGGCGGCGTGGCCCACGAGATCAACACCCCCCTCGGCGTCATTCTCGGCTATGCCCAGCTCCTCCAGGAAGACGTGCCGCCGGGCAGCCAGATCCTTTTGGATTTGCAAACCATCGAGAAACAGGCCAAGGTCTGTCGTAAGATCGTGGCCGACCTGCTCGGATTTTCCCGCCAGGCCCAAAGCGCCAAAATCGAGATGTGCTTCAACAACTCCCTCATGGAGGCGGCCACCCTGGTGCGCCATGCCTTTTCCCTGGACAAGGTGACCATCGTCACCGATCTCGACGAGCGCATGCCCATCATTTTCGGCGATCCCGAAAAACTCAAGCAGGTCTGGATCAATCTGCTCACCAACGCCCGGGACGCCCTGGCCGGCCCCGGCGGCACCATTCTCGTGCGTTCCCGGCTGTTCTCCGATCGCCAGCAGGTGACGGCTTGGTTCGCCGACACCGGCCCCGGCATCACCCCGGAAAACCAGCATCGCATCTTCGACCCGTTTTTCACCACCAAGCCCGTGGGCCAGGGCACGGGCCTCGGCCTGTCCGTCTCGTTCGGCATCATCAAGGACCACGGCGGCACCATCGATGTCCAAAGCCCGGCGCCGCCCGGCATCTGGGGACCGGACAATCCGGCCACCGGCTACGGCGCCGTCATCCGCGTCGATCTGCCGCTGGACCACGAGGAAATCATAAGCGGGGACCTGCCCCCGCCACCCCAGGAGGGATAACCTGCCATGGCCGACATCATCGTGCTCGACGACGTCATTGACGCCGGCGTCGTCATCAAACGGATACTCGAACGCAAGGGCCATGCCGTCACCGTCTTCACCGAGGAAGAGGATGCCCTGGCCCATGTGGGGAAAAAACATCCGGCACTGGCCATCCTGGACATGAAGCTCAAAAAGCTCAGCGGCGTGGAAGTGCTCGAAGAGATCAAGAAACGCTCCCCCGAGACCCGGGTCATCATGCTCACCGGCTACCCGACCCTGGAAACGGCCCGCCAGTCCGTGCAGCTCGGAGCCTGCCAGTACTGCGTCAAACCCATCGACAAGGACGAACTCGAACGCAAGGTCGAGGAGGCCCTGGCCGGCGACGGCCGGTAGCGGAGGACGCGTGTTTTCCAGGGAGCTGTTGCGCCGCTGGACCTATCAGGTCTTTGCCCCAGGGGTGTTGTTGCGGGAAAAATACAACGCCTTTCGGGAGCTGTTGCGCCAGGACGAGGTCTGCCTGGAACTGATCGCCGCCATCGAGGCCATCCACTACGGTGACGCGGTCGTGGACTGGGCCCGCATCGTCCATCTGACCAACCAGCTGCGCCACGCGGTCACCGAAATGGTGGCGCGCCTGACCCGCCTGGAGCCGACCCGTCACCTCGATCTGGCCGACTACGCCAAAAAACTCGATTTCTACGTCCAGATGGCCTTGGACATTCCCCTGGGCGGCATGGGACCGCCCTTTGTGGTGCCCCTGGAAACCGTGGCCGACGCTCCGGACGCGGCCGGCGGCAAGGCCGCCCATCTTGCCCGGGCGGCCCGGGACGCCAAGGTGCCGGTGCCCGAGGGCTTCGTGGTCACCACCAACGCCTTCCGCTATTTCCTGGAAGCAACCGAGCTGCGGCCGGCCATCGACCGGCTCCTGCGTCGGGTGGACCTGGCCAGGCCCGACGAACTGGGCGGACTGGCCGCGGACATCCGTCGCCGCATCCTGTCCGCCCGGCTGCCGGACGACGTGGCGAGCCCCCTGGCCGAAGCCGCCCGGCTGCTCGGCCGGGGCCCCGACGGCAGCCCGCGCGAGCTGGCCGCGCGCAGTTCGGCCGTGGCCGAGGATGGCCGGGCCTCGTTCGCCGGCCAGTACGAAAGCCTGCTCCACATCCCGGCCGACGTGGCCGTGGGCGCCTACCTGCGGGTGGTGGCCGGCAAGTACTCGGCCAAGGCCATCACCTACCGGGTGCTGACCGGCCACGCCGACGACGAGACACCCATGGCGGTGTTGTTCGTGCCCATGTTCGCGGCCACGGCCTCGGGCGTGCTCTACACCCGTGACAGCGCCGATCCGGAAGCGCCCATGGCCGCCTATGCCGTGCCGGGCCTGGGTTCGGATCTGGTCGAGGGCGCGGCCAATCCCGAACGCCTGGCCCTGTCCCATGACCCGCCCCATTGCCTGCTCGACCGCCAATCCCTCGAAGGACCGGTGCTGCCCGAACAGGCCGCCTTGCGCCTGGCCGCCCTGGGGTTGTCCCTGGAACAGGCCTTTGGCGCGCCCCAGGACGTGGAATGGGTGCTCCCGCCCACAGGCGGCCCGGTCATTCTCCAGTCCCGGCCCATGGCCGTGGAACGGGCCGCGTCAGACCCCGGCCAGATCACGGTCCGCCCCGAAATTCCGGACATCGCCCCCGTGGCCACGGGTGGGCAATGCGCCTCGGGCGGCGTGGCCAGCGGCACGGTGCTCCATGCCGCCACGGTCCTCGACATGGAAGCCATCGGTCCGGGCACGGTGCTTGTCACCGCCACCCTGCCGACGACCCTGGCCCGGGCCGTGGACCGGCTGGAAGCGGTGGTGGCCGTGGCGGGCAGCCGGGCCGGCCATTTCGCCTCGGTGGCCCGGGAATTCGGCCTGCCGGTGATCACCGGCCTGCCCGAAGCCTTCGACGCCCTGGAGGAAGGAACCACGGTCACGGTCGATGCCGAGGCCGGGGCCGTGTATCCGGGCCGGATCGAATCCCTGCTCGCCTGGTCCCGGCCGACACGGCCGGAGGCTGAGTCGCCAGTGGCCAGGCGCCTGGCGGACCTGACGCCCCTTGTGTCCCGGCTGACCCTGACCGATCCCGAAGCACCGGATTTCGTGCCCGAAAAAGTCCGCTCCCTGCACGACATCGTGCGTTTCGCCCACGAAAAGGCCGTGGGCGCCATGTTTTCCCTGGTCGGTGGCGAACCCCGGGGCCTGGCCTCGGCCCGCAAGATCAAAAGCGGCCTGCCCGTGACCATGTATCTGCTCGATCTCGGCGGCGGCGTGTTCGAATCCGCGGCCGCGGACAAGGAACTGCGGCCCGACCAGATCAAAAGCGCGCCGCTTTGGGCCCTGTGGTCCGGTCTGGCCGCCGAGGACGCGCCCTGGCCGTCGGGACCGCCCGTCACCGACGACAAGGCCCTGGACCGCACGAGCGCCGGCCTTTTTCCCGCCGGCGCCCGGCATCTGGCCAGCTATGCCGTGGTTTCGGACGTCTATGCCCATGTCATGCTGCGTTTCGGCTACCATTTCACCGTGGTCGACGCCCTGTGCGGCCCCCAGACCGAACAAAATTACGTCAATTTCCGGTTCAAGGGCGGCGGAGCCGCGGCGGACCAGCGCGGCTTACGCCTGGACTGCGTCACCCGGGTCCTCGGCCATTTCGGTTTCACCGTGCGCGTCACCGGCGACCTGCTCGACGCGCGCCTGTCGCGCATCCCCGAGCACATCGCCCAAAAGCGCCTGGCCATGCTGGGCTACCTCCTGGCCGGCACCCGCATGCTCGACATGCGTCTGACCGACCCGACCGCCGTGGATGCCTGGATCACGCGTTTCCTGGCCCGCACCGACCGTTGACGAGGACCCCATGGCCGACACCGACGCAAACCACGCCTACCCCTTGACATGGGTGACCGACCACCTGGCCGTCGGCGGCGCGCCCATGACCTACGATCAGCTCGATTCCCTGCACGAGCAGGGCATCACGGCCATCCTCAACCTGTGCGCGGAATTCTGCGACCTGCACGATATCGAGGCCGCGGCCGGCTTCGAGGTTCATTACCTGCCCATCCCGGACGAAAAGGCTCCGGACCTGCCCGCCCTGGAACGCGCCCTGGCCTGGCTCGACGAGGCCGTCTATCTCGGCAAGAAGGTGCTCATCCACTGCCGCCACGGCATCGGCCGCACCGGCACGGTGTTAAATGCCTACCTGCTGCGCCGGGGCCTGGGGCACAAACTGGCCGCCCGGGTGCTCTCGCCCCTGCGCTCCAAGCCCACGAGCTTCGACCAGTGGTGGACCATCCGCCGCTACGGCAAGGCCTCCGGCCGGCTGACCATCCGGGAGCCGCGCCTGGAGAGCAACCATCTGGTCAACCTGGCCCCGTTTCTGGCCGACTACACGGGCCTGGTGGCCACGGTCCGGCTCGCGACCCGGAGCCTGCCCCGGTGCGGCCGGGACCACGACCGCTGTTGCCGCCGGCCCTTGACCCTGTCCCTGATCGAAGCCGTGCACGTGAGCCACCGCATCAACGTGTGCCTGTCGAGCGAAACCCGGCTGGCGGTCATCGAGGACGCGGCCGAGGCCTCCCGGGAGATGGAACACCTGACGCGGCTTCATGGCGACAACCCGGAATATTGCCTGTCGTCCTGGTCCCGGTTGTGCCCGCTGTCCCGGGACGGGGCCTGCCTGATCCTGTCGCATCGCCCCCTGGCCTGCCGGCTCCACGGCCTGGCCGAGGACGAAGCCGCCGCGTTGTGGGAAAAAAAGCTGGAACCGGGCCTGACCACCCTGTCGCGCCAGGTGTTTCTGGCCCTGGCCGGGAGCCTCGGCGACGGGCCGTTGCCCGGGTTTCCCCTGCCGGACGTGGTCTCGGGACGGTATGTGTCCACGGTGTTCAAATACCTGCTCGCCCTGTCCTCGCGCACGGGTCGTTGACCCGGGCTCCCGGGCCGGGCTACAAGCCGGGGACACCAAACACCAAGGAGGACAGGCATGGCCGAGGATTTCAGGACACTGCTCATGGAAACGGACCATTTCGGCGCCGAGGACCGCTGGTTCGGGGACATCCAGATCGGCGGCTGGTTCTATTTTTCCGCCCAGGCCGGCCCGTACCACGAATGCCGGCCCCAGAAGCTGCTGCCTGGCCCCATGGGCTACGAATCCTTTGACCTGCGCCTGCAAACCGTCGGCGGCGTCATCAGCTACGGCCGTTACGGCGCCTGGGAAGAGCTCCAGCTCAAACCCTGGGCCGCGCTTTTTTCCCAGGAAGGCCCCACCGTCATGCATGCTCCGGACGTGCCCGTGGCCACCTGCCAGCAGATCTACGAGGATCTCCTGGCCTTCGCCCGCACCCATCCCCTGCCGTAGTCCGCACGGACCCGACATCGTACGGGAGCGGTTCGTAACGTTTCCAGCCCAGCGGCCAACCACCGTTTTCGCGGATCACCATGGAAAAAATACCTTTCAATCGGCCCTTCATCGCCGGCAAGGAACTGTATTACATCGCCCAGGCCGTGATGCAGGCCCATCTTTCCGGGGACGGCACATTCACCAAGCGCTGCCAGACCTGGATGGAAGAGCATTTCGGCGTGCGCCGCGCCCTGCTCACCCATTCCTGCACCGCCGCCCTGGAGATGGCCGCCCTTTTGTGCGACGTCGGGCCGGGCGACGAAGTCATCATGCCGTCGTTCACGTTTTCGTCCACCGCCACCGCCTTCGTGCTGCGCGGCGCCACCCCGGTCTTCGTGGACATCCGACCGGACAACTGCAACCTGAACGAGACCCTGTTGCCCGGGGCCCTCACCCCGCGCACCAAGGTGATCGTGCCGGTCCATTACGCGGGCGTGTCCTGCGAGATGGACACGATCATGGACCTGGCCCGAGCCCATGGCCTGCTCGTAGTCGAGGACGCGGCCCAGGCGTTTTTCTCCACCTACAAGGGCCGCATGCTGGGCAGTCTCGGCGATTTCGGCTGCCTGAGCTTCCACGAGACCAAAAACATCATCAGCGGCGAGGGCGGGGCCCTGCTCGTCAACACCCCGTCCTTCGTGCAGCGGGCCGAGATCCTGCGGGAAAAAGGCACCAACCGGGCCCAGTTCTTCCGGGGCCAGGTGGACAAGTACACCTGGGTGGACGTGGGCTCGTCGTTTCTGCCGAGCGAACTCATCGGCGCGTTTTTATGGGGCCAGATTGAGGAGGCGGAAACCATCATCGCCAACCGCCGGGCCTCGTTCGACCGCTACCTGCACGCCCTGCGCCCGTTGCAGGACGCCGGTTGCCTGCGCCTGCCCCAGGTGCCGGAAGGTCTGGCCAACGGCCACATCTTCTACATCCTGACCGAATCCCTGGCCGTGCGCGAAGCCCTGACCGCCGCGCTCAAGGAAGACGACATTTCGGCCGTGTTCCATTACGTCCCCCTGCACGCCTCGCCGGCCGGCCGGCGTTTCGGCCGGGCCGTGGGCGAGCTGCCGGTCACCCTGGCCACGGCCGACCGCCTGTTGCGCCTGCCCCTCTATTTCGGCATGCGCCCCGACGAGGTGGACCGGGTCGTGGACCGGATCTTCGCCTTTTTCGGCCAGCCCCGGACGGCCTGAGTCCTGGCCCGGGATCTTGCGGTGGCGTCCTCGTTTAGGGCCTTTGTGCGAACCGTGCGGCAAACGCCCCTGCGCGAGCTGTGGCGTTTGCCCGTGGTCCGGCAGCTGTGGCGCTACGGCCTGGTCGGCCTGTCGCAAAACGCCATCGGCTACGGTCTCTATCTGCTCGTGACCTGGCTTGGGCTCCCGCCCAAGACCGCCGTCTCCATCCTCTATGTCGTCGGCGTCCTGATTTCCTTTTTCGGCAACCGCCGCTTCACCTTTGCCCATGCCGGGTCCGTGCGCTGGGCCATGGTCCGGTTTTTCGTGGCCCACAGCGGCGGTTATCTCCTCAATATCCTGCTCCTTCTGGTGTTTGTCGACCATCTCGGCTATCCGCACCAGCTCATCCAGGCCGCCTCCATTTTCGTGGTCGCCGGCTACCTGTTTTTCGCCCTGAAGTTCTTCGTCTTCCCGCGCCCGAAAGCCGTCTGAGGCCGGGAGCGCCGGGTACGGCAAAACCGGCCGCCGCCAGCGCGACACAGCCTGTCCGGGGTCTGGCGGCCTTGACGGAGACGGGCCTTCGCGCCCATACTCCCTTCCCTATCTGCGGGGACAAGCGACCGCTTCGGTCGTCATCCGACCGGCGGTGCGCTTGGTTTTGCGCCGCAAACGCCCAGGGAGGAAAATTCTGGCATGATCGCGTGGCAAAAACAGGGATTTCTTTTTTGTTCGCCGCTGGAAGGCTTTTCACAGGCCCGGTTGCCCAATGTCTGGCGACTCCATGACGATATCTACGCCCTGGTCTTTACGTCCGTGGACGCTTCCATGCGTTCCCATACCTTCATCACCACCATGCGGGTGGACGGCCACCGGCTCGAAATCCTGCAAAAGCCCAAGCTCGTGCTGGCGCCGGGTCCCTTGGGCTATTTCGACGACCGGGGCGCCATGGCCTCGGCCTTTGCCCAGGGCGACAACGGCGTCGTCTATTATTATTATACCGGCTGGCAGCTCCTCCACGACGTCACCTTCGAATTCGCCATCGGCCGGGCCATTTTCGATCCGGAAAAGCTCACCATCACCAAGGAATTCCCGGGACCGGTCCTGGCCAAGGACACCCGCAACCTGTTCCTGAACGCCGCCGCCTATGTCCTGCGCGAAGGCAAAGCCTGGCGTATGTGGTACACCGGCGGGGTCAACTGGGAAAACAACAACGGCGTGCTCAAGCACTACTACACCATCAAGCACGCCAACTCCGACGACGGCATACACTGGGAAGCCAGCCCCGAAGTCTGCATTCCGTTCCAGTACGAGACGGAATACGCCATTGCCCGGCCGTCCGTGACCAAGCTCGGCGACACCTACCACATGTGGTACACCTACCGGGAAACCCCGACCATCCATACCTACCGCATCGGCTACGCCACGTCCGCCGACGGCCTGGCCTGGACCCGCAAGGACGACGAGGCCGGCATCGACGTGTCGCCCGAGGGCTGGGACTCCGAAATGGTCGGCTATCCCCACGTGTTCGAGCACAACGGCGTCTGGTTCCTGATGTACAACGGCAACGGCTACGGCAAGACCGGTTTCGGTTACGCCACCCACGACGGGCCCATCCGGTGAAGACGACCCAGCTGCCCGTGCCGGTGCTGCGGCGCCTGCTGCTGACCATGCTGCGCATCCGCGCCTTCGAGGATGCCGTGGTCGCGGTCTACCCCGAGCAGAACATGAAGTCGCCGGTCCACCTGTCCACCGGGCAGGAGGCCGTGGCGGCCGGGGTATGCGCCCATCTCGAACGTCGGGACACCATCTGCACCAACCACCGCAACCACGGCCATTGCCTGGCCAAGGGCGTACCGCCCCTGGCCCTGGCCGCGGAATGCTTCGGCCGCAAGGCCGGCTGCGCCGGCGGCAAGGGCGGCTCCATGCATCCCGTGGCGCCGCGCTACGGCATCTACGGCACCTCGGCCATTGTCGGCGGGGGCGTGCCCCATGCCGTGGGCCAGGCCCTGGCCGCGAAAATGGACCACAGCTCCCGGGTGAGCGTGGCCTTTTTCGGCGACGGCGCCATGGAAGAAGGCAGCAGCTCGGAATCCCTCAATTTCGCCGCCCTGCACCGGCTGCCGGTGCTGTTCGTGTGCGAAAACAACGGCTACGGCGCGTCTTCGGCCCTATGCTGCCGCCAGCCCAACGAGGACATTGCCGCCCGGGCCAAGGCCTATGGCATCCGTTCCGCCCGGGTGGACGGCAACAACGTGGTCGAGGTCTACAAGGCGGCCCGAAACGCCGTGGCCGCCGTGCGCCAGGGGCAGGGCCCCTTTTTCCTCGAATGCCTGACCTACCGCTGGTACGGCCACATGGGCGTCAAGTTCGACCAGGAGCAGGGCGTGCGCCCGTGGCACGAACTGCGCAGCTGGCAGTTGCGCTGCCCCATCAAGGTGCTGGAGTCCGTGCTCGGGGAAGAGGCGCCGGAACTGGCCGCCCAGGTGCCCGTGCTCATGGCCCGCCAGCGGGCGGCCATGGACGCCGTCATGGTCCGGGCCCAACGCCTGCCCTTCCCCGACCCCGAGGAAGCCCTCGGACCGGTTTTCTGGAGCTGAGCCCATGCCCTGGACCAAGATCTGCAACAGCGACATCCGCCTGCTCGGCGACGCGGCCAACGGCGTGCGTTGCGCGAGCTACAAGGAAGCCCTGCGCGAAGCCCACGAATTCTACATGGACGCCTGCCCGGACGCCTTCATCATCGGCCAGGGCATCACCGAACCGGGCGGCAGTTTCGGCGTCCTGGACGGCTTTGCCGAGCGTTACGGCGCCGAGCGCATCCTCGATTCCCCCATCGCCGAAAACGCCGTCACCGGCGCCTGCATTGGCGCGGCCTGCGCCGGCAAACGCCCGATCCTGGTCCACATGCGCCTCGATTTCCAGCTCATGTCCATGGACCAGATCGTCAACCACGCCGCCAAATGGCACTACCTGACCAACGGGCAAGTCCACGTCCCGCTCATTATCCGGGCCATCGTGGCCCGGGGCTGGGGCTCCGGGGCCCAGCACGCCCAGGCCCTGCACGGCGTGTTTTTGCCGGTCCCGGGTTTGCGCATCGTGCTGCCGGCCTCGCCCCACGACGTCAAGGGACTGTTTTTGCAGGCCGTCAACGACGGCAATCCGGTGCTTTTTATCGAACACCGGTGGCTGTACAACGACGTGGGCCCGGTGCCGGCCGAGCCGTACAAGGTCCCCTTCGGCCAGGCCGTGATCCGACGCCCAGGCACCGATATCACCATTGTCGCCGTGTCCCAGATGGTGCGCGAAAGCCTGCGCGCCGCCGAGGCCCTGGCCGGGGAAGGCATCGACTGCGAGGTGCTCGACCCGCGTTGCGCCGCGCCCCTGGACCGGGAAGCCATCGCCAGCTCGGTGGCCAAGACCGGCCGGCTGGTGGTGGCGGACCTCGGCCACCCCCACGGCGGCCTGGCGGCCGAAATCTGCGCCGTGGTGGCGGAAACCGTGCCCCAGGCCCTCAAGGCCCCGGTACGCCGGGTGACCTTCCCCGACGCGCCCATCCCGGCCTCGCCCGTGCTGGAAGAGGCCTACTATCCCGACGTGCCGCACATCGTCGCGGCCGTGCGCCAGGTCATGGGGCTCGGGGCCGGGCGATGACCACGGTCCTGGTCACGGGTGTGGGCTCGGTCATCGGCTACGGCATCATCCGCAGCCTGCGCCTGCGTGCCGCGCCCTGCCGAATCATCGGCGCGGACATCTATCCCGACGCCGTGGGCCAGGCCTGGACCGACGCCTTCGAACAGGCCCCGTACACGCGCGATCCCGGCTACGACGCCTGGCTGGCCCGGGTCGTGGCAAAACACGGGGTGGACGTACTCGTGCCCGGCATCGAGCCGGACGTGTTCCACGCCAACGCAAGCCGGGACTTCCTGGCCGGATTGGGTGTGCGTTGTGTGCTCAACCGCGGCGAACTCATCGAGCTTTCCAAGGACAAGTGGCTCCAATACCAAGCCCTGGGGCAGGTCGGCGAGGACGTGCGCATTCCCACGGCCCTGGCCTGCGACAGTGCGGCCTTTGTCGCCCGCCACGGCCTGCCCTGCCTGCTCAAGGAGCGTTGCGGCTCGGCCTCCAAGGGCCTGATCCGCCTGGCGCGTCCCGAGGACCTCGCGGCCCTCGGCCCGGCCGAGACCGACGATACCCGTCTCATCCAGCCGATCGTCGGCGCGGACGACGCCGAATATACGGTGGGCGTTTTCGGCGACGGCGAGGGCCGGGCCCGGGCGACCATCGCCATGCGCCGCACCCTCTCCCGGGCCGGGGCCACGGAAAAGGCCCATATCGTCCGGGACGCCTCCCTGGACGCGGTCATCGACCGGTTGTGCGCGGCCTTGCGCCCCCTGGGGCCCACCAATTTCCAGTTCCGCCTGGCCGACGGGCAGTGGAAGCTCCTGGAAGTCAATGCCCGCATTTCCGCCTCCACGTCGTTGCGCGCCGCCTTCGGCTACAACGAGGCGAGCATGGCCCTGGACCATGTCCTGACCGGCATCCTGCCCGAACAACCCGCCGTCCGGGACGGATTCGCCGTGCGCTACGTCGCGGACCATGTGGTCTATGATCGGCATCATTTCTGACATCCACGGCAATCTGCCGGCCCTTCAGGCCGTGCTGGCCGCCCTGGCGGCCCTTGGCGCCGACCGGCTGGTCTGCGCGGGGGACGTGGCCGGCTATTACCCGTTTATAAACGAGTGCTGCCAGTGCCTGCGCGAGGCCGAGGCCCTGGTGGTCCAGGGCAACCACGACTTCTACCTGGCCACGGGCACGCCCTGTCCCAGGTCCCGAAGCGCCAACGACTGCCTGGCCTACCAGGCACGCGTCATCACGCCCGAAAACCGGGCCTGGCTCGGTTCCCTGGCCCCGGCCGGCCGGCTGGAAGACATGGAAATCGTCCACGGCGGCTGGCGCGATCCCCTGGACGAATACCTCGTCCCGGACGCGGCTTATTTCCGGGCCCTGGAGGGCCGGCGGTTCGTGTCCGGCCACAGCCATGTCCAGACCCTGTGGCAGGGGGAAGGCGCGGTCTGGTGCAACCCCGGTTCGGTGGGCCAGCCCCGGGACGGCGACCCGCGCGCCGCCTTTGCCACCTTCGACGGCGAGGCCTTCACCCTCCACCGGGTGGCCTATCCGGTGGAGCAGACCATGGCCGCCATGGCCCGGGCCGGTTTCAACGACTACTACTTCCGCAACCTCGCCCACGGCCTGCGTATCGGCGCCACCCCGGACCAGGCTTGCCCGGGCGGCGCCGCCAAGGAGCACGGCCGATGAAGCTGTCCATTGTCGCCACCCTGTACCGCTCGGCCGCCTATATCGAGGAATTTTGCCGCCGCGCCCATGCCGCGGCCGAGGCCCTGGTCGGCGACGACCACGAAATCGTCCTGGTCAACGACGGCTCTCCGGACAACAGCCTGGATGTCGCCGTGACCCTGGCCCGGCACGACCCGCGCCTGACCGTGGTCGATCTTTCGCGCAATTTCGGCCACCACAAGGCCATGATGACCGGCCTGGCCCAGGCCCGGGGCGAGCTGGTCTACCTGCTCGACGTGGACCTCGAAGAGGAACCGGAATGGCTGGCTCCCTTTGCCGACCGGATGCGCGGCGAAGGCTGCGACGTGGTCTACGGCGTGCAAAAGCAGCGCAAGGGCAGTTTTTACGAACGCTGGAGCGGTGCCCTGTTCTACACCGTGTTCCGCACCCTCTCCGGCCTCGATTTTCCCCGCAACATCACCACGGCCAGGCTCATGACCCGGCGCTACGTCGATGCCCTGCTCGGCCACAGGGAACGGGAGATCATGATCGCCGGCCTGTGGCTCATCACCGGATTCGCCCAGTGCCCCCACACCGTCAACAAGTGGAGTACGTCCGAGACGACCTACACCCTGCGGCGCAAGGTCTCGGCCATGGTCAACGGCATCACCTCGTTCAGCGACGTGCCGCTCAAGGGCATTTTCTACATCGGCCTTGTCATGTCGGCCCTGTCGGCCCTGTATGTGGCCTATCTCGTACTGCACCGCTTCGTGTTTTCGATGCCGGTCAGCGGTTGGACCTCGGTCATGGCTTCCATCTGGCTCCTCGGCGGCCTGATCATCTTTTGCATCGGCATCGTCGGCATCTATCTGTCCAAGGTCTTCATGGAAACCAAGCAACGCCCGTATACGATCATACGGCAAATATACGGCCGCGACGACAATTCGTGACGCCGGGAGACACCATGGGGAAGCGCGTCGCCATCCTCCAGAGCAACTATATTCCCTGGAAGGGCTATTTCGACATCATCAAGCAGGTCGACGAGTTCATTCTTTACGACGACGTGCAGTACACCAAGCGGGACTGGCGCAACCGTAACCGCATCAAGACCGCCCAAGGTCCCTTGTGGCTCAGCGTGCCGGTGCATGCCAGCGGCCGCTCCAGTCTCATCCACGAGGCGACCATCGAGGACGGCCAATGGGCCCAGAAGCATCTGCAAAGCTTCCTGCACCACTACAAGAAGGCGCCCGCCTTCGAGGCCGTCTATCCGGCCCTGCAGGAGCTTTACGCCAAGGCCGCCGACCTCAGGCGCCTCATCGACGTCAACCGCCTGTTTCTCGACTGGATCTGCGGCTATCTCGGCATTCCGACCGTCCTCAGCTCGTCCCTGGACTACCAGGGCCACGGCACCAAGACCGAGCGGCTGCTTTCCCTGTGCCTGCAAGCCGGGGCCACGCTCTATCTGTCCGGCCCGGCGGCCAAGGACTATCTGGACGAGTCCCAGTTCGCGGCCCACGGCATTGCCGTGGCCTGGATGAGCTATGCCGGGTATCCCGAATATCCCCAGCTCTACCCGCCTTTTGACCACGCCGTGACCGCCCTCGACCTCATCCTCAACACGGGCGAGGCCGCGGCCACCTACCTGGAGCGCCACCCCGCCGGCGCCTGAGCCGACAGAGCCGTCCTTCGCTCCCCTCGGGGCAGGATTCCAAAGGACTCCGTCCTTTGGCCGCCGGAAGCGCTCTTCCCCCCCCACCTCCTCACTGCGCCGGCTGTGGCGTGGCCTGGGCCGCGTAGGCCCGGGCCAGGGCCTCGGCGTACAGGCGGTGGGCCAGGGCGTTGGGATGGCCGTCCATCTGCTTGCCTTCGCGCATCAGCGTAAAAAGGAGCCGGGGCGTCTGGTGATGGGCCTCGGCGTAGGCGGCGAGCACGGGCCGGGTGTCCACGAAACGTTCCTTGAAATGCGCCGCCAACCAGTCCTTTTCCCGCCGCACGGCGGCGTCGTCCAGGGTGTCGGGATTATCCAGGGCCAGCACGAACAGGCTTGCGCCGTTTTCCCGGCACAACCGCTCGATTTCCGTAGAGGCGGCCTGGAGCACGGCCATCCGGTCCCGCACCGGAACAGGGATCGTGCCGCGCAGCATGCCGTAGCGCGTAGCCAGTTCCCGGGCGTCCTGGGTCACGAGCAGGGGCGCGGCCACGGTGGCGAAAAAGCGCAGCCGGTCCCAGAGAGACTTGTGGCAGTCGCGGTAGGCGTCGAGCTTCACATCAAAGGTCTGGCTCAAATAGAACGGTCCGTGCAGGCGCAGGCCGCCGTCCGCGGCCCGGTAGAAATACGGTCCGGGCAGCTTGGCGAAATAGGTCGGGGCATAGCCGAAGGACCGGTCCACGAGCCAGGGCGCATACTGGAAGATGACGATGTCGGGCTTGTAGCGCGGGATGAGCTTGCGGGCGCGCAGCAGCATGTGGGACAGGCCGTAGCTGCTGACCCCGGCATTGAGCGCCGTGCCGTGGAGCCCGGCGGCGAAGAGATAGGCGTAATTTTCCTCGGCCAGGGTCGAGGAGCCGAAAGCGAAGGAACAGCCGAGGCTCAAAACCAGGGGGCGCTGTGTCGGGACCGTGTCCGGCGCGCCCACGGGGATGCGGAAACCGTCGCGGGAAATGCGGCTGACGATATTCGGGCCAACGGCGTAGAACTCCTCGCCGGTCTTGCCCGGAGCCGCGCGGAAGCCCAGTTCCGCATCGAGTTCGTGGGGGCTGTTGATCCAGCCCCGGGTCCCGCACTTGGCGTAGTCGTAAAAATCGGCCGAGCGGACGTAGAGAAACAGGCCATAGGCCACTACGGCCAGCAGGAGCGTGACGGCGCTTATGCCCGCGAACGTGCGAAGCGTCGACCACCAGGGATGTCGCATACTGTTTCCTTGATCGGCGTTAACCGTTTTCTCCGGGCTTTTTCGGAACATACAGTTCGAAGCGCGGATCGGTCCCCTCCGGCAGCCGGTCGAAGTGCTCGCGCACGAACCGGTAGGTCAGGGGATGGGTGTTTTGAAAGCGCAGATCGTCCCGGCCGTCCAGGGCCTGGTTGTCGAGCAGCACCAGACCGATCCGGGCGGGATCGAGGCGCGCGATTTCCTGTTCCTCGAAGGCCCGGGGGCGCGGATGGATGGCGTAGATCTCCCACACCGGGGAGCGCTGGCCGAGCAGGGCATAGGCCCCGGGCCAACGGGGCATGGTGAGCAGGCCCTTGTCCGGCCCCAGGTATTTGGCCGCGAGCCCGCGCAAAAAGGCCACATCCCGAGCGGTCGGCGCATCGACCACGATCCGGTCGCCGCCGATGCTCACCTCGGTCCAGCCTTTTTCCGGGCTGCTGTACACAAAGCGGTACTCGCCCATCATGACAAATACGCTCGCCCCGCAAAGGACCAAGGTGGCAAGCCACTTTATGGCTCCCCGCTTCCCGGCCAAAAATCCCAGGCAGCCGAGCAGCATGGGGAAAATGCCGTGGGCCAGATGGATGATATCGGCCCGGGAAAAGGCATAATGGGCGTAGGGCAGCCCCAGGCAGGCGGCGCCGACGAACACCGGCGGCAGCGGCCGGCGGCGCAGGCCCTGGATGGCCAGCCAAGCCAAAGAAACGACCCCGAACAGACCCGTGGCCAGGAAAAACAGGGACACGAGCAGCTTGCGCACGGCCATGTCCGGGGAGAGGTGGGCAAAGGGCACGGTCCAGGGCCAGGGGACGGGCAAGGTGACGTTGGTGCCGGACATGGCCAAAAGCTGGCGGATGTTGTCGCAATACGCCGCGTAAAACCCGGGTACCACGGCGCACATGGCAAGGGTCGGCGCAAACCCGATCACAACGCCCAGGCCCCACAGGGCCAGCCGGCCGACCAGGGCGCGGTTGACGCCCCGGTGGGCATTGACAAAGGCCAGGGCGCACAGGCTGCCGGCCAGGCCGTAGACGCCGTGGTTGCGGCCGATGACCGCGGCCAGGCCGACCATGATCCCGGCCCCGAGGTGGCGCGCGCCGGACGGATGGGCCGCGAGCCACACCAAGGCGGCCACGAGCAGGATCGCGATGGTGATGTTATATATGATCCAGTAACACTGCATCCAGGCCACCAGCGTGACGGCGGCCAGGACCAGGAACACCGCCCCTGCCCGGCGCGCGGACCGCGCCACGATCCACAGGCCGGCAAAAAGCCCCAGGGCCTCGACGACCGCCCCGGTCGCGCGCAGGGAAAGAAGCCCGGAGTCCCCCCACAAGCGCATGAGGGCGGCGGAGAAATAGTAGCGCCCGGGATCGTAGGCCATGAAATCCCGCATGGGGACCTCGCCGGCCAGGACGCGCTGCACGCCGTACCAGAGAAAGCCTTCGTCGTAGAGGCTGAAGTCGAGCCGGCCTTCAAGCCGGAACAGCACCACGACCAACACCACGGTCAGCCCGGCAAGCCAGACGGCGAGGGATGCGGTTTTACGCACGAAATCTCCTTGGCGTCACGCCCGTCTGCCGTGTCCGGCCAGGAGCCGGCCGGCTGGCGCGACCCGGGGAAAGGTGTCGACTGGCGGGCGATCTGTCAACACCGCGCCCGTCCGCCGCGCCCGTCCAGTCCATTCCGGCTCCGGCGTCTGCTCCACGCCGCCCTGTCCGTTGTCAACCCGCATTCCCCGCGCTAGAGTCCGGTCCATGCGTCACCCGATATTTTCCCACACCCGCGTCCTTGTGGTCCTTTCGTGCCTGGCCGGTCTGGCCCTGCTTGGCGGCTGCGCCGGCACGGCCAAGACTCCGGTCAGCCAAAACCTGCCCGCGACCCGCACCGCGCCGCCCGTGGCCCAGGCTCCGATCACCACGCCCTGGCCCACGCGCATTTCCCCGGCCAGCCAGCAGGTTCAAAGCTTCGCCTCCCTGGCCCCGGCCGTGGACCGTTCCATCGCCCACGTGGCCCGGAAGCCCCAAGGCGCCCTGGCCGTGGATCGTCCCGGCGCCCGGCTCACCTACGGCCAGTTGCATCAGACTCTGGTCACCTTCCGGCGCATCCTGCCGGAACTGGACCGCGACCCGTCCGTGCTCGGCAAGTATTTCAAGTGGGTGCCCATCGAGTCCGACACGCTGCTCACCGGCTACTACGAGCCCACCATCGAGGTCTCGCGCACCGAGCACGCGCCCTACGTCTGGCCCATTTACCGCAATCCCGGCGGCGCCGGCAAAAACTACAGCCGGGAGGCCATCGACTACGGCAAGGCCCTGCGCGGCCGGGGCCTGGAAATCGGCTATGCCAAGGACCCGATCGACGTGTTTTTCCTGCACGTCCAGGGTTCGGGCAAGCTGCGCTTCATCGAGGACGGCTCCACGACCTACGTCCTGTTCAACGGCAAAAACAGCCATCGCTACGTGGGCGTGGGCCGGGTCATGGTCAACCGGGGCTGCTTTCCCCAGGAAGAGATGAGCATGCAGCGCATCCGGCGCTATCTGGAAGAGCATCCCACCCAGATCCGGGAATACCTGACCCAAAACCCGAGCTACATCTTTTTCAAGGCCTCCCAGACCCCGCCGGTCGGGGCCATGGGCGTGCCGGTCACGCCCCACTGCAGCGTGGCCGTGGACCCGGGATTCGTGCCCTACGGCACGCTCATGGTGGTGGACGGGGATTTGCCGGGCTTCACGAGCCCCGCGCCCGAGCGCTTCACCGGGTTCGTCATGGCCCAGGACACCGGCTGCATGCGCGGCAACCATTTCGACCTCTACCTCGGCCCCGGAGCGAAAGCCGCCCATCAGGCCGGCCTCATGAAGGGCACGGCCAAGTCCTACATCCTGATGCCGCGTTAGCTGCAAAGGCAGGGAAAAAGGCCTCCGGCGGCCAACGGGCGGCACCCTTTGGAATCCCGGGGAGAGGGAGGCGGCGGTTCGGCGGAGAGGAGGTTCGGCCGCTCACTCCTCGTCGGCGTCCAGGGCCTTGGCCACGGCCTCCTGGCAGGCCTCACGCCAGACCGGCAGGCGGTCCGACAACCCCGAGGCGGCCAAAAAGAGTTCGTCCAGGGGATTGATGGCATAGCCGTGGCTGATGACCACCAGTTCGTGCTCGAACCGGTTGGCCGTGTGCACGGCGGCCAGGATGGAAAAGCCGGCCCGCTGGTCCCGGCCGGGCTCGTGGTGCAGGTAGACCGCGCGCACCACGGCGTCGTCCACGCCCCACAACCCGAGCAGATACGCCCCCACCTCGGCATGGGAAGCGCCGAACACCTGCCGCTCCATGTCGAGGATCGTGCCCTGCCCCTGCTGGCAGCCGGCGATGACCGTGGCATAGGCCTCCGGAAAATTGGTGGCCATGACGAGCTTGCCCACGTCATGGAGCAGGCCGGCGATAAAGCACTGTTCCTGCTGGGCCACGGCCACCCCTTCCAGGGTGGCGATCACCCGGGCCAGCCGGCCCGTGGACAGGCTGTGGCGCCACAGCTTTTCCAGATCGAAATCGCGGAAGGCCTCCTTGTTGAACCGGTCGAACAGGCCGACCGTCAGCACCAGGGACGTGACAATGTCGAGTCCGAGCAGGTTCACGGCGTGGGCAGGGCTCGACACGTGGACGCGCAGGCCGAAAAAGGCCGAGTTGACGAGTTTTAATATGCCGGCCGCCATGCCCACGTCCTGGGCGATGAGCCCGGCCACTACCCGCACCGACGGCTCGGGCTTGCCCAGTTCGTCGACCAGGGCCGAGTAGAGCCGGGGCACCGTGGGCAACCGGTCGATCCGGGCCACCACGTCCTTGACCCGGTCGTCCAGAAACACCTCGCGCAGGGCCAGCCCCCGGGTGATGACGGCCTTGAGTTCGTCCGGCTGGCAGGGCTTGGGCAAGAACTGGTGGGCCGGCCGCACGGTCTGCAAAATCATGTCCCGATCCGAATGGCCGGAGAGCACGATGCGGATGGCCCCGGGACAAACAGACTGGGATTCGCGCAAAAACGTCGCCCCGTCCATGCCCGGCATGCGCATGTCGGCCACCACCACGTCGCAGGGTTGCTCGGCGAGCAAGGCCAGCCCATCCCGGGCGTCGGACACGAACGCCATCTCCCACTCGCCCCGCATGTCGTGGAACATGCGCCGCAAGGCCGAAAGGACATTGGGTTCGTCGTCCACGAACAGGATGCGGGTCTTCATGCCGGCTCCTCGGTCAGACCGCCGACGGGATCGAGGGTGCCAAACGGTACCCGGACCACGAAGGTCGTGCCCTTGCCCACCTCGGACTCGAAATCGATGCTGCCGCCGTGCTTGGTGACGACGATGTTGTGGGTGATGGCCAGGCCCTGGCCCGTGCCCTTGCCCACCTCCTTGGTGGTGAAGAACGGATCGAAAATCTTGCTGCGGTTTTCCTCGGGAATGCCCTTGCCGGTGTCGGCCACGGAAAGCTTGCAAAAATCCCCGTCGGCCTCGGTGCGGATGGTGATGGTACCCTTGTCGGTGGTGCCCTTGACCTTGTCGGCGATGGCGTGGGCGGCGTTGACCAGGATGTTGAGGATGACCTGATTGAAGTCTCCGGGAAGGCAGAACACCGGCGGCAGGTCGCGGTCGAGTTCCAGCACCACGTCGGCCACGTACTTCCATTCGTTTTTCGCCACGGTGATTGTGTTCTCCACGGCGGCGTTGATGTCCACGGCGGTTTTTTCCTCGCCGCCGGGATGGGAAAACTTCTTCATGGCCGAGACGATGGCCGTGACCCGGTTCACGCCCTCCACGGATTGTTCCAGGGCCCGGGGGGCTTCGTCCTGGAGGAAGTCCACGTCGGCCTCGGACCGGGCCGCTTCGATCTCGTCC
>JAWRKJ010000290.1:0-6017 GCA_040307025.1 Desulfovibrionaceae bacterium | reverse complement strand
CGAGTTCACTTTGTTTGCGCCGAGGGCGAATTCCCGCGGTCCCTTTCGGGATGGGTCCGGGAAGGGGGTGACCCCCTTCCCGGCCGCCGGAGGCGTCTTTCCCCCGTCCCGTCCTTCCCTACAGCCTACGCCAGGGCCGGTTCGCCGGGCAGGCCTTGGCCGGGCTGCATGGCCTGGCCGGTCCAGTCCACTTCGTAGCCGCCCAGGGTTTTGACCTGGGCCTTGAAGGCGTCGCTGGCCACGACCTCCAGCACAGCGGCGATTTTCGGGTCGTCGCGGAAGGCGGTCGGGATAACGAGGTCATAGCGCTCCTTGGCCAGGGGCACGAAATCGAGCCCCAGCGCCCGGGCCGCCGCGTACACGCCCAGGCCGCAATCGGCCGCGCCCGTGAGCACGTTGACGGCCACGGCCATGTGGGTGTGTTCCTCCCGGCCGTAGCCCTGGACCTGCTCCGGGGTGATGCCGTTCAAGGCCAAATGGTGGTCGAGCAGGATGCGGGTGCCGGCCCCGCGCTGGCGGTTCAGGTAGCGCACGCCGGGCCGGGCCAGGTCGGCCACGCCGGTGATGCCCTTGGGGTTGCCCGGCGCCACAATGAGTCCCTGGTGGCGGATGGCCAGGTTGACGACCAGCACGTCGAGGCCGGGCAGGTATTTGGCCAGGAAAGGGAAGTTGTAGTCCCGGGTGGCCGGGTCGAACAGGTGGGAACCGGCCACCATGGCGGCACCGTTTTTGAGCGCGATGAGCCCGCCCATGCTGCCCACGTGGCTGGAAGCCAGCCGGATGGGCGGATTGCGGCGCATGAGCCGGTCGGCCAGGGTGTCGAGGGTGTTGTCGTGGCTGCCCACGCAGACCAGGGTGTGCGCAAGCTCCCCGGCATCGACCAGCAGTTCGGCGGTCACGGTCGTGCCGGCTTCCATGCCCTCGGCCTCGGCCGGGAGCTGGGTCACGGCCTGGGCCTTGGTCATGGTGGAGATGCTGCCGGCCCCGCGCGACAGGGGCAGGCCCACATAATGCTCGCCGACCTGGCCCACGGACAGGCGTACGAAATCGACCATGCCGATGCGCGAGGGCACGCTGCGGGCCAGGACGGCCTGGACGGTCGGGCGGCGGCGGGGTTCGGTCCGGGAGATCCAACAGGCCAGGGGATAGAGCAGCCGCTCGAAACAAACCACCGAGCTGACCGGATAGCCCGGCGCGCCGACCACGAGCTTGCCCTTGGCCAGGCCCAAAAGCGAAGGCTTGCCCGGCATGGCCGCCACGCCGTGCACCAGCACCTTGCCGACCCGTTCGATGGTGGCCCGGGTGAAATCCTTGCTGCCGGCCGAGGAGCCGGCCACGATCACGACGATGTGGGCGTCCGAGGCGAGCCCTTCCTCCAGGGCGGCGGCCAGGGCGTCGGGATCGTCGCGCACCGGCGGCACCCGGGTGCAGGCCATGCCCCACTCGTCGGCCAGGGCGGAAAGCAGCATGGAATTGCTCTCCACCACCTGGCCCGGTCCGGGCGCGGGCCGGGTCGTGAAGTCCATGACCTCGTCGCCGGTGGGGATGACCCGGATGCGGATCTGCTTGAAGACTTCGATCTCGTAGGCTCCGCAGGACAAAAGCGCGCCCACGTCGTAGGCCGACACCCGGCGGTGGCGCGGCAGGATCATTTCCGTGGCCACGATGTCCTCGCCGATGCGCCGCACGTGGGTAAAGGGCGCCACCGGCATTTCGATGGTGGCCGCCTCGCCGTCCATGACCACGTTTTCGATCATGACCACGGCGTCGAAGCCGGCGGGCAGGGGATGGCCGGTGTTGACGAACACGAAATCCTTTTGCGGAGCCAGCCGCACCGGCGAACCTTCCCGGGCGGTGAAGGTGTCGGCCGCCCGCACGGCAATGCCGTCCATGGCCGCGCTGTGGAAGGTGGGCGAGGAATGGCGGGCAATGACCGGCTCGGCCGTGATGCGGCCGGCGGCATGTTCGGCGCCGATGCGTTCGGTGCCAAGGAGCGTTTCCCGGTCCAGTTCGGCCATGACCCGGGAAAGGGCTTCCTCGATGGGAATGGTGCGCAGGTAGATATTGCGTTTCATGGGCGGCTAGTCTCCATAGAGGCGGGTCAGCCCGCCGTAGGCGTCCACCCTCCGGTCGCGCAAAAACGGCCAATGGCGGCGGGTGGTTTCCAGGATGGCCGGGTCGATGACGCCGGTTACGATTTCCTCGGTGTCGGTGCCGGCCTGGGCCATGACCTGTCCCGACGGATCGGCCAGAAACGACGATCCCCAAAATTCAAGCGTCTCGCCGTAGCCCGGGCCGCCGCCCTCGATGCCGACCCGGTTGATGGCGGCCACGTAGATGCCGTTGGCAATGGCATGGCCGCGCTGGACCGTCATCCAGGCATCGCGCTGGCGCGCGCCGTATTCCGCTTTTTCCGCGGGATGCCAGCCGATGGCCGTAGGATAGACCAGCACCAGCGCCCCGAGCAGGGCCGTGGCCCGGGCCGCCTCGGGAAACCACTGGTCCCAGCAGATCAGCGTTCCGATGGGGCCGTATGGGGTTTTGACGGCCGTGAACCCCGTGTCGCCGGGCGTAAAATAGAATTTTTCCTCGAATCCCGGGTCGTGGGGAATGTGCATCTTGCGGTAGCGGCCGAGCACCGACCCGTCCGGGCCGAGCACCACCAGGGAGTTGTGGTAGCAGCCCGGGCCCCGGCGTTCGAACAGCGGCGCCACGACCACGGTGCCGGTGGCCTTGGCCGCCGCGGCCATGGCCGCGGTGGTCGGACCGGGAATGGGCTCGGCCAGATCGAAGGCGGCATGATCCTGGTTGCGGCAGAAATATTCGGTGGCGAACAGTTCCGGCAGGCAGACGACGTTCGCTCCGGCCTTGGCCGCGTCGGCGATACGGCTGGCGGCCTTTTCCAGGGAGGCGGACACGGATTTTTCCGGGGCCATCTGGACAAGGCCGATGGTAAACGGACTGGTCATGAAAGCTCCTTGCCTGGTTGACGCCGCAGAGCGGCACCTTCGCGTTGCCATGATACGGGCGAACCCGGTAAAGGACAATGCGCGATCCGGCTCAAAAAAGCATGGAGTAGCCCTGGATCGCGAACAGGACCGCGAAGTAGAGCAGGGACAGGCCGAGGGCCGCCATGAAGAGCCGATAGGCCTTGCTCGCCAGGAAACGCCGGAAGCGTCCGGCCAACACCGCGGCTGCGATCTTGGCTCCGACAATGGCCGCGTAGAACACGGTCACGAACGCCAGCACGGCCAGCACCCCCACGGTCGCGGCATCGAGCAGCATGGGCATGCCCACGGTGAGCCAGAACAGATAGGGATGGGGGTTGAGGAAGTTGGCCACGACTCCCCGCCCCAGGGAATGGGGCGCTCGGTCCGAACCGGCGGTCTCTGGCGGCGGCGGGGTGAAGCAGTCGAATGCATAGCGCGTGAGCATGACGGCCCCGGCCAGGGCCACGATCCCCAGGGCCCAGGAGCGGCCCTCCAGGCGCGACAGTACGAGCCAGGCCGCAAGCAGAATGGGCGCGTCGGTGACCAGGGGCGCGAGCGCCACCTTGATGCCCTCCCGGGTGCCGTGGACCATGGACTGGGTCAGGACCAGGGAGAGAAGCGGTCCCGGGGAAAATCCGGCCGAAAGGCCCAAAGCGGCCCCGGCCAGGCCGAAGGAGGCGGCGTCGTGGTGCATGCTTGCGTTTCCGTCCGTGCCCTGGCTACTATTGGGAAAGGGGCGAGGCGGACAGTGCCGCAAATCGAGCCGCCCTTCAAGGAGCTGTTCCATGGCCGCGCACGCCGGACAACCGCCGCGCATCCTGGCCGCCGATATCGGCGGCACTTCCTGTCGGTTCGCCCATTTCACCCGGGACGCGGCGGGTCGTTTGCGGCTGTTGGCCAAGGTCTCCCTGGCCACGGCCGGACTCGGCTCCCAGGAGGGACTGCTTGACGCCTTGGCCGCCAGCGGCCTGGACCTTGCGCCCGGAACGGTCGACGCGGCCGTGTTCGCCGTGCCCGGGGCGGTGGTCAATCGCCGGGTGCATTTCGCCAACATCGACTGGACGCTGGATCTCGACAGGCTGGAGGCGGCGTTCGGCCCGGGCCGGGTGGCCTGCATCAACGATTTCATCGGCCAGGCCCTGGGTTGCCTCAGCGAAGCGGCGGATGACGCCCTGGTGGTGCGGCCCGGGGAGATGGACCCGGACAAGGTGCGGGCGGTGATCGGCGCCGGCACGGGCCTGGGCATGGCGGCCCTGATCCCGGGGCCGGCTGGGGGTGTCACGGCCCTGCCGAGTGAGGGCGGACAGTCCGAGGCCCGGCTGCGCGATCTGACCGAGCAGGCCTTTGCCCGGTTTTTGTGCCGGCTGACCGGGGAACACTATGCGCGCTACGACTCGGTGCTGTCCGGGTCGGGCCTGGCCCGGCTCCACCTGTTCCTGACCGGCCACGACCTGCTTCCGGCCGCCGTGGCCGAGCGCTTGACCCCGGAGAGCCAGACCGCGACCCTGTTCGCGGGATTTTTCGGCCGGGCCGTGCGCGATTACGCCCTGACCGTGCTGGCGACCGGCGGGATATATATTTGCGGCGGCGTGGCGGCCAAAAATCCTCTTTTGGTCCGGCACGAGGCCTTTGCCCGGGAATTTCTCGACTCCCCCACCTACGGGGACCTCTTGGCCACCATCCCCATATGCCTGGTGCACCACATGGATACCGGACTTTACGGCGCGGCCCGGCATGCCCTGACCTTGCTCTCGCCGAATTCCTGAAGGATATCAACTATGCGCGAAGGTTTTTTTCGGGCCGTGTCCACGGCCGACTTCACGGACTTGTTGCGCGGATTTGCGCCTCTGGGCGCTGAAACCGTTGATCTGGACCAGGCCCACGGCCGGTTTTTGGCCGAGGACATCGTGCCGGCCGAGAATCTGCCCGCCGCCGACCGGGCCTCCATGGACGGCTATGCCGTGCGGGCGGCCGAGGTGTTCGGGGCCGGCGAAACCAACCCGGCCTATCTCGATCTGGCCATGGACATTCCCATCGGCACGCGGCCCGAAAAACCGCTGCCGCCCGGGGGCTGCGCCCGCATCGTCACCGGGGCCTTGCTGCCCACCGGGGCCGATGCCGTGGTCATGGTCGAATACACCGAGGACATGGGGGCCGGGGCCATCGAGATCCGGCGACCCGTGGCCCCGGGGGACAACGTGCTTCTGGCAGGCGAGGATGCGTCCGAGGGCCGGCTCGTGCTCGCCGCCGGCACACGGCTGCGGCCCCAGGAGATCGGCATGCTGGCGGCCTTGGGCCATGCCCGGGTGGCGGTCGGACAGCGGCCCCGGGTGGCGGTGCTTTCCACCGGCGACGAACTGGTGCCCATCACGGCCACCCCGACGCCGGGCCAGATCCGCGACGTCAACACCCATGCCCTGCTCGCCATGGTGCGCGCGGCCGGGGCCGAGCCCACGGCTTTTCCCCTGGTGCCCGACGATCTGGACGGCATTCACGCCGCCCTGGAAACGGCTACGGCCCAATACGATCTGACGCTCCTGTCGGGCGGCAGTTCGGTCGGGGCCCGGGATTACACCCTGGACGCCCTGTGCCGTCTCGGGGCCGATATCCTGGCCCACGGCGTGGCGATCAGTCCCGGCAAGCCAACCATCCTGGGCCGCGTGGGCGGCAAGCCGGTCTTGGGCCTGCCCGGACAGGTGGCCTCGGCCCAGGTCGTGATGCTTATTTTCGGCCTGCCCCTGGTGCGCCACCTGGCCGGTGACATCGTCGCCTTTGACCGGGAACCCGCGACCTTTCCGGCCGAGCTGTCCCGCAACGTGGCCTCCACGCAGGGCCGCGAGGACCATGTGCGCGTGTGCCTGGAACAGCGTTCCGGCCAGCCTCCCCTGGCTCATCCGGTGCTCGGCAAATCCGGGTTGCTCAAGACCCTGCTCCTTGCCGACGGTCTCATCACCATCCCGGCCGACCGTGAAGGCCTGGTCGGAGGAACGGTGGTGCCGGTCCGGCCTCTTTAAAAGAAGCAGGTGA
>JAWRKJ010000289.1:0-15229 GCA_040307025.1 Desulfovibrionaceae bacterium | reverse complement strand
AACGCCATACCCCTGGATGCCGGGGACATCGCGACCATGGTGCGCACGCAGGTCGAGCGCCAAAACTGGCTGGCGGCCCAAGGCATCGCCTATCTGGTGGTGGTGGCGCCGAACAAGGCGACCGTCTATCCCGAGTTCCTGCCGGCCGGCATACGGCCCCTCGGGCCGCAGTCGCGGCTCGATCAGGTCCTGCCGGCCCTGCGCCAAGCCGGGGTGGCGGTGCTCGACCTGCGCGAGGTCCTCGCCCAGGCCAAGACCGAACGCCGGGCCTATCTCAAGACCGACACCCATTGGAGCCGGTTCGGCGCCTACCGGGCCGCGTCGGCCGTGGTGGCGGCCCTGGGCGGTACACTTCCAGGAATTTCGCCTCTGGCCGATGCCGCCTGTGTTATCGAGGAAAAAGAGCAACCGGGCGGGGATTTGGCCGAGATGCTGCTTATGCCGGACGTGCTGACCGAGGTGGATATCGTGCCGCGCCTGCTCGATGCCAAGGCCCGGGAGGCCGCTCCCGGCGCCTATGCCGATCCGGCCGGTCAGCCGGGCCGGGATCGCATCGCACGCGAGACGGACCGGCCGGACGGGCCCCGGGCGGTCTTTTTCCACGATTCCTTCACCCGGCCCATGGTGCCGTATCTGGCCGAAGGGTTTTCGCGGTCGGTGTTTTTGTGGTCCCACGCCTTTTCGCCGGAGATCATCCGGGCCGAGCGGCCGGACGTGGTGGTGCTCGAGGTGGTGGAGCGCTACATTTTCGCCCTCACGCTCAAAAATCCGCCCGAAGTGACTGCCGACACCCCTTAGGTTGTCGGCCTTCCGCTGCCATCCGGGATTCCAAAGGGCGCAGCCGTTGGCCGCCGGAGGTGTTCCCCCCTGCCTCCTCCTAGGCCTCCCCGGTCTCGCGCCGGGCCTTGGCATGGGCGGCGAAGCGCAGGTCTTCGGTGCGGATGTGGCCGATGAACCACTGGCCCAGGAATTCAAGCATTTCCAGGGAGACGAGGCCAGGCCCCGCGGCGGCCCGTTTCTCCAGCTCCTCGGTCATGGTGCGAAACGTCCCGTGCAACCGGCAATGGGCCTCGTATTCCGGGTATTCCCATTGGGTCATGAGGGCTTCCTCGTCGCTGAAATGCTGGGCGGCATAGAGGCGCATGCCCTGCAAGGCGTCCAGAAAGCCCTGACGATGGGCGCCTTGCTCGATGCGCGTGGCCAGTTCGCCGAGCATGTCGAGAAACATCCGGTGCTGCTCGTCAATGTCGCCAAATCCGGTTGCAAGCGACGGGTCGTAGGCCAGGTCACGCATGGCGCACTCCGTTATTCGGGCAGGTAGCCGTTGTCCTTGGCGGCGGCCTTGGGATTGGCGGCGGTCACGGCCGGGGCATGGCGTTCCTGGTAGCAGGCGCGTTCGGCTTCGAGCAGGCCCCAGTTGGTGAGCTTGATGGTGGTGCCGGTGCCCAGTTCCGGGTCCTCGCCTTCGGTGTGCTGCAGGATGAGGCTCACGGGGCGCGTCGAAGAATCGGTGAACGACCATTTGTTGCCCATGGTCCGGCCCTCGAAGTCGCCCTTGTATTCGGCCGGATCGCCGTAGCTGCCGAGCATGTCACCGGCCAGCTTGCGGAAGAATTCCACGCTGGTGTCGCGGTAGCGCAGCTTGATGCGCACCACCCGTCCGGGCGAGGCGCAGGTCCCGACCAGCACGTAGCCGCCGGTGAAGTATTTGTCCCCGGTCACGGGCAAGCGGCGCAGCCAGGGCGCGGCATCCATGGTGCGCGGTTTGTTGAGGCGGATACGTTTGCTATGCTGCTTGGCTTCGTCGCCCAGGCTGATACCGGCGAGGGTTGCCGGCGGGTCGGCGGCCAGGACCGCGGCGGTCGTGGCCAGGAGACACAGAACGGTCATCAGCAGACTGGACAACAGGAAGATGCGGAATCGGGGCATGACGTTCTCCTTGGTGGGCCGGGCGGGAAAGGGCGCAGAAGGAGACCAGGCGCAGTCGGTGGTCGGACGCGGCGTCCGTCAACGCGACTTGCCGATCCTGGTCGTGTCGTGGATGCCCCGCCGGGCGATTTCCCGGGATTTGAACGCGTCGAAATCGAATTTTCCCGAGGCGATGACATCGTTGCGCTTGCGGGCGTTCTGGCGGATGAAAAACCACAGCCCGGCGCTCAGGACGACGAAGATGCCGACAAAGATGGCGATCATTTCCCACATGGCGCGGATATAACCGGACAGTCACGGGTTGTCATCCCTTTCAGCCCGGAAAGTTTCCCTGCCGTGACACCGGATTGCGGCAGGCGGGGTGCGTTTCCGAATAAGAATCTTGACGGCGGTGCGCACACCGCCGTCAAGATTTGAACACGTTTTCAGGCCGGCCGACGCGCCAGGCGCCGCGTGCGAAACGACGGTCCGGTCCTGGCAGGATGTCCCCGGGCGGCGGGACAGCCCCGTTACTTGATCCGCTTCATGGGATGGGGACCTCCGACCGTGGTCATCTGCCAGACGCCATCGTCTTTGACGAAGTAGCGCGAGCCGTCATAGCCGCTGGTGACGGAATCGCCGTCGATCAGGCTCGGCGACCAGCCCTTGAAGGTGGCCAGGGATTTGCCGTCCAGGATATAATAGTACATGGCGTATTTGTCGCCATCCTTGACCAGGCAGAACTCGTAGGAGTTGGGCCGTTTGTATTCCTGGGGGCGCGGGCGGGTGAAACAGCCGAGCAGCCGGGCATCCGGCTCCTTGTTCACCTTGGCGTAAATCGTCGGTTTTCCGGAAATGTCTTTATTATTGATGGTGGTAACAGCGTTACAGGCGGACAGGGCCAGACACAAGGCCATGCAGGCAAGGAGTGGCGTGCGGCGCATGGGGATGCTCCTGGTTGAAGGAAACATGATATTTTTAACTATTCCTTTTTATAGCGGCTGGCAACACCGGTGAGGCATCCCGCCGGGTACCGATCGGTTGCAGGGACCGGTCGTCCCGGGCGGGCAGGGGGGCGATATCGCGGCGGATACGCATCAGGATCGTCGGCCAGGCGGCGGCCAGGCCCTGGTGATGCTCCGCTTCGGGCAGGACGATGCGGGTGGCCGCGGGGGGGTGCCCCAGCCGGTCGAGAAAATGGGCGGCCAACAGCGGCGGGCAGATGCGGTCGCGAGCGCCCACCACATGGGCCTGGGGCAGCCGGGCCACGGCCGGGGCCGCGTCCAGGGGATTGGCCGAGGCGGTCATGGGCGTCACTTGGTGCCAGGCGGAGAAGGCGGCGGTGTCGAGGTTGCCGGCCACGGTGACAAGGCTCTCCACGTCGGTCCGCTTCGCGGCCAGCAGCACGGCCATGGCCCCGCCCCCGGAATAGCCTACCAGATGGAGCCGCCGGGCATTCGTGGCTGCTTTGGCCCGGTCCAGGGCCGTGTCCAGGGCGGCCAGGGCCTCGGGGCCGAACCGGGCCGTGGTCCACAGGCGCTCCGGGCAGATGGCGGCGGGCAGCGGCGCGGCATACTGGCAGGGCCGGCCGAGGTAGGCCCGCTTGGGCGCGGGATCGAGCAGGGCCAGGCGCAAGGCCAGGGGATCGACCGGGGTAGGGTCCGGGGAGGGGGTATGGCGGTCGCGGTAGGCCAGTCCGTCCCCTTCGATGTAGACCACCAGATCCTCACCCGGGCCGGGATGGGCCAGGATGCAAACCGGCACGCCGCCCGGCGTCGCGGGCAGGGGGGCGAAACCGCCGGACGCGGCCAGGGCCAGGGCGTCGCGGCGCCGGATCGTCGGATCGGGCATCCCGGCGCAGGCCCCAAGGGCGGCCAGCAGACCGATGATCAGCAACCAGGTCAGCAATCGTGGCCAGGTCCGTGACGCCGTAGCAAACCGCATGTTGCCTCCGTAACAAGGCCTGTAGGCCGTGCCGCGGGCGTCGGCAAGGCTCCGCTGCAGGCACAGAGCCGATGGAGCGTTCCTTTGGTGCGCGCGGCCTTGTGGCAGGCTTTTGGCGGAAGGGTTTCCAAAGGGCAACGCCCTTTGGCCGCCGGAGGCGTTCCCTTCGCCGTCCGTTCCTCCCCCATTCCGGACTTGCGGCCAGGGCCGTGGCCGCCTATACCTTCCCCGACTCGCATGCGTCACCAGGATGACGCGCATCCGCAACCGATTTGTCACGTCGTTGTCACCCTGCGGGAGGGCCCATGGCCAAACGGTCCATCACGTTGACGTATCTGCTCTGGACGTGGGGCATTTTTCTGTTGGTCCTCAGCGCGGTCTTTGTCTTTGCCACGCGCCAGTCCGAGCACACGGTGGTGGCCGAGGCCGAGGACCGGGCGCGCAGTGCCCTGGGGCTTGTCCGCCATCTGTTCATCACCCGCACGCCCGTGTCCGGGGAGGCGGGGTTGGCGGCGTATGTGGACTCCCTGGGCCCCCATCTGGGCTTCCGTCTGACCTACATCGTGGACGGTCGGGTGGTGGCCGATTCCGAAGTCAAGACCTCGGGCGTGGCCGAGATGGAAAATCACGCCGCCCGGCCCGAGGTGCGCCAGGCGCTTTCCGGCGGCTACGGGCAGGACGTGCGCCTGAGCCATACCCTCGGTCGGGATATGCTGTACGTGGCCGAGCCCTTTCCGGGGATACCGGGCGTGCCGGCCGGCGTGTTGCGGCTGGCCTTGCCGGTCTCGTCCCTGCGCGGTGAACTGGGCCGGCTGCGGGTCACCTTGCTGTGGGTGCTGGGATTGGTTTTTGTGGCCGGCGGGTTGGTCGCTTACGGTCTGGCCCGGAGCATGTCGCACTCGGTGAAGGAAATTTCCGATGTGGTGGCGGCCATCGGCCGGGGCGAATACGACCGGCGCATCCATATCGTGCCGGCCCGGGATTTCGCGCCCCTGGCCGAGGCGGTCAATGTCCTGGCCGAACGGGTGGGCGCCCATGTCCGGGAGATCGAGGAACGGCGCGAGCGTCAGGCCGCCATCCTGGACGGCATGGCCGAAGGCGTGGCCATCCTTGACGACCGGGGCCGTATCCAGGCCGTGAACCGGGCGCTTTCCGCCATGTTTCCCGGGAACGCCGATCCGGCGGGCAAGACGCCCATCGAAGCCGGCATGAGCCTGGCCATTGAGCGTTGCCTGGGCGGGGAGCATCCGGGCCAGGGACCGGTCGGGCGCTACGAACTGCCGGGCGAGCGCATGGCCGAGATTTCCGTGGTGCCGGTGGCCGGGGATGCCCACACGCGCATCGCCACCTTTCACGATGTGACCGAAGTGGCGGCCCTGGACAGGATTTTTCGCGATTTCGTCATCGACGCCTCCCACCGTTTGCGCACGCCCCTGACCAAGGTCCAGGGCTATGCCGAAACGGCCCGGGATCTGGCGGCTTCGGACCCGGATGCCGCCCGGAACGCCTTGGATGTGGTCATCCGCGGTGCGGGCGATATCCGCGAGGTCATCGACGATCTGCTCGCGGCGGCCCGGGACCGGTTTGCGGCCGCGGCCGCGGCGGCGCCGGCCGGCGATGCCCTGGCCGCCTTCAAGCAGGCCCTGGCCGAATCCGGCTCCCTGCTTCGGGCCCGGGGTGTCACGGCCCGGTTGGTCGCGGCGCCCGCTGGTCCGGCGCCGGTCCGGGTCGATCACGGCGTGTTGACCCGGGTCTTGGCGGATCTGCTCGGCCAGGCACCGGCCGGGGCGACCGTGGCCGTGTCGGTGGCCGTGGACGAGGCAGTGGTGGAGATCCGGTTCCAGGGCCCGGTTGCCCTGGATGCCGCGCCGCCCGGCGAGGTGCTCGCGCCGTGGGGCGGATCGGTCGTTCTCGATGGGGCCGCCTGGGTACTGCGGCTGCCCCGGGCCACCTGACCGGTTGGCATGACACGTTCGTGGCCTCTGGCCACGCATCCCATAACCAGCGGAGAGGCGCATGGGTTTCAGCCTGTTTCCCAGGTCGGCGAAATTTTATGATCTGTTCAAGGAGCAACACCGCAAGGTAGCCAAGGCGGCCGGTGTGCTCGACGACCTGTTCACCTCCTTCGAGGACGTGGAGGAGCGCTGCAAGCGCATCACCATCATCGAGTCCGAGGGCAACGCCATCAGCCGGCGCATCGCCAAGGAATTGTCCCTCACCTTCATCACCCCCATCGACCGCGAGGACATCCACGAGATCAACCTGACCCAGGAGGACATCCTCAACCTGATCAAGGCCATAGCCTCGCGCATCGGCCTGTTCGGGTTCGAGCGCATCCGCTACCCGGCCCGGCGCATCGTGACCAACATGCGGGGGATGATCGACGAACTCGGCGTCGTGTTCCAGCTCATGAGCAAGAGCAAGAAAGTCGAGGAACATTTCCACAAGGTGGAGAACCTCAAGCACGAGTGCGAGACCCTGATCATGGTCGGCATCGGCGAACTCTACGATGGCGGGGACGTTCGGCGCGACTACGATGCCATCCTGGAAATCGTCAAATGGAAGCACATTTTCGACCGCATCGAGGATGCGGTCAACCGCACCGAGTCCCTGGCCGATGTCCTGGAAGGGGTGATGCTCAAAAATGCTTGATCTCCCCATCCTTCTCGTCGCGGTGGTGGGATTGGCCCTGCTTTTCGACTTCACCAACGGGGCCCACGACAGTGCCAACGCCATTGCCACCATCGTCTCGACCAAGGTGCTTTCCCCGTTCACGGCCGTGTGCATGGCCGGGGCGCTCAACCTGCTCGGGGCTTTTCTGGGCACGGCCGTGGCGCACACCATGGGCAGCGGCATCGTCGATCCGAAGATGGTCGCCGGTTCCCATGCCCTGGTCCTGGCCGCGCTCATGGGGGCCATCTGCTGGAACCTGCTTACCTGGTACTGGGGACTGCCGTCTTCGTCCTCCCATGCGTTGGTGGGCGGGCTGATCGGCGCGGCCATCGCCTTTGGCGGCTGGAGCGCGCCGAGCTACCTGTCCATCGTGCACAAGATCGTGCTGCCGCTGGTGCTCTCTCCCCTGGCCGGGTTCGCTTCCGGCTACCTGCTCATGGTGCTGCTGTCCTGGCTCGTGCGCACGAGTTCGCCGGGACGGGTCAATTTTCTGTTCAAGAAGCTCCAGATCGTGTCCTCGGCCTTCATGGCCACGAGCCATGGCCTGAACGACGCCCAGAAGACCATGGGCATCATCACCCTGGCGCTTTTCATTTTTCACGAGATCCCGGACATGTCGGTGCCCTCTTGGGTCAAGATCGCCTGCGCCCTGTCCATGGGCCTGGGCACGGCCACCGGCGGCTGGAAGATCGTCAAGACCATGGGGCACAAGATTTTCAAGCTGGAGCCCATCCACGGTTTCGCGGCCGAGACCGCGGCCGCGGCCGTCATCTGCGGGGCCTCGGCCCTGGGCGCGCCCATTTCCACCACCCACACCATCTCGACCACGGTCATCGGCGTGGGCGCCTCCAAACGGCTCTCGGCCGTGCGCTGGGGCGTGGCCGGCCGGCTGGTCGTGGCCTGGGTCATGACCATTCCGGCCTCGGCCGTGGTGGCGGCGGTGTGCTACTGGCTGCTCGAACTGGCCGGCATGTCGGCCTAGGCCGGCGCATTCCCGCTCCGTTCCATACACGCTCTGGTACTTGCCGCGTCCCCCTTTTCGGGGAGGTCCAGGAGGGGAGTGACTCCCCTTCTGGCCGCCGGAGGCATTCCGCGGCGCGGTCCAAGCCGCCCATGCCTCAGCGGGCCATCATGGCGCGCAGCAGATCGGCGCAGCGTTCGGCGCTGTGGCTGGCCCGGTAAACGTATTCCACAAAGCGCATGATCTGATAGACCTGGGCGAATTCCAGGCCCGAGGCATAGGCGGCGGCGATCAGGGTCCGCTTGGTCTTGAGGACCTTGACGTGTTGGAGCCGGATGTCGTGGATGCGGGCCTTGACGTCGCCCCGGGCGTGGCGGCCGTGGAGGATGAAGTCGATGGTGTCCATGAGGCCCGGGCGCAGCATGTCCACGGTGTGGGTCGAGGCGCCCACGTAGTCGGTCATGGCCGCGGCCAGGGCGGGCGGGGCCTCGAAGTCGCGCAAGCCAAGCCAGGTCACGGCTTCCTGGACATTGTCAAGGATGTCGTCCTGGCGCCTCGTGTAGTCGAGAAACAGGGTCTTATCCACGACCATGAGCACGGCGGCGGGCAGATGGTTGCGGATGCGGCGCTTGATCTTGTCCGCCTCGGCCTCCAGCGTGTCGATTTCGGTGGCCAGAACCTGAAACCCGCGGTCCTGGTGCAGCTTGATGGAGCGTTTGAGGGCTTCGTTGAGCAGGGACATCCCCCGGGCGATGGGCTCGTAGTGGTCGAGCAGACCCGGCAGGTAATCCCGGCGGCGCGGGCCGAGGAAACGAAGCAGTGGCGAGAGCATGCGGCAGCTCCTTTGGCTTGGCCCACTCTGCGGGCTGAGGCCAAGGGATGCGGCAACGAGGGCCGCGTGTCAACCGCCCAAAACGGTTTGGGGCGGTGTCCTTACCGGATACGCCCTAGGCTTGGGTCAGGGCGTGCAGCTCGGGGGATTGGCACTCGGCCGCCTGTTCCGAGCGCAGGCATTCGAGCAGTGAGCCAAGCTCTCCGGTCCGTTGGGTGAGTTCGGCCACGGCATCGGCGGCCTGGCGCATGCCGGCGCTGGTCTCGTCGGAAATGGCCCGGATGCCGGTCAGATTTCGCGTCAAGCCTTGACCCTGGGCGGCCAGGGCCTCGGCCAGGGAGGCCATGGTCGCGGCCCGGTCGGCGGTGCGGGTTGCGATCTCGAGGATGGCGCTCAGGGAATGGCCGGAATTGGCGGCCAGGCCCGTGCAGGCCTCGACAGCCGTACCGGCTTCCCGGGTGGAAGCGATGTTGGCGGTGATGCCTTGTTGGATCGTGCTGACGGCCCGGGTCACGTCATCGGTGGCGTGCATGGTCTTTTCCGCGAGCTTGCGCACTTCGTCGGCCACCACGGCAAAGCCGCGTCCGGCCTCGCCGGCCCGGGCCGCTTCGATGGCGGCGTTTAGGGCCAGCAGATTGGTCTGGTCGGCGATGTCCGAGATGACGGTGGTGATGGCGCCGATTTCCCGGGCCTGGTCGCCGAGTTCCCCCATGCCCTGGCGCAGGTCCTGGGCCAGGGTGTTGATGCGGGCGATGGCGTCCACCACTTCCTTGACCGCCGCGTCGCCCTGCCGGGCCGCATCCATGGCCATGGTCGCCTCCTTGGCGACTTCCTGGCCCTGGCGGGCCATGTCGTGGGCCTGGCCGTCCATGGCGGTCATGGCGTCGGAGGAGGCGGTGAGTTTGCCGGTTTGGAACTGGGCCCCGCGTGAGGTCCGGGTGATGAGGCCGGACAGGGCGTTCGTGGCCTCGGCCACGGATCGGGCCACGAGGTCGGCCTGGTCGCCGAGTTCGAGGAGCGTGCGGCGCTGGCGGGCGATTTCCGCCTCCTGGAGTCGCAGCGTGGTGAGATCATGGTAAAAGCCGAATAGTCCCAGGGGGTTGTTGTCGTCGTCGGCAATGGGCGTGGCCGAGACCTGGAGAGCCTTTTGCGCACCCGAGGGCAGGGTGATCTCGATGTCGCCGTGGAAGGGCTGCCGGGTCCGGGCCGCTTCGGCGGCCCGGGTGTGGCGCTTGGGATCGCCGTGGAAAAACAGGCCCGGGCTCTGGCCCACGTAATCGCCGGGCGAGCCGTTTTTCCCGAGCAGATCGAGCAGAAGCTGGTTGACGTGGGTGATGTTGCCTTCGGCGTCGAGGATCAGAAAGGGCGAGGTGCCGTCGATGGCCACGAGCACGCCCTCGGCAAAGGCGATCTTGGTTTTGAGGCTGGCCAGCATTTTTCCCAGGGAGGCCTGGAGCCGGCCAAGCTCTCCGGCCAGGGCCGTGGCAAAGGTGGCCCGGAGTTGGCCCTTGGCCACGGTCTCGGCAAAGTCGATGCACTGGGCCAGGGGGGTCAGAACCGTGCGCCGCAGGACCTGCCACACGGTCGCGCCCAGGATCACGGCCACGAGGAGAAAGGCGGCCTGGGTCCAAAGCAGGGTGGAGACCCGGCCTTCGGATTCGGCCTGGAGCATGGAGACGGCTTGGTTCATGGCCGTGTTGACGGCGTCGCTGGCGTCGAGCATCGCCTCCGCCGTCTTGCCCTCGCCCGGCGTGGCCAGGCGGCGGATGTCGGCCTCGTAGCCCGCCCACAATCCGGCCACCCGGTCGAGTTGGGCCGCGACCGCGGGCGTGGGCGTGGGCAGTGTCTGCCGAGGCCCGGTCGGGTTCAGGGTCAGGGGCGCCTGGCCGCCCTGGCGCAAGGCGTCGAGGCTCTGGGCGAACACCGCCATGGTCGCATCGCGCTTGGCTGCCAGGGCCGTGTCGGTGCCATCGGCCACGGCCAGGGCTTCCTTGGCCATTTTTTGGGATAGCATGCGCTGACGGCCGGCAATGTTGATGACCAGTCCGTCAAGGCGTTGGTTGCGGGAGACGGTCCAGGTGGCCGCGAACATGGCGGCGACCAGGGCGATCAGGGCCAGGGTCGAGGAAAGCACCTTGACGGTCAGCGACATGGAATCCCTCCGATCACCAACGGTTATGCCACGGGAAACACCTCACGGCGCAGAGAGCTTTTCTTAGGGTAGCCGATTGCGGGGAAAAGGAAAACCGGGAAAACAAAAAAACGGCCTTGTTTGCGCGAGACTCGGATGTTTTTGACAACAAGGGCGCAAGCCTTTCTGGCCGGACAGGCGTGGCATCAGGGTTCCCCGTGAGGGCGGATCGTTGGCGTGCCTATCGAGGGCCGTCCCCGTTCGGGGGGGCCTCTCAGGCGTTTTTTTCGGTTGTGACGGAAGGCGGAGGCAGATTGGGGCGGCGGCCGAACACGGAGGAGGATGTTTGTCCATTCTTCATGGACGGGTTTCCCGTTCTGGTGGGGTTAGATCCACGATCACGCGATGGAGGCGCGAAGGGGTGGCGCAGACGCAGCAAAAACGGCTTGGGGTGGCGCTTGAGCAACCGGCCGATCAGGAAGGGCAGAAGCAGCAAGGGCGGCGCAAGCAGAATCAGTGACAGGATGTCCAACCGCAACAGCCCAAGCACCCAGGCATCCGGACCGCCGTTACCGGCCCCGGTGCGAAGCGGACCAAGGGCGGCTTCGGGCACCAGGCCGTAGAGGGCTGTGTCGGGCCAGACCCCGCAGCTGAGCCAGTACACGGCCTTGAAACCGGCGGCGCCGAGGCTGCCGCCAACCCAGGTCACGAGCAAAAAACTCGTGCCGAAGGCGGCGGCGCGTGGCAGGTGGTTGCTTTGAGCCATGGTCGTTCTCCGGCGATCAGCGCGGACCGTCGCCTGGGACCGTGCAAGAAGGATGCTGCGCGCGACCGGGCCGCAGTGGGGCTACCGTGCCGAAGGGGCTGGAGGCGGGAAGTCCTCGGCCTGCTCCTGGCCGAAAAAGGCGTTGAAGGTAAACACGGATCCGTGCCCAGGTTCGCTGCTCACTTCCAGACTGCCGCCCAGGGATTCCACGACCCGTTTGCTGATGGCCAGCCCCAGGCCCGTGCCGCCGAAGCGCCGGGTATAGGACCCGTCGGCCTGGGTGAAGGCCTCGAAGATCCGTTCGGTGTCCTCGGGTCGGATGCCGATGCCGGTATCGGCCACGGAAAAGACAAGCTCGATGCGGGGCGGTTCGGGAGGCTGGTCCGCCGGAGGGGCGGGCAGGCGCACGCCGATGACGATGCCGCCGCGCTGGGTGAACTTGATGGCGTTGTCGAGGAGGTTCACGAGCACCTGGCGCAGGCGGTCGGGGTCACCGACCAGGACCTCGGGCACGTCCGGGCCGATATCCGTGGAGACGCCGAGCTGCTTGGCCTGGGCCAGGGGGGACAGAGTGGCTTGGACCGAGGCCAGGAGGGAGCGCAGGGAGAAGATTTCCCGGATCGGTTCCAGGTGGCCGGCCTCGATTCTGGCGTAGTCGAGGATGGTGTTGATCAGGGAGAGCAAGCTTGTGGCCGACTCTTCGATATCGCCCAACTGGGCGCGCTGTTCGGCGTCGAGGGCGGTGGTGCCGAGCAGTTGGGCCATGCCCAGGATGCCGTTCATGGGCGTGCGGATTTCGTGGCTCATGGTGGCCAGAAATTCGGATTTGGCTTGGCTGGCCGCCTCGGCCGTCTCCTTGGCCGTGGCCATGGCCGCTTCGGCATCCCGGCGTTCGGCCACTTCCCGGATGAGTTCCTCGTTCATGCGGTTGAGCGTCATGGTGCGCTTGCGCACCATATCCTCCAGCCGTTCGGTGATGCGTTCTTTTTCCTGGCGAGCACCCACCCGGTCGGTGATGTCCTCCATGATACCGGCCAGGCGGTAGGCCACGCCGGTATCGTCGGTAACCGGGAAATACCGCGCCTGGACCCAGCGGATCGAACCGTCGGGCCGGATTACCCGGAATTCGGGAAAGGTCGAGGGCAGGATCGGCTTGCCGGCCTGGCGGGCCATGTGGGCCGCGACCTTTTCATGGTCCTCGGGCGGCAGGGCGTCGAGCCAGGACAAGGGCGTGTCGTAGAGGCTCGTGGTCGAGCGTCCCCACAGCCGGGCATAGGCCGGGCTGATGTAGAAGACGCGTTTCCAGTCCGGCGACCCGAGCCAGAAGACCTCGCCGATGGCCTCGGCCAGTTGGCGGAATTTTTTTTCACTTTCGCGTATGGCTCGTTCTGCGGACTTGCGGTGGGAGATGTCCCGGATCACGCAGATGAGGCTGTCCCGGGTCTTGAACCGGGCCCGCTGGAGATGGACCTCGATCCAGAAGAGCTGGCCGTTGCGATGCCGGGCCAGCCATTCGAAATCCTGGGGTTCGCCGGAACGGGCCAGGGCCACCCGGGCCTCGGCCTCGATCTGGGAATACGGCGGATAGCCGGCGCTTAAGTCTCCGTAGGCCAGGCTGGAAAGCGCCGCAACGTCGTGGCCGAACATGGCCGCCATCGTGTCGTTGGCGTCCACGATGGCGCCGGTCGCCGCGTCGAGGATGCACAGGCCGTCGGTGATGGCGTTGACGATGGCCCGGCATTCGATGTCGTCGGCGTCAAGGGGCTTGTACTCGCCGATATCCTGGCCGATGCCGAGCACGTCGGCCGGTTGTCCGTCCGGTCCGGGCAGGGCGGTGGTGGTCCAGCGCAGTCGGCGGGGCCCGGAAGGTGTCATGACGGCATGGGTGGCCGCCGCGTCCAGGGGAGAGGTCCCGGAGCCCAGGCAGGCGTGGAACAGGCACTGGGCCTGTTTGCGGTCCTCGGGCGGCACGACCAGTTCGAGGAAATCCTGGCCGGTGACATCCTGGCCGGTCAGGCCGAGCAGGGCCAGCCCGCGCCGGCTGATCCACTGCACCTGGCCGTCGGCGGACAGGCAAGCCACGATATCCCCTGCGCTTTCGGCCAGGGCCGAAAGCTGCCGGAGGATGGCGTCCGTGTCGTCCAGGGGAGTGTTGTGCATGCCTGTGCCTGGGAACTTTAGAATATCATGCCCTTTTTGCCTTGCCCAGGCAAGGCGTTAAGCGCCTGTGCGGGCGCCTTGCCTAGCCGTCTGGTTGGGACCTAAAGCGTCTATCAGGAGAAGCTGCGAGGAGGACTCGTATGGATCGCAGAACGTTTCTGGTGGCGGCCGGCACCCTGGCCGCCGGGTGGGGCCTGGCCGGACCGCTGACGGCCGAAAGCGCTGCCGTTGCCTTGCCGCAACCGGCCACGCCCGGGGATAAATCCCTGGAAGCGGCCTTGCGGGCCCGGCGCACCCGCCGGGAATTCGACAGCCGGCCGCTTCCCCCCGAGGTGCTGTCGGGACTGTTGTGGGCGGGCTGGGGCATCAACCGGCCGGACCTGGGCAAGCGCACGGCCCCGTCGGCCATGAACCGCCAGGAAGTGTCCATTTACGTGGCCACGGCCGAGGCCCTGTTCCTGTATGATGCCAAGACCCAGGGCCTCGTGCGCCAGCGTGACGGCGATTTGCGCGCGGTGACCGGCCGCCAGCCTTTTGTGGCCCAGGCGCCGGTCAATCTGATCTACGTGGCCGCTATGGGCAAGGCGGCCGGCAACAGTCCCGAGGACCGGCTGGAAATGGCCGCCGTGGACACGGGCTGCATCTGCCAGAACGTGTCGCTTTATTGCGCGGCCATGGACCTGGCCCAGGTGGTGCGGGCGAGCTTTGACCGGGAAGCCCTGACCAAGGCCATGGGCCTGGCTGCGGGCCAGCGTGTCGTCCTGGCCCAGTCCGTGGGCTATCCCAAGGCCTGAGCGTTCGGGCTGGAAACATTGACAGAAGAATGGTATGACTTATACACGATAAAGCATAGCAGTTTGTGTTTTCAGGCTGTCCGGGCAGGAAGGCTCATCGGTCGGCATGGCCGTGGGCGAGGATGGATGTGTGCCCGGCCACCGCGAATTGACACCGGTTTGCTTCGGGCAAGGGTCCGCCCGGAGCGGATCGCACGCCCTCATCGACCCGCATAAGGAGTTGGAATGGACACGATGTCGTATCAGGACATGCAACAGGCGCTGATGGACGAGCTGCGGCTCATGCACTACCCCATCGCCATCAAATACTTTTTCGACCAGGCCGAGCTGGACGCCTTTGTGGCCAAGGGCGAGTACTACCAGTCGGCCAAGGCCCTGACCTTCTGCCAGGCCGAAATCGGGGCGCGCATGGAAGGGCTCACCGTGCTCGTGGGCAAGGCGCAACTCGGCTGTTCCAACGCCAAGTATGTTTTCGGCTGGAAGGAGCTCGACGAGGGCGAGATCAAGGGGCATCTCAAGTACGTGCGCGACATGGAGCAGGCCGAGCGGTTCGTCAAATCCAAGCCGCGCCTGTCCGAGGGACTGCTGGCCGTGGTGGTGTCGCCCCTGGCCGACGCGCCCTTCCCGCCGGACGTGGTCCATTTCTACTGTGACAACATGCAGGCCTACCATCTGGTCGTGGATTGGATGGCGGCCATGGACCACCATCCCCTGCGCCCGAACATGACCATGAATTCAGCGGCTTGCGCCGGCAATGTCCAGTGCTTCAACACCAAGGAAGCCAACGTGTTCCTGGCCTGCAGCGGCAGCTACAACGCCGGCAAGACCGAGCGCGGCGAGATCAACGTGGCCATCCCCGGCGACCAGATCGGCAAGGTCGTCGCGCGACTGCTCGCGCGCAAGGCGGCCACGGGCGGCGCGTCCGTGACCCGCGCGGGCCAGCCTTTCCCCGGGGCGGACATCTGCAAGAACTGTCCCTTGATCACGTTCAAGAAGGCCGAGACTCCGGGCGAAGCCGCTTCCTGAACCCGTTTCCAGTGCACGACCCACGATGCGGCCC
>JAWRKJ010000288.1:0-20867 GCA_040307025.1 Desulfovibrionaceae bacterium | reverse complement strand
GGCCGGGTTGCTCCTTTTCGCCTTCATGGCCCGGGGCATGGGGCTCGAATGCCGGGGCGAGGCCGACAATCCCCGGCCGTGGAGCCTGACCTTCGGACTCGGCAGCCTGGCCGTGATCGTGGCCCATGGTTTGCTTTTGGGAGGCATTCTCCAGGGTATGCACTTTGCGGGTGGCGTCTTTACCGGGAGCCCTTTTGACTGGCTCTCGCCTTTTACCGTGCTTGTCTGCGCCGTGCTGCTCGCGCTTTACACCCTGTTCGCCGCGGCCTGGCTCACCGTGCGCACGACCGGCCGGGTGCGGGATTTCGCCCGGAGGTGGGGCCTGCGCGCGGCCGGGGCGAGTCTTGCGCTGCTCGTGCTCCTGGTGGCCTACATCGCCTTGACCCCGGGCCTTGGGCATCTGGCCGGCCAGCCCGGTACGGGCGGTCTGTCGCCGCTTTTTACGGTCCTGGTGCTGCTTTCCGTGCTTTGTCTGGGCCTGTGCGCCCGGGCCCTGGCCAAGGGCTGTGACCGCGCCCCCTTTGTGTATGCGGCCCTCCTGCTGCTCCTGCTTGCCGCAGCCTTTGGCACGAGCCTTTTCCCGGTCATCGTGCCCCCGGGAGTGACCGTGACGCAGGCCGCGTCGCCGCCGGCCATGCTGCGCATCATGCTCTGGGTGGTCGGTGGGCTTTTGCCCGTGATCCTGCTTTATAACGCTTATCAGTACCGGGTGTTCGGGGGCAGGGTGTCCCCGGACGGCGAGTCCGACGCCTCGTGATCGCCGCATCCGCCTCACCCGAACGTCCGCAACGCCCGGGCCTCACGGTCTATCTGGCCCTGTCCCGCACGCCCCATGGTTTGCTCGATCTGGCCGGGCCTTTTTGCGCGGCGCTGTTGTGCCGGGGCGGCCTGCCGCCGGTCTCGGTCGTCTTCCTCGGCCTGATCACGGTCTTTGCCGGCTACACGGCCGTGTACGCCCTGAACGACATCGTGGACTACCGCTCGGACAGGCGGCAGTTCGAGGGCAGCGGCCGAGACACCCGCTCCAGCTACCTGGATGCCGCCTTCATCCGTCACCCCCTGGCCCAGGGCTACCTGACCCTGCCCGGGGCCATCGTCTGGTTCGCCTCCTTCGCGACGGTCGCCCTGATCGGGGCCTGGCTGCTCGGACCGGTTTGCGCCGCCTTGTTGGTTCTTGGTTGCCTGTTGGAGACCGCCTACTGCCTGCTGCTCACCGTGAGCCACCTGCGCGCGCTCTTAAACGGCCTGGTCAAGACCCTGGGCCCCCTGGCCGCCGCTTTTGCCGTCGATCCCGAGCCCGGGATCTGGTTTCTGATCGGCCTGTTCGTCTGGGTCTTCACCTGGGAGATCGGCGGTCAGAACATCCCGGCCGACTGGCACGACGCCGCCCGGGACCGCCTCACCGGCGCCCGCACCGTGCCGGTGGTGCTCGGCCCGGCCAAGGCCGGCCGACTGGCCGTGTGGTCCTTGGCGGCGAGTCTGGTCGTGTCCGGACCACTCCTCGCCTGGTCGCCCCTGGCCGTAACGCCGTTGCTCTCCCTGATCGCCATGCTGCTCGGGGCCGGGCTCATGCTGCCCTCGGCGCTCCGGTTGGCCCGGGGGCTGGCCGATGCCGACGCCTCCTCGCTTTTCAACCGGGCAAGCTTCTATCCGGTCCTGGTCCTGGCCGTGCTCGTCGCGCATCTGCTGGCACGAGGGTTGGGCTGATCCGAAGCTGATTTCGGCTGGAGAACGGCTGTTCTATCGGTTCGCGCCTTATGCCCGGTCGGTTGATGCGTTTTGGCGAGATGCCTGGTACAAGTTTACGCATTGCCGGTGTCTTCCAGCCTGCGGGGGCATGCTTTTGGCTCCGTGTGATTGGCGCTTCTCTTGGTTTTGTCCAAGATACGGGGCAGAGTGCGTCAT
The DNA here is from genome assembly GCA_040307025.1 of Desulfovibrionaceae bacterium. Classification (GTDB taxonomy): domain Bacteria; phylum Desulfobacterota; class Desulfovibrionia; order Desulfovibrionales; family Desulfovibrionaceae; genus Solidesulfovibrio. The sequence continues at coordinate 18,962 of JAWRKJ010000288.1, read as the reverse complement.
GTCGTTTGGCCCGTGATCGCCAGCTCTGGAGGACGCATGGAGTCTGGGCGCGCCGATGCCCCCCTGGCTTGGTTGGACGCGCTTTTGGTGCGTGGCGAGTCGTGGCTCATGGAGCGGGTGCTGTCCCACGCCAAGGCCCAGGGCTATACCGCCTATACGTCGACCCTGGTCGAACCGTGGCGTATCTCAGTGGCCGGCCTGACCCGGGCCATACGGGAAGCCTTGGCCGTGGGTGGCCAGAGGCCCGATGTCTATCCTGCCGATGTCTCCCCGACCGGGGACCCGATTGCCGTCTTCGCCATTCTGGAAGCCGGTCGCCATCGGTCGCGCGGCGTCTCCCTGGCCCTGTTCTGGGGGCTGCTCAAGTATTACCGCCGAGCCTATCTCGAATTGCTGGACGAGCAGGGGCCGCCCGATCCCGAAGGGCGACACGGCCGGGATTTCGTGGCCGCCTGCTTTGAGCGCATGGAATACGCCTTTGTCCTGGCCTGGACCGAGCTGTCCGGCCACGCGGAACGCGATGCCCTGGCCCGGACGAATCTGCTGCTGGCCAATGACAAAAACAAGTATTTGACGGTCTTCGAGTCGATCCCCATGCCCCTGTTTTTGCTCGATGCGCAGGGGCGCGTGGCCAATTGCAACAAGGCGGCCCTGGCCCTGACCGGCCATGCGGCGCCGACCGGCACCCTGGCCTATGCCACGGCCGAAAGCGGTCTCGGCAGTGACGGCCGGCAGGTCCTGGACCAGGAACTCGTGGCGCTTTTACCCTGGATCGCCCCGGCCCTGGCCTGTGCGGATTCGGACATCTCCCGGGAGGACGGGGGGTGCCGGGAGTGCGAATTGACCTTGGCCAATGAGTGCCGCATGGCCGTGACCGTCGAGCCCATGCGGGATGTGTCGGGCAAGTTCGCGGGCCGGGTGGTGCTGTGCCGGGACGTCACCGAGGCCAGACGCGCCGAGGAGGCGTTGCGCCAAAGCGAGGAGCGCTACCGCACCCTGGTCGACCTCATGCACCAGGGGTTGGTGATTTTTTCCCCCGAAGGCCGCATCGATTTCGCCAACGATACGCTGTGCGAGATGCTCGGCGCCACCATGGCGGAGGTGATCGGCCACGACATGGCCGGATTCGTGCGCCCCGAGGACCGGGAGCGCTTTGCCGCGGCCTTGCGCGCCCGGCAAAACAGCGAGGCCGAGCCTTACGAGATCGCCTTGCGCCGCCACGACGACGGCCGGCTTACCCATGTGATGGCCTCGCCCACGCCGCTGATCGGCCAGGACGGGGAATACCAGGGCTCGCTTGAGGTGTTCACCGACATCTCGCGCCTGCGCGAGCTGGAAATGCGCCTGATCACGGCCAAGCGTCTGGAAGCCATCGGCCAGCTCGCCGGCGGCGTGGCCCACGAGATCAACACCCCCCTGCAATACGTGACCGGCAATCTCGAATTCGCTTTATCCAACCTGCCACGTTTGGTGGGCCTGATCGACAAGTACGAACAGGCTCTGTTCCTGGCCTCGGGCGGCAGGGAACTGGAGAAGGCCCGGGCCGGCATCGAGGCCTATCGCAAGGAACATGATCTGGAAATGGTGCTGGCCGAACTGCCGCTGGCGCTTTCCGAAAGCCACGCCGGGGCCGAGCGGGTGGCCGCGTTCGTGCGCTCCATCAAGCGTTTCGCCCAGCCCGAGACCGAGGGGCGGCGGGTCATCGATGTCAACGAGGCCGTGGGAGCCACCATGGATGTGGCCCGTAGCGCCACCCGCGCGAGCGTGGTTCTGGAAATGGACCTGGACGAGGATCTGCCGCCGCTTCCCTGCGTGCCCGGAGATTTCAATCAGGTGCTGCTGTGCCTGATCCTAAACGCCGCCCAGGCCGTGGAAGAGTCTCCGGGACGTGACGGCGGACAGGGTCGGGTGCGGGTGAGCGCCCGGGTGGTGGGCAAGGTATTGGAAATGGGAGTTCACGACAACGGTCCGGGCATCCCACCGGAAATCCAGGAAAAGATCTTCAATCCCTTCTTCACCACCAAGGACGTGGGCAAGGGCTCGGGCCAGGGCCTGTCCATCGCGCACGCCATCATGGAAAAGCACGGCGGTTCCATCCGGTTCGAGACCGAACCGGGCCGGGGCACGAGCTTTTACCTGACTTTTCCCCTCAGTTGACGGGCCGGCCAGCCGGTTTTCGAGCCTGCGTACGGACTCCCGGGAGAACCGACCGGTCCGCCGGCGTCTATTCGTCGTCGTGGGGCGGGAAGGTCAGGGCCGCGCCGCACCAGCCGATCAGCGACACCAGCGGGAAAAGGGCCAGCACCAGGATCACGAAGCCGAGGTTGTCCCAGGGATGGGCCAGGGCGTCCGGCACGCGCAGCCGCCAGACCAGGGCCCAGAGGATGGCGGCCAGGAAGACCGGCGTGGCCAGGAGCTTGATGACGATGGCCCGGACCCGGGCGGCGGCGTAGTTGAGCCACCAGGTGAAAAGCCCGGTCACGATGGCCACCGGGGTAAAAAGCGCGGCCGCGGCCAGCAGAAACAGCAAGGCCGCGTCGAATCCCGGCCAGCTCCACACGAGCCCGAGCACCAGGCAGACCGGCGCGGCCACGCCAAAGGCGATGGGAAAATGCACGGTCATGGGATGCGGGTGGCGCTTGAGCATGGGGAACCGTTTCATGTACTTGCCGAGCCACTCCGGCACCCGCGGGATGACCGGTTCCGGAGTCACGGCCGGGGCGTCGAGCACGCCCACCTTGGGAAAGCGTTCCAGCACGGCCGGGGAATGGGGGGCGGAGGACAGTTCGAGGCCCATGTCGCCGCCGGCATGGTGGCGGTTCATGTGCTTGCCGGCCTTCCAGAGCTTGCTGCCCGAGACGTCGTAGACCACGCCTTTGTGGGCCACGTAGGCGGGTTTGCCGTCGGAACCGTCGAAACCGGCCAGTTCCTGGGGGGTGAAATGACGTTCGGGAGTGGCGCTCATGAATCCTCCTCGGAGAGCTTAGGCGATGAGATCGAATTTGCGCAGTTCGGACAGGACGGTTTCGCCGGAAAACGGCTTGCCGAGAAACGACAGGGCATGGCCTTGGAAAAAGGCCCGGTACAGGGTGCGGGAATCGTCCAGGGCCGAGACCATGATGACCTTGGCGGACTGGGACGGCGGCACCCCCTGGCTTTGCTCCAGATGGCGCATGCGTTCCAGGGCCTGGTGCCCGTCCATGCCGGGCATCATGACGTCGAGGAAAATGATGTCATAGGGGGGGCCATCGGTCAGGGCCCGCCCAAAGGCTTCCAACCCCCGACGGCCGTTTTCGGCCACGTCGCAGGTGGCGTGGGGGGCGAGGATTTCCGAAAGAAACCGTGTATTGACCGGGTCGTCATCGACAATGAGGGCGCGCAGCATGGCATGGCTCGGCGTTTCGGACGTTGCGATTGGTGCCGCATCCGGAACCTATCAAAAAAGTCCGGTGCGTCAATAAAATCCACGAAAAAAGAACCGCTCTCGGCGCGTGCGTTGCTACGCGTCCTTTTCCCTTCCCCGCTCGGGTCGTCCGGCCAGACCGCAATAGCCGGCATCGGGACCGGCCCCGCGCCACATCATGCACATGGTGCCCTGGCAGAACTTGAGCTTGTCATCATGGGTGGTGAGCAGTGGACAGTATTTGAACTTGGCTTCCTTTTCGCTGACGTACATGGCGTCTCCCTTCACGTTCCACGGACTCGGACTGCGGGCGATGGCCCGCAGCGCTTCGCATAGGGTTTCCAAAGGACTGGGCCCTTTGGCCGCCGGAGGCTTCCTCCCGCCCTTCCCGTTATCCTAGGACGCATCCTCCAGCTCCAGGTAATCGGCCAGGATGACCTTGGGTCCGAAATTGGGGAAATTGACCCGGACCTTGCCGCCGTCCAGGCTGGCGATGATCTTGCCCCGGCCGAAGATCTTGTGGCGACAATAGCCCAGGGCCTGGGATTGGGCTTTGACCGCAGCGACGGCGGGTGTGGTCCCCCGGGACGCGGCGGTCGGCGCTGTTTGCCGGGGTCTGGCCGGGGCTGAGGGCGGCGGGCAGGACACGGCGAAACTGCCCGAAGCGCTGCCGCCCAGACGCTCCTTGCGCTCGGCGTACACGCCCGAGGCGAGTTCGCGCAAAAAAATGCTCGGCAACGCCGGAGCGCAGCCGCCGGTCTGGCGCATGTACAGGGTCTCGGGCGCGAAAAGCCCCAGATAGTCCCGGGCCCGGGTGCAGGCCACGTAGAGCAGCCGGCGTTCCTCCTCCAGGTCCTCGGGCTTGGACAGGGCGTGGCGCGAGGGGAAGCGTTCGTCCACCAGGTCGATCAAAAGCACGGCCGACCACTCCAGGCCCTTGGCCGAGTGGACCGTGGACAGGACGAGATGGCCTTCCTTGGCCTTGCGCCGGTCCTCGTCGGGATTTTCGATGACGAGGTCGGCGAGGAACGTGTCGAGGTCGGCGTAGGTGGCGGCGATCTGTTCGAGCTGCTCCAGCCCGGCCTGGCGCCTGGGATAGTCGTCCGGGTATTTTTCGGCCAGAAGCGGGCTGTAGGCTTCGATGACCCGGGTGAGCAGGTCGCCCGGCACTGGGGGCAGGGCGCGCAGGGTGTCCAGGAACTCGATCAGGGCGCGAAATTCCGCGGTCTTGGCCGCGGCCTTGGCCAGCACGGCCCGGTCGCCGGCCTGGATGGCCGAAAAAATGCGCGAGGCGGTCTTGGGGCCGATGCCGGGCACGAAGGCCAGTACCCGGGACCAGGCCGGGAAATCGGCCGTGTTGCGGGCCAGACGCAGGTAGGCCAGCACGTCCTTGACGTGGGCGGCATCGGAAAACTTGAGCCCGCCGTATTTCTGGAAGGGGATGCCGGTTTTGCCGAGCTCCACTTCCAGGGGATAGGACTGGTAGCCGGCCCGAAACAGCACCGCGATCTCATGCAGCGGATAGCGGCCGGAAAGTTCGCGCACCTTGGCCGCCACCATGGCCGCCTGGGTCAGGTCGGAAAAGGGCCGCATGAATTCCGGGGCGGCGCCGTCCTCCCGGCTGGAAAAAAGATGCTTCTCGAACTTGCGGCCGGCCTTTTCCAGGATGGCGTTGGTCAGGGTCAGGATGGGCTGGGTGGAGCGGTAGTTCTCCTCCAGCTTGATGATGGCGGTGCCGGGAAACAGGTCCGGGAAATCGAGGATGTTGTCCACGGTCGCGCCCCGGAAGGCGTAGATGGACTGGGCATCGTCGCCCACGGCCATGACGTTGCCGGACTCGGGTGCGAGCAGGCGCACGAGCCTCGCCTGGACCCGGTTGGTGTCCTGGTACTCGTCCACCATGATGTAGCGGTGGCGTTGGCGGAAAAAGTCGGCCAGATCGGGATTTTCGCGCAGCATCCGCTCCAGGGTGAACAGCAGGTCGTCGTAGTCGAGGAGCCGGTGCTCGGCCTTGAAGGCGGCATAGGCCTCGGCCAGGCGCTCCAGGTCCGCGGCATGGGGGAGCAGATGGAAGGCTTCCCGGGACAGGATGTCGGTGATGGCCGTTTCCTTGTTGCGGGCCTTGGAGACCAGGCCCAGGATGGCCGAGCGCTTGGGAAAGGACCGGTCGCCCTTGCCGACGCCGAGCCGCTCGCGCACCTGCCCCATGACATCCTCGGAGTCGGCCTGGTCGAGGACGGTGAAGCCCTCGGGAAAGCCGGCCGCGGCATGGTAGCGGCGCAGGGCGGCGTAGGCGAAGGCGTGGAACGTGCCGCCCGAGACCCCGGAAATGCCGTCCGGTCCCAGGGCGAGCAGCAACCCGGCCCGGTTGAGCATTTCCTGGGCGGCCTTGCGCGTGAAGGTCAAAAGCAGAATGGAACCCGGGTCCACGCCCTGGGACACGAGATGGGCCAGACGGTAGACGATGGTGCGGGTCTTGCCGCTGCCGGCGCCGGCAATGACCAGGACCGGGCCTTCGGTGGTGGTGACGGCCTGCCGTTGGGCCGGGTTCAAATCGCGCTCGAAATCCATGGAAACCTTGGGTCTGAAATTTTTGGTTGGGAGCCTTCGGCGACCAAAGGGCGAGGCCCTTTGGAAACCCGCCACGGATCAGCCGGCGACGTGCGTGCCCGAGGCGTCCGTGTCGGGCAGATCGAAGTAGCGGGCGATTTCCCTGCCGGCGTCGCGCAGGCGGGCCGGAGTCGCCCCGGTGGTGTCGCAGTAGATGGCGCCGTGGGGGCTGTGGCAGCCGAAACGGCCGAAACGACCGAACACGGCCGAGCGGTCGAACTTGCCGGTCAGGCTCATGCCGGGTCGGCCCACGCACATGAGATTCGGGGCCCGGCGACGCTGGGGGCCGTCGTAGAGTTCGGCGCCCAGGTGCACGGCCTCCAGGACCGGCTGGCCCTCGTAGGTCAGGGCGAGCAGGGCGTCGCGCAACTCCAGGGCCAGATTTTCGGCCACGTGTTCGTGGAACACCCCCCGGGCGAACCGCTCCTTGGTGTTGATGTAGATGCGGCCCGGGTCCAGGGCAAAGGCGGCGGTCTGGTGCGGGGCGATGCGCGCGTCCCATTCGCCTGTCGCGCCGGGATTGAGCTTGAGGAGTCCCTTTTCGGCCAGCCAGGCGTTGAGGTCCACTTCGGTCGTAAGTTCGGTAAAGCCGTGATCGGCCAGGGCGATGAGCCGCTTGGGCCCGGGCAGGGCGGTGTAGCGGTCGAGCAGCAAGCCGATGACCCGGTCCCAGTCGGCGAGCAGGTCGAGGACCGCGCCGTGCAGGCCATGGGCGGCATGGGCCACGGCCGGGAAAAAGAAATGGAACAGTCGGTCCGTGGCGGTCAACACGAGCATGAAGAGGTCGAAGTCGTCGTCCTGCCAGAGCATTTCCAGGGCGGCCCGGCGCGAGGCCAGGGCGGCCCGCAGTTGCCGGGCCAGAAAATCGAAATCCGTCGCCCCGTGGCTCGTGTCGGCCTCGATGCGGTAGCCGGCCAGCCGGAGGTTGTGGGCCAGCTCGGGCGGGTAAACGGCCCGGTCCAGGTCGGTTTCCGGGAAGCCGGCGATGATGGCGCCGCGCAAGGGCGAAACCGGCGCGGCGCAGGGCAGGTTGACGACGCGGGCCGTCAGCCCGGCGGCGCTCAGCCGGTCCAGAAGCGTGGGCACGGCCAGGACCGAGGCGTCCATGGGCGCGAGCGTATAGCTGGCCGGGTCGATGCCGACGAAACCGAACACCCCGTGCTGTTCCGGGCCCATGGCCGTGAGGCAGGAGGTCCAGTTGACCGGGGACAGTTCGGGCAGTTCGGCCTCGATGGTGGCGGTATTGCCGTCGAGCAGACGCTGGAGATTGGGCAAGCGTCCGGAGGCGGCCAGGGCAGTGGCCAAATCGAGCGGAAGGCCGTCGAGCCCGAGCACGACAAGCCGTTTGCGATCGTGTGACATGGGAGCGGTGTACCAGGAACGGACGCGGAAGGCTATTGGCCGCACCGGCCATTTTCCGGGGATTTTGGCGTGTTTTCCTGGTCCCGGGAGCGGCAGAAGGCCTCCACGTTCGCGACCAGATCCAGGGCCGGGGGCGCGAGTTCCCGGCCGGCGTCCCGGATCAGGAGCAGGGGCGCGGTAAGGGGCCCGGGCGCCCAGGCCAGGGCGGCCAGCCTGCCCTGGGCCACGGCCTCGGCCACGGCGAACCAGGGCGCGACCGACACGCCCAGGCCGGCCATGACGCAGCGCAGCACCATTTCCAGGCTGGCGCAGGAAAGCGGGATGCGCGGGGTGATGCCGATTTCGAGAAGGGCGCTTTCCAGGCGTCCCCGGGCGCTCCAGACCTGGGGGGTCAACAGCAGGTCGACCCCGGCCAGGTCGGCCGGGCCGACGCGGCCGCGCCCGGCCAGGGGGGACTCCGGGACCGTGATGACCACGAGCCGTTCCCGGCGCAGGAGCGTCACCGACAGCCCGGTGGCGGCAAAGGGTTCGCCGAGGAGCAGCCCCAGGTCCGTAAGCCCGTGGCGCACGTCCCGGGCCAGGCCGTAGCGGGAGCGCGTGAGCAGGGTGAGCCGGGTTTCGGGGTGGCGGGCCCGCCAGCGCGGCAGCACCCAGGGCAGGCAGTGGATGCCGAGGGTCTCGGACAAGCGTACCGTGAGTTCCGGCGGGTCGTCCGGGACCCCGGCGACAATGCGTCGCGTCTGGTCGGCCAGGTCGGTCAGACGCCGGGCATGGTCGAGCAGGCGCTGGCCGTGCTCGGTCAGCACCACGCTGCGGCCCGTGCGTTCGAACAGGGCCACCCCGAGTTCCTCTTCCAGGGACCGGATCTGGCTCGACACCGAGGACGGCGCGTAGTGCAGGTCCTTGGCCGCCTGGCGAAAGGACAGTCCGGCGGCCACGGCCAGGAAGGTCTTGAGAAGGCGCGGGTCGGTCATTGTTCGATTTTTCCGAACGGACGGTTCATATCTCTCCGTTTGCCATCGGGCCTAGCAGGCCCTAGAGCGTAAGGCAAGAAGCCAACGGCGGGATGTGCTGTTTCGCAACACCGAACAAGGAGGTCGCCCATGCAACCGATTCTCGAAACCCTGTCCCGGGATCGCAAACGGGCTCACGAGCGCCTGCTGCAACTGGAATCCCCTGTCTATGCCGCCTTTCTCGGTCTGGAACAGGCGACCTACGCCGACGGCGCCCTGCCCAAGATGGCTAAGGAACTCATCGCCGTGGGCATTTCGGTGGTGATCAACTGCCAGTCCTGCATGCAGTGGCACATCGAGCAGGCCGTGGCCGCCGGGGCCGCGGTGCGCCAGGTGCTCGAAGCCGTGGAAGTGGGCATCGAGATGGGCGGCGGACCGGCCACGGTCTCGGCCCGGTTCGCCCTGGACGTCATGGCCGACGTGTTCGGCGAGGAGGCCCTGGCCGGGGCCGGTCGGGAAGGAGCGTAGGGCGCGTGGAGCCGTTCACGCTGCTGGTGGTGATCGGGGCGGCCGGCCTTGGCGGCTGCGTCCAGGGACTGACCGGGTTCGGGTCCACGGTGGTTGCCTTGCCGCTGCTGGGCTTGGCCTTGCCGGTGCGGGACGCGGTGGCGGTCGGCTGCCTCATGGCCTTGGCCACAAACCTTCTTTTGATCTTCCGCCTGCACCGCTGGGTGAACCGGCCGGCCCTGGGGCTCCTCGTGCTGGCCTCGCTGCCGGGCCTGGTGGCCGGAGCGTTCGTGCTGCGCCTGGCCGCGGAACTCTGGCTCAAGACTCTGCTCGGCCTGACCGTGGGCGGGTTGGGCCTTGCCTCCTTGTGCCGGGGGCGTCTGGCGGCGGGGCCGGATCGTGTTTTCGGGGTGGCGGCCGGGCTTGTGGCCGGTTGTCTGGGCGTGGCCATCGGCATCAACGGACCGCCGGTGGTGGCTTGGGCCGCGCGCCAGGCCTGGCCCCGGCCGGTGTTTTTGGCCACGCTCAACGCTTATTTCCTGCTGGCCGGCTGTGCCATTGTCGGGACCCAGGCGGCCGCGGGGTTGGTCACGCCCGCCGTCTTGGGGCTTTTCGCGGCCGGCTTGCTGGCTGTCCTTTTCGGCGTGCGGCTGGGACAGTCGCTGTGCGGCCGTCTTGACGACGCCGCCTTTCGCCGGCTGGTGTCCGGGCTGCTGGTCGTGATCGGTGTGGCCCTGCTGTGGCAGGTGGGGGCGGCGGTGCTCGCCCGGATGGCCTAGACCGCAGCCGGGTCTTTCCAATTCCGGCCAAACATGCTTTACTTGCCGATCCATTACAGATCGGAGAACCGCATGTTTCGCAAACGTGCCTTTGACGCCCTGCGCACCGACGTGCTGGCCGTCGATGCCGGAGAGATGCTGGAGGCCGTTGCCGACAAACTCGGACGCCACCTGGAAAAAAGTCCGGATATGGATGCCGTGGTCGTGACCCGGCAGGGAAAGTATCTGGGCATCGTCAGCCTGCGCACCCTGCTTGGGGACTTAAACGACTGCGCCCTGGACGCGAGCCTGCGCACGAGCCTTGGCCCTGAGGATTTCGAGACCGCCTACCGCGAGGCCTGCGACCGCTGCATGCACCGCAAGGTTGCCGAGGCCGCCCGCCGCGATATTCCCAAGGTTCAGCCTTCCGAGCCGCTGCACCTCGTGCTCGACGCCATGATCAAGGTCGACAGCCGGTTCGCCGTGGTCCTGGAGGGAGAACGGCTGCTTGGGCTCGTGCCCCTAGGCGAGATTTTCCGCGAGTTGCGCCGGGGCCAGGGCCGGCCTTAGCTGACCCTGGCGTTCTCCTGTCTCCGGTCAGACGACAGTGGCGATCAGGCCGATCGTATCGAAATACTGCCCGTTTTCCGCTGCCATCATGGTGATGTCGCGCTTGGCGTAGGGATTGTCGCACTCCAGCCATTCCCGCCAAGCTTGGGCATGGCCGGCGAGGGAAAAGCATTCCTGCAGCCGCACCCGGCTTGCCCTCGAAAACAGTCCCGCCCACCAGCGCGCGTCATGGAAGTTGATATCCTCTTGCCAGAACGGCTGGAGGACTTCGGGCACGCCGTCGGTGAACTCCTTCTGGAGCCCGGGCACGACCACGGCGATGGTGCCGCCTGGGCCCAGGCGCGGGGCGAGATGGTCGTCGAGGAACCGGGGATCGGCGCCGAAATAGCAGTAGGCGTCGATACAGACGATGGCGTCGAAGGCGGCTTGGCCGAAGGGCATCTGGCGAACGTCGCCATGGACGGCCAGGATGTCGCGGCCAAACCCCAGCCGGTTGAAGCAGTCCTGGTTCGTGGCGGCGTCGATCCACAGGTCAAAGGCCACAATCTGGGCCCGGGTCCGCCGGGCGAGCAGCAGCGAGGTCAGACCCAGGCCGCAGCCCAGGTCGAGAATGCGGCTGCAAGCGGTCAGATCGACATGGTCGAGGAGCTCTTCGGCCAGCCGCAAGCAGTTGGGGCCCATCATCCGGGGCCGGGTGAACGTGGTGTCGTGCAAAGGGTCTGCGTCGGTGTGCATGATCGCCTCCGTGGCACTGGAATGGGACGCAGCATACCGGCATTTTGCGTCGGGGAAACCGACAGGACGTTTGCCAAGCAAGATGGCGCCAGGAAACGGCGGTGGGAGGAAAAAAACGCCGAGCCCGCCGCAAGGCGGACCCGGCGTCCGGTTGGCTGCGCCGGGGGTCTCAGTTGGTTCTGGCCGCGGCGAGGATCTTATAAATGGCCTTGACGGAGAGATGGTGTGTCTCGGCCAAGTGTTTGGCGGGCATGCCCAGCCCGTGTGCCGTAACGATCGCCGCGTTGCGGGCGGCGAGGAGCCGTTTGGTGTCTTTCGCTTCGCCCCAGGCCTTGCGATGGGCTGGTTTGCGGGGAATGTACAGGGTTTCCCCGTCCACATAGTCCTGTATCGCTTCAAGCAGGGACGGCGGCAACACGCGGCTCGCCTTGGTGTATGCCATGGCGCTCTCTCCTGATGGGGAATCGAGGATTGAGCAAAGGCCATTGCACGGTTGGTCGTGTATTATGCGATGGCCTTTGCCACGCATACCACAAGATCCGGTCTCGGAGGAAATCGCAAACAGCACCTCATGGGTTACGGGTTGAGTCTTCAGGGGTTTGGAGTGCCTTGGTCCTATTGTCCGAACGAGGTCGCCAGCAGGCCGAGCAGGCGTTTGGTCAGGTCGGTCGGATAGCGCCGGCCGTCGTCCATGAGCTTCTTGCCGGCCGTAATGGGGTCCATGGCCTCGGCATGGGGCCGCTTGGTCACCATGGCGCAAAACGAATCCACCACCCCGGTCAAAAGCCCCAGTTCGGAAATATTGCCCTGGCTGAGTTTCTGCGGATAGCCGGAGCCGTCCAGGCGCTCGTGGTGCTCGGACACGGCGTGTTCCATCTCCGCGAACTTGATGTCGAGTCTGGCCAGCATCTCGTAGCCGGCCATGGTGTGGCCGCGGATCTTTTGCATTTCCTCGGGCAGCAGGGGTTTGGTCTTGTCCCGGATGAAACCCGGCACCTTGGTCATGCCCAAGTCATGGAGGAACAGGGCCAGCACGGTTTTGTCCAGGCTGGTTCGGGCGTTTTTATTTTCGCGAAAGGTTTCCGGCTGGCCGGCCAGATGGAGCAACAGCCCGGTCAGGCCGCAGTTGACGGCGTGCTTGGCCAGGGTGTGCTCGGTATGGATGCGTTTGGCCAGGGCCCGGGCCCGGTGGAAGTCCTGCCAGACGTATTCCGTCAGCACGAGCACGTCCTCGCGCACCTTGTCGTAGACCATGCGCACGGGCTGGTCGAAGAAGTTTTCCATCTGCCGGGTCAGGGCGATCTGGAAGATGTCCGCGATTTCCGACTCGGTGAGATGCTTGTCGAGCAGCACCAGATCGAGCTGATAGCTGATATGCTTGACATAGACGGCATGATCCTCGCGGGAGACGAAGATGACGCCGGCCGTCACCAGTTCGGCCAGTTCCAGCGTGCGCTCCTTGGTCAGGCGTTCGCCGACCTTATAGTAGGGGGCGATGCGGCTGACGGGTTCGAGAAACTGATAGATGTTGAGCGGGGGGCGGTACTTGCTGAAACTTTGGAGGATATCCGGACTGATCTGGTAGTATTCTTCCTCCAGTCCTGCGGGGATGTCGAGAGCCGACCTTTCGCGCATGATGCCCTTCCGTGGGTCGAGTGCTGTGCGGCGCCCGCCCCCGGTTCCTGAAAATGCGAGGGTCGACGCTGCGGCAAGGCATGTGATCTTAACGATATAAAAGACCTTCTGGCAAGGCTTGCGAACATTGCCTGACCGTTTGGTCGCGCGAGGGCCGTCTTTTCCCTCCTGGCGGACGGCCGCCCAAACGGTCAGGTAACTCCACCTGATTCCTATAACTGGTGGTTATCCAATCTTTTTTTCCCACTTGGCCGTGGAAAAAGCCTGCCCAAGCCCCCTGGTAGCGACTCGAAGTGGTTTTCGCTTGACACCCCACAGTGTTTGGTGGAGATGATGTGGGAAATGGTGGTAAGAAGTGGTGAACCGCCGCGTGGGGGACCGTGTTCAGAGGGCATTCCTACCGCAGCCTCGACCCAAAGGGTCGGTTGATGCTCCCGCCCGAATTCCGGGAGGAGGTCTTGCGGCATTGCTCGGACGGCCGGCTCATGCTCACCAACAATTTCGACGGGGCGGTCAGCGGCTATCCCATGCCGATCTGGGAGGAACTGGAGCTGAGTTTTCAGGCCGGGAACACCTTGGACCCCCGGGTACGCAACATCGAGCGCTTTTTTATCGCCGGCGCCATGGAAGTGACCGTGGACAAACAGGGGCGCATCCTGATTCCGCCCCATCTGCGCAACTACGCCGCCCTGGATAAGGAACTGGTTTTGGCCGGGGTGGGCAGGAAGTTCGAGATCTGGAATCAGGACCGGTTCGAGGAACGGCGGCGGCAGGTGGAGCAGAGTTTCGACGCGGATCTGGCCGCGCTGGCCGCAAGCGGCTTCACGTTGCGTCTGTAGGGGGCCGGGGTGGAGACGGGCCCTTGCCATGTTTCTGTATTGTTGGAGGAGGTGGTGGCCATCCTCGCTCCCAAGCCTGGGATGCGGATTTTGGATGCCACCGTGGGCCTCGGCGGGCACATCGGGGGATTGCTCGACGCGGCCAAGGGTGACGCCTGGGCGCTGGGTTTGGACAGGGACAGGGAGGCCCTTGCCGAAGCTGCCCGGCGGTTGGAACGGTTCGGCGATCGGGTGCGTCTGGTCCGGACACGGTTCAGCCGGTTTCCGGAAGCCCTCGGGGAGGCGGGCTGGGAAACCGTGGACGCGGTCATTTTGGATGCGGGCATGTCATCGCTGCAACTGGATGATCCCCGGCGGGGGTTCGGCTTCATCGCCGACGGACCGCTGGACATGCGCATGGGCATCGAGGACGGCGGGGAGAGCGCCGAAGGCCTGGTCAACCGGGCGTCCTTCGCCCGGCTGCGCGAGATCATCCGGGAGTTCGGCGAGGACCCCCAGGCCGGACGCATCGCCAGGGCCATCGTGGCCGCCAGGGAGGAGGCCGCGATCACGACCACGGGCCGGCTGGCCCAGGTGGTGGCCGCGGCCTATCCGGCCAAGTGGCGGGCCACGGCCAGGCAACATCCGGCCACCCGGACGTTCCAGGCCCTGCGCATGGCGGTCAATGAGGAGTTGCGGGAGTTGGAGGAGTTCTTGCGGGTCATACCCGACTATCTGGCACCCGGCGGGCGGGTGGCGGTCATTTCCTTCCATTCTCTCGAGGACCGGTTGGTCAAACGGGCTTTCCGGTTCGAGGCCACGGGCTGCATTTGTCCCAGGGAGCAGGTGGTGTGCGTGTGCGGCCACAAGCCGCGTCTGCGCATCCTGACCAAAAAGCCCCTGGTGCCCGGGGAGGCCGAGATCGCGGCCAATTCCCGGGCGCGTAGCGCCAAGTTACGGGCGGCCGAACGGCTCGGGGAGCCGGCGGAGCCCGGGGAGCGGGGAGTATGAGCGCACTTTCCCGGGAATGGGCCGTTTCGGTGGCGTTCAGCATCGTGCTGTTGCTGGTTTTCGGCCTGGGACTGGTGTGGCTCAATATCGAGCGTGTGGACATGGCCTACGAACTCAACAAGATGCAGCGTCAGATCGATGATGGGGAGACGCTCGTGGCCAAGCTCGAAGTGGAGCGCAACACGCTGATCACCCCGTCCCGGCTGCGGGAACTCGCCCGGCAGTACAATCTCGGTCCGGCCAAGCCCGGCCAGATTCGCCGGGTCAATGCCGCCGGTCAGGTGGAGACCTCCCACCTCGTGGCCAGCGGTGACGAGACCAAGACCCAGGCGGTGAAATCCGCCGCATCCGCTCCCGCACCCAGCAAGCGGAAGCGGAAACCGTAAGGAAACGACGAATCGGTCATGCGCAGGGTTGTCAGGGAACGGCAGCAAAAAACGGTCCGGGACTGGAGCCGTGTCAAACTCACGTGCGTCGGCGTGTTTTTTTGTTGCGCCTGGCTGGCACTTTGGGCCCGGGCGGGTTTTCTCCAGATCGTGGCCGGGCCGGAACTGGCCCAGCAGGCCACCCGCCAGCACCTGACCGCCGAGGTGGAGAAGGGCGCCCGGGGCGAAATCTACGACCGCAGCGGCCGGCTTCTGGCCAAAAGCGTGGAATTCGAGGCCGTCTACGTCCGGCCCAAGGAAGTGACCGATCCCGACGCCGTGGTGGCCCTGCTCGCGAGGCTTCTGCACATCAAGGAGCAGCGCATCCAGAAGAAACTCGCCAGTTCCTCGTCCATGGTCTACCTGTCCTGGCGGGTCGGGGATCGCACCGCCGCCCGCATCCGCGAGGCCAACCTGGCCGGGGTCCATTGCAGCAAGGAATTCGGCCGGTTTTATCCCAATGGCCACTTGGCCAGCCAGCTCATGGGGTTCGTGGGCGTGGGCGACGTGGGCCTGGAAGGCTTGGAAAAGGCCTTTGACGGGCGCTTAAGCGGCAGCCAGACCCGGTTCGTGGTCCAGCGCGACGCCTCGGGCCGGCGGTTCTTCTACGACGCCCAGGGCCAGGAACTGGCCGAAATCAACGGCCAGGACGTGCGCCTGACCATCGACGCCCAGATCCAGTTTTTCGCCGAGGAAGAGCTCGAAAAGGCCGTGACCGGCAACAACGCCAAGGCCGGGGTGGCCCTGGTGGTCCATGTGCCCACGGGCGAGATCCTGGCCATGGCCAACTATCCGTTTTTCGACCCCAATGCCGGGCGCGGCATAAGCCCCCGGCTGGCCCGCAACCGGGCCGCCCTGGACGTGTTCGAGCCCGGCTCGACCATGAAGCCGTTGCTCGTGGCCGCCGCCCTCCAGGAACACACCACCCGGCCCGACACGGTCTACAATTGCGAAAACGGCCGGTTCGCCCTGGCCGGCAAGATCATCAAGGACACCCACTCCTACGGTCCGCTGCCGGTCAACAAGATCGTGCGCTTTTCGAGCAACATCGGCGCGGCCAAGATCGGCTTGCAACTCGGTGCTCCAAGGCTCCACGCCTATCTCGAAAAACTCGGCTTCGGACACCCGACCGGCCTGCCCATCTCCGGTGAGGGCAAGGGCCTCATGCGCCCGGTCAAGGCTTGGTCCGTCCTCGATCTGGCCACCACCTCCTTTGGCCAGGGTGTTGCCGTCACCCCGGTGCAGCTCGCCCAGGCCTTTCTCACCTTGGCCAACGACGGGGTCTACAAGCCCCTCAAGCTCGTGCTCGATCCGACCTCCGACGGCGAGCCGGACAAAAAACCTTACCGGGTCTTCGACGCCGATGTGGCCCGCACGGTCCAACGCATGATGCGCGAGGTTATCCAGGAGGACCACGGCACCGGCCGCACGGCCCTGATCAAGGGCCTCGATACCGGCGGCAAGACCGGCACGGCCCAGAAGGCGTCGGCCTCGGGCGGCTACGGCAACCACTACTTGGCCTCTTTCGTGTCCTTCGTGCCGGCCATCGCCCCGGAATACGTGATTCTGGTCATGGTTGACGAACCCGAACCCTGCCATTACGGCGGCGTGGTTTCCGCGCCGGCCGTGCGGTCCATGACCCTGCGCATGCTGTCCTACCTGGGCCGCATGCCGGAATCCGTCCAGGCCGCCAACCAGACCACGCCGCCGGCCGCTTGCGAACCCGTGGCCGCCCCGGTCGTGCCGAGCCAGGCGGACAAACAGATTCTCGACATCGCCAAGGCCCCGGCTTCCGGTGTCGCCCCCACCGGGGTTCATGTGGTGCCGAATTTTTCCGGCATGCCCCTGCGCAAGGCCGTGGAGATTCTGGTCAGCAAGGGCATTGTCCCCAAGCTCGAAGGCCAGGGGCTCGTGGTGAGCAAGCAGAGTCCGGCCCCGGGCGCGCCCTGGCCGGGAGAAAAGAACTCCGAATTCATCCTGTGGTTGTCCAGGCCCTCCTGATGTGAGGCAAATATGATGGTGCCAAACGATTCCAGCCGGTTGGCGGCACTCCTCGAACAGGTCCGGGCCCAAGGCCTGCCTGTGGCCAGTCATTCCGGGAAAGTTGTCCCGGGCGGCATTTTCGTGGCCATCGCCGGACCGACCGTGGACGGGGCCGCCTATATCCCCGACGCCCTGGCCCGGGGCGCGGCCGTTGTGGTGGCGGAGCCGCGGACGTCCTTGCCGGCCGGAACCACGGCCGAGCTGGTGGCGGTCGAAAATCCGCGCCTGGCCCTGGGCGCCCTGGCCGTGGCCCGCTACGGCACGGACCGCCTGCCCATGCGCCTTGTGGCCGTGACCGGCACCAACGGCAAGACCACGGTCTCCTATCTGATCGAACGGCTGGCCCAGGCCGCCGGGAAAAAGGTAGGCGTGCTCGGCACCATCGGTTGCCGCTGGCCCGGCTATGTCAAGGAAGCCAACCTCACCACCCCGGATTGCCTGACCATCCACGAGAGCCTGGCCGCCATGGCTGCCGCCGGTTGCGACCTGGCCGTCATGGAAGCCTCGTCCCACGCCATCGATCAGGACCGGCTGGCCGGACTGACCTACGACGTGGCCGTGTTCACCAACCTGACCCAGGACCACCTGGACTACCACAAGGACATGGCGGCCTATTTCGAGGCCAAGGCCGGATTGTTCCGGCGTTATGCCAAGTCCCAGGCCGGCATGGTCCTCGGCTTCGACGATCCCCACGGCCTGCGCCTGCTGCACGAATTTCCAAAGGCCCTGGGCTACGGCCTGACCGTGCCGCCCATGGGTTTTTCCCGGCTCCTGACCGGGAACATCCTGGCCGCCGGTCGCGACGGCGTGCGCCTGGAAGCCCGGCTTGGCGAGGAAACCTTTCCCATTGTCTCGCCCATGCCCGGCCGCCACAACGTCGAAAACATCCTGGCCGCCTTTGGCGCGGCCCTGGCCCTGGGCCTGCCGCCGACCGTCCTTGCCTCCCTGGCCGATTTTCACGGCGCGCCCGGCCGTTTGGAGCGGGTGCAAAATCCGGCCGGTCTGACCGTGCTCGTGGACTACGCCCACACCCCGGATGCCCTGGACAACGTGCTCGGTGCGGCCCGGAAGTTCACGGCCGGTCGGCTGCTCGTGGTGTTCGGCTGCGGCGGCGACCGCGACCGTACCAAGCGGCCCCGCATGGGCGCGGCCGTGGCCCGGCATGCCGACGTGGCCGTGCTCACCTCGGACAATCCGCGCCACGAAGACCCCCTGGCCATTATCGAGGACGTCAAACCGGGCTTGCGGGCCGCGCGCCGCGTCGTTATTGAGGCCGACCGCCGACGGGCCATCGAATTGGCCCTGACCGAGATGCGTCCCGAGGACGTGCTGGTCATCGCCGGCAAGGGACATGAACCCTATCAGCAGATCGGCGACGAGAAACATCCGTTTTCCGATGCCGCCGTGGTCAGGGAGCTTACCGGATGCGCATGAGCTTGTCGGCTATCCTCGCGGCCACCGGGGCCGTCGGCGACATGGGCGACCGGGGCGACCCGGTCATCGAGGCCGTTCGCATCGACAGCCGGACCGTGGTGCCGGGTTGTCTGTTCGTGTGCCTGCCTGGCGAGCGCGTGGACGGCCACCAGTTCGCGGGCGAGGCCGTGACCAAGGGCGCGGCCGCCATTTTGTCCTCCCGGCCCCTGACCGGGTTGCCCCAGGGCACGCCGGTTTTGCTCGTGCGCGACACCGTGGCCGCGCTTGGCAAGCTGGCCCGGGCCTGGCGCGATCAGGTGCGGCCCAAGCTTGTGGCCGTGTCCGGTTCGGCCGGCAAGACCACGGTCAAGGAACTCACCGCCGCCATCCTGGCCAAGGTGGGGGGGACGGCGAAAAACTACAAAAATTTCAACAACCACATCGGCTTGCCCCTGTCCATGCTCGAAGCCTCCGACGCCGACGCCTTCTGGGTCATGGAACTCGGCATATCCAGGCCCGGTGAGATGGAAGCCCTCGCCGACATCGCCCGGCCCGACGTGGCCGTGATCCACAACGTGGGCCCGGCCCACCTGGAAGGCCTGGGCAGCATTGCCGGCGTGGCCGAGGCCAAGACGGCCCTGTTCCGGTTCCTTGAACCCGGTGGTACGGCGCTGGCGTCCATGGATTACCCGGAGCTGTGGGACGCGGCCCCGGCCGCC
>JAWRKJ010000287.1:0-7470 GCA_040307025.1 Desulfovibrionaceae bacterium | reverse complement strand
GGGGGGCCCGGGGAGCGGTTGCGCCAGCTGTCCCGGGAGCTCATCCGGGCCCAGGAGGCCGAGCGCCAGCGGCTGGCCCGGGAACTCCACGACAACGTGGCCCAGGATCTGTCCGGGTTGCGCCTGGGCCTTGGCGCCCTGGCCGAGCAACTGGAAACCCGCGGCGAGGCCGCCTTGCCCGAGGCCGCCTTCCGGGCCCGGGAGCTCGGGGCCGGGCTTGGCCGGGCCGTGGGCGCGTTGCGCGAGGCCGCCCACGACCTGCTGCCGCCGGACCTGGCCCATCTCGGCCTGGCCGAGACCGCCGTGCGTCTGTGCGAGGACTATGCCGCACGGCATCAGGTCGTCGTGGAGTGTTACGCCGACGGCATGGACGGCGCGAGCCAGGATTTCGAGACGAGTCTCAACCTCTACCGCATGCTCCAGGAGGCCCTGGCCAATGCCTGCCGCCATGCCCGGGCCGGCAAGATCGTGGTGCGGCTTTTGGCTTCCTATCCGCACTGCATCCTGCGCATCAGCGACGACGGCCAAGGCTTCGATCCGGCCACCCGGTTGCCCGAAGCTCTGGCGGCCAAGCGCATGGGCTTGTGGAGCCTGGGAGAGCGGGCACGGCTGCTCGGCGGGCGGTTGCGCATCCTGTCCCGGCCGGGCCAGGGCACAACCATCGTGGTCGAGGTTCCGTGGGGGGAGGGCAGCCGGTGAGCGAAGCGTGCCGCGTCCTGCTGGTGGACGACCATTCTCTTTTTCGCGAGGGGTTGCGGGCCATTCTCGGCGGGCGGCCCCATTTCGCGGTTGTCGGCGAGGCCGGCACCGTGGACGAGGCCGTGCGACTGGCCGAAGAGCTGACCCCTGATGTCATGGTGCTCGATTTGTCCCTGCCCGACGGCAACGGCCTGGAGGTGTTGCGCCGGCTGGAGACGCGGGGACTGCGGCCCAAGGTGCTCGTGGTCAGCATGCACGCCCGCCTCGACGGCATCGCCGAGAGTTTCCGCTCCGGGGCCTTGGGCTATATCGTCAAGGATTCCGGAGCGGAGCAACTGTTGCAAGGCCTTGAGGCCGTGTGGCGGGGAGAGCGATACCTGGACAGTGCCGTGGCGCCCGAGGTGCTGTTGCGTCTGGACGCCTATGCCTTGCGGCGTTCCCGGGGCCAGGACCCGGCCTACGGCTCCCTGACCCGCCGGGAACAGCAAGTGCTGCGGCTTTTGGCCGAGGGTCGCCCCGTGGCCGACATCGCGGCCGAACTGTTTATTTCCCGCAAGACCGTGGAAAACCACCGGGCCAACATCTGCGGCAAGCTCAACCTCAAAAACCTGGCCGAACTCGTCCATTACGCCGCCCGGCTGGGGCTCATCGAAATCGAGACCGGCCGCCCGCCCTTGCCCCGGCCCTGACCGCGTGCCTTCAACAAGCCGGGAAAACGCCCCCGCCGGGGTGGGTGTGTCCCGGTCGGGTACTCCACCCACCACGACGGCGCCGGAGGTGCGGACGCTACTCCTGGAGCATGGGCTTGTAGTGCATGGGAATCTTGATGCGCGGATCGATTTCCTTGGCCTTCTTGAAGTCGGCCTTGGCTTCGTCGAACTTGCTCATGGCCCCGTAGCTGAGGCCCCGGTTCTTGTAATACAGGGCCTGGACCTGGCCGGCCTTGGTCAGATCAATGGCCTTGGTCAGGTCGGCCACGGCTTCGGCATGCTTGTTTTGCATGGCGTAGATCCGGGCCCGATCATAATAGGCGGCCGTGTAATCCGGCTTGAGTTCGATGGCCTTGGTCAGGTCAGCCATGGCCTCGTCCTTCATCTTCTTGTTGGCGTAGGCGGTGCCACGGTTGGTGTAGGCGAAAGGCAGCATGTCCTTCGGGGTGGCCGGGTTGTCGATGACATTGGTCAACGCGGTGATGGCGTCGTTCCAATGGCGTTCGTTGACGAGTTGGACGGCCTTGGCATACTCGGCACTGATGGCATCGACGGCGCCCTTGTTTTGTTTTTTGGCCATGGCGGTCGTGGCGCACAAAAGAAACGCCCCCGCAACCAAGGCGATCAGCAAACGGCGTGGCATGGGGTCACCTCCCGCGGTTCAGGTTTCAAATCGGTTGCCTCATTCTATGGCCTGATTCCAGAGCCTTTGCAAGCCTAAAATACTGATGCGGCAGTCTGCGGGGGAAGGTGACGACCCTGTTTCGCCATTTGTGCAAAAAGAAAACGGACCGGGGAAAGCCCCGGTCCGTTGTTGGAAGACCCTGTTCGGTCGTCTAGAAGTCGTAGTTGTAGGTGGCAACGTAGGCATCGATGCGCTTGTGCGAGGCGTCGATGCGGGCGCGCAGGTCTTTTTTGTATTGCTCGATATTCACCGCCATGGTGGCCACACCCGTGTCCATGGCTGCCTGGGCCACGGCCGGAGCTTCCCATTCGAGCATGCGGAAGTCGAGGGCCTTGGGGATGATGTAGTCGATGCCGAAGGTGAGTTCCTTGACGCCGTACATGTCGAGGACTTCGGCCGGCACCGGTTCCTTGGCCAGGGCGGCGAGGGAGCGGGCCGCAGCCATCTTCATGGCTTCGTTGATCTTTTTGGAGCCCACATCCAGGGCCCCGCGGAAGATGAACGGGAAGCCCGAGACGTTGTTGATCTGGTTGGGGAAGTCCGAACGGCCGGTGCCCATGATGGCGTCGGGTCGGGCCTCCTTGGCGTCGTCATAAGTGATCTCGGGATCGGGATTGGCCATGGCGAAGATGATCGGGCTTTTGGCCATGGATTTGACCATGTCCTTGGAGACCAGACCCTTGGCGGACAGGCCCAGGAACACGTCGGCGCCTTTGAAGGCCTCGCCGAGGCTCCCGAAGGCCTTTTTCTGGGCGAACTGGGCCTTGGTCGGATGCAGGTCCGTGCGGCCGGCGTGGATGTGGCCCTTGGAGTCGAACATGGAGATGTTGGCCGGGTCCACGCCCAGGGCGATGTAGAATTTGGAGCAGGCGATGGCCGCGGCGCCGGCCCCGGAAACCACGATTTTCAGGTCCTCGATCTTCTTGCCGGCGATCTCCACGGCATTGAGGATGCCGGCCCCGGAGATGATGGCCGTGCCGTGCTGGTCGTCGTGGAAGACCGGGATGTCCATGCTCTCGATCAGGCGTTGCTCGATCTCGAAGCACTCGGGCGCCTTGATGTCTTCCAGATTGATGGCGCCGAAGGTGGGTTCGAGCAGTTTGACCGTCTCGATGACCTTTTCGGGGTCCTTGGTGCCGAGGTTGATGTCGTAGACGTCGATGTCGGCGAAGATCTTGAACAGCACCCCCTTGCCTTCCATGACGGGCTTGCCGGCCAGGGGACCGATATTGCCAAGCCCGAGCACGGCCGTGCCGTTGGAGACCACGGCCACGAGATTGCGCCGGTTGGTGTACTTCCACACCATCTCCGGATCGTCCTTGATGGCCAGGCAGGCCTGGGCCACGCCCGGAGAATAGGCCAGGGAGAGATCCTTCTGGTTGCGGCAGGGCTTGATGGGCACGACCTCAAGTTTGCCGGTGCGCCAGGTGGAATGGTACGTGAGCGCTTCTTCTTTCGTGAAAAGGGCCATGGGTGTCTCCTCGCAGGTGATTGGTGCCTTATGCGGCGGAGGTGTCCGCCGTTTTGTTCGGTTTGTCTGGCCTATCCTTGGCGGGATCGGGACCGAGCAGGCGCGCGGCAATGGCCTTGGCCGCCCGGCGGCCGGCGCCCATGGCCGAGATGACCGTGGCCGCGCCGGTGACGATGTCCCCGCCCGCGTAGACGTTGGGAATCGAGGTCTCGCCGGTTTCGGGATCGGCTACGATGTAGCCCCGGCGATAGGTTTCAAGACCAGGGGTGGTCTGGGTGATGAGCGGGTTGGCGCCGGTGCCCACGGCCACGATGGCGAGATCGGCCTCGATGGAACAGGTCTCGCCCTGACAGGCCACCGGGGAACACCGGCCCGAGGCGTCGGGCTCGCCCAGGCGCATTTTCTGGAGTTCGATGCGGGTGAGCCGCCCCTTGTCGTCGCCGATGAATTCCAGGGGGGCGTTCAGGCACAGGACTTCGAGGCCTTCCTCCTTGGCGTGGTGGAACTCCTCCCGGCGGCAGGGCATCTCGTTTTCCGTGCGGCGGTAGGCCAGGGTCACCTTATCGGCGCCCAGGCGCATGGCCGTGCGGGCCGAGTCCATGGCCACGTTGCCGCCGCCGAAGACCACCACCCGCTTGGCCGGGAAGTAGGGCGTGTCCGTGGCCGGGAACTGGTAGGCCCGGCCCAGGTTCACCCGGGTCAGGTACTCGTTGGCCGAGAACACGCCGAGCAGGTTCTCGCCCGGAATGCCGAGGAAGATCGGCAGCCCGGCCCCGACGCCGATAAAAACGGCCTTGTAGCCGGCTTCGAGCAGCTCGGGCACGGTGATGGTCTTGCCGCCGACCCAGTTGGTGCAAAATTCCACGCCAAGCGCCTTCATGGCCTCGATTTCCCGGCGCACCACTTCCTTGGGCAGCCGGAATTCCGGGATGCCGTAGACGAGCACGCCGCCGAGTTCGTGCAGGGCCTCGAACACGGTGACCGGAATGCCGCGCCCGGCCAGATATCCGGCGCAGGTGAGGCTCGACGGACCCGAACCGATGCAGGCGACCTTGAGGTCGTCGCGCAGCAGGGGGCAGGCCGTGTCGCCGGTCACGGTCTCGCAGGCGGTTTTGGCCAGATAGGTGTCGGCCACGAAGCGTTCGATCCGGCCGATGGCCACGGGCTGGCCCTTCTTGCCCAGGATGCAGGCGCCTTCGCACTGGTTTTCCTGGGGGCAGACCCGGCCGCACACCGCCGGCAGGGAGTTGGTGTTGCGCAGCACCTGGTAGGCGCCGTCCAGATCCTTTTCCACGACCCGGGCGATGAATCCCGGGATATCGATTTCCACCGGACAGCCCTTGCGGCAGCCGGGTTTCTTGCATTGCAGACAGCGCGCGGCCTCGGCGGCGGCCATTTCCGGGGTATACCCTAGGGCCACCTCGCTGAAGTTGCCGACGCGCTCGCGCGCGGGCTGTTCGGGCATGGGCGTGCGCGGAACCTTGGCCTTTTTAGCGGGAGCACTGGCAGACATGGCTTTTCTTAAACTCCTCGTAGGAAAGGCGTTCCTGATCCTTGTACGCCGTAAGCCGCGCGGCCAGCTGGTCGAAATCCACGAGCTGACCGTCGAATTCCGGGCCGTCCACGCAGGCGAACTTCGTCACCCCGCCCACGCTCACCCGGCAGGCGCCGCACATGCCGATACCATCGACCATGATCGAGTTGAGGCTGACCGTGGTCTTGACCCCGAAGGGCCTCGTGGCCTCGGTCACGGCCCGCATCATGGGCACCGGGCCGATGGCCACGACCTCGGCCACGGTCTTGTCCTGCTCAAGCCGCTCCACGAGCAGGTCCGTCACCAGGCCCTGGCGGCCGCAGCTGCCGTCGTTGGTGCTGATGAGGACTTCGGGGCAAAAGGAGCACAGTTCGTCGCGAAACAGCAGCAGATCCTCGCACCGGGCGCCGATGATGGAGACCACGTGGTTGCCGGCCTGGTGATGGCCCTTGGCGATGTGGTGCATGGCCGCGATGCCGGTGCCGCCTCCCACGCAGATGACCGGTCCGTCGAGCTTGTGGATCTCGGTGGCCCGTCCGAGGGGGCCGCACAGATCCAGGATGGCGTCACCGGCCTCCAGGGTGTTGAGGTGGGCCGTGGTCTTGCCCATGATGAGGAAGACCAGGGTGATGGTACCGGCCACGGTATCGGTGTCGGCGATGGTGAGCGGTATGCGCTCGCCGTCTTCCCAGACCCGCAGGATCACGAAGTTCCCGGGCTTGGCCTTGGCCGCGATCTGCGGCGCCTCTATGACCAGTTCCGTGGTGGCCCCGGGAATGAGGGTGCGTTTGCGTACGATTCGGCTGGACATCCGTGCTCCGTTGCGCCGCGTGAAGCGGCGTATCGTTTACCCGAGGTTGGGCTTCACGTAGAGCTCCCCGCCGTGGCAATCGTTTATCACCAGGACCGGAAAGTTCTTGACGGTCAGCTCCCGTATGGCCTCGGGCCCAAGGTCCTCGTAGGCGATGACCCTGGCGTCGGTGATGCGCTGGGAGAGGAGCGCCCCGGCTCCGCCGGTGGCGCCCAGGTACACGGCCTTGTGTTCCTTCAATGCCGCCTTGACGGCGTCGTTGCGTTTCCCCTTTCCGATGGAGCCCTTGAGCCCCAGGGCGTGCAGACGCGGGGCATAGGTGTCCATGCGGTAGCTCGTGGTCGGGCCGGCGGCACCGATAGGCCGTCCCGGAGGTGCCGGCGAGGGACCGACATAATAGACCAGGGCGCCTTCCAGATCAAAGGGAAGGTTGTCCCCTTTGTCCAGGGCGTCCACGAGCCGTTTGTGGGCGGCGTCGCGGGCCGTATAGATGTGGCCGGTGATGTAGACCACATCGCCGGAGCGCAGTTTTTCCACGTCGGCGTCGGAAAGCGGCGTGGTCAGATGGTGTTCGGCCATTAGAACACGACCTCCTTGTGGCGGGCGCTGTGGCACTGGACATTGACGGCCAGCGGCAGGCTGGCCAGATGGCAGGGGGCCACGGCGATCTTGACGGCCAGGCTCGTGGTCTTGCCACCAAGGCCCATGGGCCCGATGCCCAGGTCGTTGATGGCGGCGAGCAGTTCGTCTTCGAGCTTGGCGATTTCGGGATCGGGATGGCGGTCGTCGAGCTTGCGCAGCAAGACCTTTTTGGAATTGACGGCCGCGAGTTCGAAGTTGCCGCCGATGCCGACCCCGATGATGGTGGGCGGGCAGGGGTTGGGACCGGCCTCGGCCACGCGATTCACCACGAATTCCTTGATGCCTTTCCAGCCCTGGGCCGGGGCGAGCATGGTCACGCGGGACATGTTCTCGGACCCGCCGCCCTTGGCCATCATCCAGATTTTGAGCTTGTCCCCGGGCACGAGATCGAAGTGGATCACGGCCGGACCGTTGTCGCCGGTGTTTTTGCGGGTGAAGGGATCGCAGGAGGACTTGCGCAGGTAGCCGTCCTTGTAACCCTTGATCATGCCGTCGTTGATGGCCTGGCGCAGGCTGGAGCCCGTGACCCGGACGTCCTCGCCGACCTCGACGAAAAACACGGCCAAACCGCAATCCTGGCACAGGGGGAGGTTGGTCTCCCGGGACAGGGCCGAGTTTTCGAGCAGCTGGCGGAAGATTTCCTTGGCCGCCGGAGCTTCCTCGGCGGCGTAGGCGGCCTCGAAGGCGGCCTGGACGTCGTCTGGCAGCTCATGGTTGGCCGTGACGCACATGGCGGCCACGGCTTCCACGATGTCGTTTGCCGGAATCTGTTTCATGCTAGAAGTCCTTTTTAAGGAACTTGGGCAGGAGGTTTTTGACGGCGGCCAGGGCCATTTTGCGGCGCAGTTTGCCGAGCTGCTCCTGGAGGGGAATCTCCTTGGGGCAGACGTCCTCGCAGCCCAAAAGACCCATGCAGCC
>JAWRKJ010000286.1:0-9509 GCA_040307025.1 Desulfovibrionaceae bacterium | reverse complement strand
ACAACCTGACCGCTCTGCGCACCCAGGTTTTCGCGCCGGTCGGCACCCGCCACGACGGCACCACCTCCGGCTGCCAGTCCGTGGCCGTGGGGCCCGACGACCGGCTCTATCCCAGCCCGGCCCTGGTCGGCGTGCCGGAATTGGCCACCTCCCTGGCCGCCGGTCTGGAAGCGGCCTGGCGCGAGTCCCCGGTGCTCGACCGGTTGCGCCGCACGAGCCGGGCCGGCGGTGCTTCGCCCTGGCGCCTGCTTCTTGGCGGCGGGGACCCGGATCACGGCTATCGCCACGGAGGCAGCTTCGAGGCCGCCGATCCCTACCTGCCCCTGCTCGAACGTCTGGCCGCTTGGAGCATTGTCCGTGAAGCCACGGTCGTGCCCGAAGCCCGACCGGACCGGCCCGGCTTGTTGCTCAAGATGGGCGAGACCCACGAGAGCTGCCATGCCCACGGTGATCTGGCCCTGGCCCACACCAATTGCTTGTTGTCCCTGGCCAGCCACGGCAGCCTGGCCCAGATCAAGGCTTTTTACACGGCTGCGGCCAAGGTGGAAAAGGGCGACATCGTCAATCCGGTGCAGTATCCGACCGATCTGGTCGAACACATTCCCGAGACGTTCCGGGTGCGGGGCTATGGCTGCGGCAGCCCCATTGCCGATGCCGGGCTGATTCCGGGTGAGACCATGGTGGATCTGGGCTGCGGGGCCGGGGTCGAGTGCCTGATCGCCGCCCGGCAGGTGGGACCGACCGGCCGGGTCATCGGTCTCGATATGCTGCCGGCCATGCTGGCCCGGGCCACAGCCGCGGCCAAGGCCACGGCCAACGTCCTCGGCTATGCCAACACCACCTTTTTTCAGGGCTACCTGGAGGCCATGCCCCTGTCGACAAACGTGGCCGACTGCGTCACCTCCAATTGCGTGCTCAACCTGTCCACTCGCAAGCGCCGGCTCTACGCCGAGATTTTCCGCATCCTGAGGCCCGGCGGGCGCCTGGTTTTTTCCGACGTGGCCACCGAAACGCCGGTCTCGGCCGTCATCGGCAACGATCCGAGCCTGCGCGGGGAGTGTATTGGCGGCACCCTGACCCTGGGCGATCTGTGCGCCATCCTGGAGGAGTCGGGCTTTACGGCCATCCGGCTGTTGCGTCGGTTCCCCTACCGGGTGGTGCATGGGCACGCCTTTTATTCGGTGACCATGGAGGCGCGTCGGCCGCCTGCGGCCCCGGCCGTCTGCAAGGTGCTCTACCGGGGGCCGTTTCGGGCCGTGGTCACCTCCGATGGGACGCTCTTGCGGGCCGGCGAAATCCGGGAGGTCGCCTTGTCCGAGGAGGACCGGGCCGGATTGGCGCTGCTCACCCTCGACGAGCGGGGCAACATCGCCAATCCGGATTTTGATCCGGGCGGCGTCGCCTGTTGTTGTGGCGGGACCGCAACACCCTGCGCCGAGGTGGCGGCCCTGCTTGAAAAATCCGACGACCAGGCCGCCGGGCTCAAACCCTTGGTCGTCCGGCCGCGCGGGTAAACGCCCCCAGCCAGCCGTGTGGCGCGACCATGCGTTATAAAGTTGCGACCCTCCCCGACAGGGGCTTGCGCCTCCTTGCGGCGGGGAAAAAAGGGTCGTATACGCGAAATCACCGGCCCTTTCTGCGGCGCGGTCCAAAAGGCCCTGTGGAACAACGGAACCTGAGCGGGAAAAACCACGATCAATCCGGGAGAACCCATGGTGTTGCAGTGCCCTTTCCGGGTGGAGCGCACTCTTCGGCGACGGTTTCTCCCTGGGCACCGTCATACCGCAGAAAATTGTCAGCGGCCCCGGCCCATTCTCATAGGATAGCCAAACGTTTGCAACGGAGGGCATATGATTTTGCGCACCCTGCTGCGGAGTCGTGATCGCCTTGCTTTTCTGGCCGGGCTCTTCGTCGTCGGCCTGCTTGCCGGCAACGCCCAGGCCCAGACCGTGGTCGGGCGCATCACGGACGTGGAGGGCCAGCTGTACCTGTTTGTCCAGGCGCAAAACAACTGGGTTCCCACGGTCAAGGATGCCCCGTTCGGGCTTTCGGATTCCCTGTACACCAATCCGGATTCCCGGGCCGAGATCGTCATGCCGAACAATGTGGTCCTGCGCTTGGGTCCGAGTTCCCAGGTGCAGCTCGCCACGGCCAAACCGGCTCTGGCCGAATTCGTCGAGACGGCCGGCGTGGCTCGTTTTTCGAACCAGAACAGTACCGCGCCGGTCAACGTCACCACGCCCTACGGCGTGATCGAGGCGAGCCCCGGCGCCACGTTCGACGTTTATGTGGGCGACCAGTCCATGGAAGTGCTGGCCCTGGCCGGTTCCGTGAACTTCATCCACGCCAAGGACCGCACGCCGTATCGGATCGTGCCCGGTGCGACGTCGCTGATTGCCAACGCCGTCGAAGTCGGGCCGGGCAGCGGTACCGTGGACCCGGCCTGGGCGGCCTGGAACCAGGGACTTGATCGGCTCTGGGCCCAGCGGGCGGCCGCGGCCAGCGCTTCGGTCCAGTATCTGCCCAAGCCCTTGCGGCGCGATGCCTACGAGCTGGACAAAAACGGCCGTTGGGAACGCGTCCTGTACAAGGGCCGGGAAGTCATGCTGTGGCGGCCCACCGACGTGCCCAATGGCTGGGCGCCGTTTAGCACCGGACGTTGGGTGGAATGGAACGGCGACACCACCTGGGTGCCGGCCGAGTCTTTCGGCTACGTGACCCACCATTACGGGAACTGGGTTAACGTCAATGACACCTGGTATTGGCAGCCCCCCCGCCCCACGGGACCGGAACCGAGCTGGTATCCGGGCCGCGTGGCCTGGGTCGGGTCCGGCGAGGAAGTGGGCTGGGTGCCCCTGGCGCCGGAGGAACCGTACTACGCCCACCGGCAGTGGGGCCCTGAGGCCGTGGTTGTGGCCACGGGCGCGGCTGTGGTGGCGACGGCCATCACCATTGCCGCCCTCAGCAACGCCAACCGCGCTATTGTTGTGCCCCAGCGGGATTTTTATGGTGTGGACAGCTACGCCCGCTACCGCGACCGGCGAGTGGATAGGGACAGGCTGGAGCATCACTTCAGGCCAGCGCCTGTCATCAACAATACCGTGGTCAACGTCTCCACGACGAACATCAACCGCTATTCCTTCACGTCGAACGCAGCTCCGGCGCCCAAGCCCGTGGCGCCCAAGCCGCCGGTCGCACCGGCGGTGGGGCAAAAGCCCGGTGGCGGTGCCCCAGGTTTGCCGACCACGGCGGGTGGGAAGCAACTCCCGCCCAAGCCCATTCCCCAGGAGCCGACCCAGGTGGTTCCGGTCGCTGCCGGGGCCAAGCCCGCTGCCCTGACCAGTCCGCGTCCGACGCCGGGTGGCGCGCCCACAGCCGGTGCCCAGCCCCAAGGCACGCCTGGCGCGCAAAAGCCGGGTGCGCCCGCCGTGACGCCTGGTACGCCCGCCGCGCCGGGCAAGACGGCACCCACGGCTCCTGGGCAACCGGCCGCCACGATGCCGGGCCATCCCGGGACGCCGGGAACCGCGACCCAGCCGTCCGGCCTGACCAGTCCTCGTCCGACGCAGGGTGGCGCGCCGGCCAGCACCGCCATGCCGCAAGGTGCGGCTGGCATGCAAAAGCCGGGTACGCCCACCACAACGCCTGGCACGCCGACGATGCCGGGACATCCGGGCACGTCCGGCCTGACCAGCCCAGCAACACGCCCGACCGGGGCGACGCCGACCCAAACTCCGAGTCAAATGGGCGCGCCGGGGATACTGCGGCCGCAACAGGCCGGGCAGACACCGCCCCAAAGCCCGCAAGCCAACCCGCAACAACTTCAGCAGCAAGTTGACCAACGCCGCGCCCAGGAACAGGCCCGGCAGCAACAGCAGCAGCAACAGCAGATGGAGCAGCAGCGCCGGATGCAGGAACAAGCTCGGCAACAGCAGCAGCAACAGCAGCCGGGCAATGCTCAGCGACCGAATTGCCAGCAGAATCCCAATGATCCGCGCTGCAAGTAGCTGATCGTCCCTCGGCCAGACCGGCTGATACGGCGCATTGCGACCGCCTTGTCAAAGGGGCCGTGCCAACTTGGCGCGGCCCCTTTCGCGTGATTGCCCCAGCGGTCGAACCGGAGGCCTCGGCCTAGCCCGGGCATGGAGGGCGGCGGGATTTTCATTGGCCACAGCACCCAAGAAAAAAAGGGCCGCTCCCGGAGAAGCGGCCCTTGATCTGGCAAAGGGGATGCTGTGTCCTAGCGGATAAACAGCATTTCCTGGTAGCTCGGCAGGGACCACAGGTCGTCGGCGACCACGGCTTCGAGGGCATCGGCCAGGGCGCGCACTTCGCCCATGGCCGGCAGGAGCGTGCCGCACAGGTACTTGGCTTCTTCCAAGGTGCTGTCGGCGGAATGCTCCATGGCCTTTTCAAGGTCCGCGATCTTGCCCTGGAGGTCACGCAGCTTGCCGGTGACGTCTTCCAGGGTGACCATCTTGTAGTCGTGGCCGATGGCCTTGAGGTTGGCGCAGGCAGCGGCCAGTTCGCTCTGGTAGCGCATGGCGGCCGGGAAGATGATGGTCTTGGCCATGCGCACGACCAAGTGGGCCTCGGTCATGATGGTCTTGCAGTACTGTTCGAGGTAGATTTCCTCGCGGGACTTGAGCTCGGCTTCGCTGAACACGCCGTAGGTGGTGAACAGCTTGACCACTTCGGGGCTGCTCAGGACGGGCAAGGCCTCGGGCGTGGTCTTGAGGTTGGGCAGGCCGCGCTTTTCCGCCTCGGCGTGCCATTCCTCGGAGTAGCCGTCGCCGTTGAAGACCACGGAATCGTGTTCCTTCATGAGTTCCTGGATCACGGTCTGCACGGCGCAGTTGAGCTTGGCGATGTCACCGCCGGTGGCGGCTTCGAGCTTGGTGGCGATGTAGTCCAAGGACTCGGCCATCATGGCGTTGAGGGACACCTGGGCGCCGGCGATGGACTGGGAGGAGCCCACGGCCCGGAATTCAAAACGGTTGCCGGTGAAGGCAAACGGGCTCGTGCGGTTGCGGTCGCCCGGATCCATGGGCAGCGGCGGCAGGGTGTCCACGCCGATGTTCATGATGCCCTTCTGCTTGCAGCCTTCGACCTTGCCCTTCTTGATCTGCTCGAAGACGTCGGACAGCTGCTCGCCGAGGTACACGGACATGATGGCCGGCGGGGCCTCGTTGGCGCCCAGACGATGGTCGTTGGAGGCGCTGGCCACGGCCGCGCGCATGAGCGGAGCGAACTTGTGCACGGCCCGGATGGCGGCGGCGCAGAACACCAGGAACTGGGCGTTCATGTGCGGAGTGTCGCCCGGATCGAACAGGCTGCCCAGTTCGGCGTTGCCGATGGAGTAGTTGAGGTGCTTGCCCGAGCCGTTGATGCCGGCGAAGGGCTTTTCGTGCAGCAGGCAGATCAGGCCGTAGCGCTTGGCCACGGTGCGCAGCACGGTCATGACCATGTGGTTGTGGTCGGTGGCCAGGTTGCCGGACTCGAAAATCGGGGCGATCTCGAACTGGCTGGGGGCCACTTCGTTGTGACGGGTCTTGACCGGCACGCCGAGCTTGTAGAGCTCGCGCTCCACGGCCATCATAAAGGACAGGACCCGGCGGGGAATGACGCCGAAGTACTGATCCTCGAATTCCTGGCCCTTGGCCGACTTGGCGCCGAACAGGGTCCGGCCGGCGATGAGCAGGTCGGGACGGGCGAAGACGAAGTTGCGGTCGATGAGGAAGTATTCCTGCTCGGGGCCGGCAAAGGACACCACCGGCAGCTTGGTGTCGGTGCCGAAAAGCTTGAGGATGCGCTTGGCCTGCTTGTTGAGCGCCTGGGTGGAGCGCAAAAGCGGGGTCTTCTTGTCCAGGGCCTCACCGGTCCAGGAGACGAAGGCGGTGGGGATGCACAGGAAGGTGCCGTTGGGATTTTCCAGGATATAGGCCGGGCTGGTCACGTCCCAGGCGGTGTAGCCGCGGGCTTCGAAGGTGGTGCGCAGGCCGCCCGAGGGGAAGGACGAGGCATCGGGCTCGCCCTGGATCAGCATCTTGCCGGAGAACTCGGCCACGGCGCCGCCCTTGCCGTCGGGCACCAGGAAGGCATCGTGCTTTTCGGCGGTCAGGCCGGTCAGGGGATAGAACACGTGGGTGAAGTGGGTGGCCCCGCGTTCGATGGCCCAATCCTTCATGGCGTTGGCCACGGTGTCGGCGATGGACGGATCGAGCTTCTGGCCCAGTTCGACGGTCTTTTTGAGGGACTTGTAGACGTCCTTGGGCAGACGCTCGCGCATGACCTTATCGTTGAAGACATTGCAGCCGAAGACCTCGGTCGGTTTGGTCTCGCTGAAGTTCAGGGGGGCATGCGACGGCTTGTAGTTGATGATGGCCGAAATCGCGTCCAGCCGAGCCTTGATTCCGCTCATAGGGTCCTCTTGCATTTGTGTTGCACAGTTTTGCAGGTTCCGAATCCGCCGTCCGCGACGTCTGCCGGTGTGTCGGCCGAAAGGAGCCTAGGCCTGGCAATCCGCGCCGGGGGAGGCGAATCGGTGTCTGTTTGCCACGGTCTCCGGGCCTTTTGCGGCCGATTCGGATGGGGTGGCGAAAAATTCCCCGCCTCTCGCCACACGGCCGACCTCTCTCCTCGACCGCGAGCGAACTCTCAATAATGTAAAAACGCAACCCCGTCCATATCGAAAAAGCCCAGGTTTTCATTTTCGGACGGATTTGGTCATCGGCGCGCGGTGACAAGCCCGTGACGTCGGGGCGACGGCGCGCTTGGCTGGCGAAGGCTCAGTCGTCGAGGAGGCGGCGGATGGCGGTCAGCTCGTCATAGACCTGGCGCAGGAGCGAGGGGTCGCGGCCGGTCTCGGCCAACCGGCGTCGGGCGCCGTCGATGGTGAGCTTTTCCTCGTAGAGCAGGGTCTTGATACGCGTAAGCAGGGCGATGTGGGCGTCGGTATAGAGCCGCTGGCCCTTCTTGGTGCGGATGGGCACGAGCTGGGGGAATTCCGTTTCCCAATAGCGCAGGACAAAGGGCTTGAGCCCTGTCACCGTGGCGACTTCGCCGATCTTGTAGGTCTGTTGCTGCATGGTTCGCGTTGGCGTCGGGGCCGGGTGATCAGTCGAAATCGGCCAGCAGGGCCCCCACGTGAACCCGGCCGAACAGCACCGTGGAGGCGTACTGGGTGCGGATGCGCCAGACCGCCCGCTGGAGCTGGTCCGAGGTGATGCCGTTGCGCAGGGCGGTGTAGGCCTCGATGAAGGCGGCCAGGGAATCGCAGACCTTGAGCAGTTGTCCGTCCTTGGGATCGAGGCTGTCCAGGTTGCAGTCCCCGGCGAGTTGTTCGGGCGTCACCCGCACCGCCCGGCCGTCCTTGTCCCGGATGGATTCCAGGAATTCCGACCCCACGTCGATGCCGAGGAAATAGGCCAGCCGGTCGGCCAGTCCGGGATAGCCGCCGTCACGCAAGACCGAAAATACCCGCCGTTCCAGCTCCCGGTGCTCGTATTCCTTGATCATGCTGCCGAGCGTCACCACGGACTGCTTGACTGGGGAGATGATGTCCCGGGTGAGCAGCTCGGGCATGTCGTGGATCAGGCCGGCGAAAAAGTTGTTGAGCCGCCGCGCCGGGCAGGCGTCCACGGCCAGGCTGAAGAAATAGGCGAAGGCGGCCACCAAAAACATGTGGCCGAGCACCGAGGTTTCGGGGATGCGCGGCGTCTGGGACCAGCGGGTCTGGAAGCGCAGCTGGCCGAGCAGGCGGCCGAAATGTCCGAGGGGATTTTTTTTGCCTTCGAAAAGCCCGGCGGCCAAGTCCGTCACCCCGCGCAGGTCCGCGAACCGGGCCAGCCCGTCCCGAAACGACGATTCGATGTCGAGCAGCTCGTCGTCCCAGGGGTTGTCACGCTTGATGAGGGTGTATTCCCAGCCGCTGGCATAGAGATGGGCCGCGTCCAGGATGCGCCGGGCCGGGGCGTCGCTTTCGGGGATGACCAGATAGGCCCGCATCCGGGCCCACAGGTCCTCGCCCAGTTCGCGCACCCGCGGTTCGAGCTGGTCCAGCACCCAGTCCGTGAGCTGGCGGTAGTGGGCCGGATTGGCCTTCATCTTATAAAAGACGGGGGGCTTGATATCGGTGATGACCAGGCGGTACAGGTACTCGAACAGGCCGCCTTCGACGATTTCGAGCCCCAGGGCGAGGCGTTCGGGTTCGGACAGGCCGCCGGAGTTGAGCTCGTAGAGCATCCAGGCCACCACCATTTTGTGGGCTTGCTTGTCTACCTCCACGAGTTCCATGCTTCGGTGCTTGTCGTTCCACCGTTTCATGAACGATCCGGCGAACAACAATTGCAGCAGGCTTTTGCGGACACTGACCATGAGGGCTCCCGGGACGTCGAGTAGGTTGAAGCCTAGCCCGGGGTCGGGGAAACCGCAACCTCGTCCCCGGATCGGCGCAAAAGGGTATTGACAACGGCGCGCCTGGCGTCTACACAATCCGTCTTTCGAGCAACTCAGAGGAGCCGTCATGAAAACGTTTAGCCCGACGCCCAAAGATATTTCCCACAACTGGTTCGTGGTGGATGCCTCGGACAAGATTCTCGGCCGGTTGGCGAGCGCCGTGGCCGTGCGCCTGCGCGGCAAGCACAAACCCGAATATGCGCCCCACCTGGACACCGGCGATTTCATTGTCGTGGTCAACGCCGCCAAGATCCTGACCACCGGCCGCAAGCTGGACCAGAAGAAATACTATCGCCATTCCGGCTGGATTGGCGGCCTCAAGGAAACCACCCTGCGCAACATGCTGGCCAAGAAGCCGGAAGATGTCATCCGCCTGGCCGTGCGCGGCATGCTGCCGAAGAACCGTCTTGGGCGGGCCATGCTCAAAAAACTCAAGGTCTACGCCGGGGAGGCCCATCCCCACGAGGCCCAGAAGCCCGAAACCCTCGACGTGTAACCCGGTCCGCGGAGAACTGACATGAGTGAAGAATTTTTCTACGGCACCGGTCGGCGCAAGTCCGCCGTGGCCCGTACCCGCCTGTACAAAGGCAATGGCCGCATCCTTATCAACGATCAGCCCTATGAAGAGTATTTCCCCCGTCCCACCCTGCACGCCATCGTGCGGCAGGCCCTGGCCCTGACCAAGCTCGAAGGCCGGGTGGACGTGAAGATCAACGTGGCCGGCGGCGGCATGACCGGTCAGGCCGAGGCCGTGCGTCACGGCATTTCCCGGGCCCTGTGCACCCTGGACCCGGAACTGCGCGGCGTGCTCAAAAAGGCCGGCCTGCTCACCCGCGACTCCCGCGAGAAGGAACGTAAGAAGTACGGCCAGCGCGGCGCCCGCGCCCGGTTCCAGTACTCGAAGCGTTAGTCGGTTCGGGATTTACCAAGTCCTCCAAGGCGGGGCCGCGCGAGCGGTTCCGCCTTTTGGCGTTGGCGCGGGGGGGGAGGGGAGAGATGGGAAGAGATCGGGAGAGCGTGGGGGAGACGCTTCTGGCGGGGGGGGGGGGGGG
>JAWRKJ010000285.1:0-10007 GCA_040307025.1 Desulfovibrionaceae bacterium | reverse complement strand
TCGCTTCCCGGCCGCATCCGGCAGGCTTTTTCGGCCGCCTCGGCCGCCTGCTTCATCCAGCCGCCCTCCCGCAGGCTGCGCGAGGCCATGACGTACATGTTTTCCGGTTCCTCGCCGTAGATGCCCCGGATCAACTCCCGGTAGCCCTGGCCAAAGACCTCCCGCACGAGATCGTTGCGCTTGAACAGGAACCGGGCCAACCAGTGGTTTTCCCCCTGGTCGGCCAGAAACAGCGGGAACAGCTTGCGGCATTCGCCAAAAAGGAAACGGATACGCCGGATCTCGCGCTGCATGCTCTCGGCCGTCTGCATGAGCAGCTGGAACAGCTCCCGGCTGATGATGAGGTCGGGTTCGGGCAGTTCGCGCTCCTGCATGGACCGGAACCACGGGGCGTAGTTCTGTTGCTGGTAGGCGTCTTCCTTGAGCTTCATGGACTCGTGGAAGATGTAGCCGATGCACCAGTCCAGGAACTGGCCGACTAGGCTCGACCCGCCGCCCTCGCGGAACAGATGGTGGGCCGTGTCCTTGAGCCGCCACATGAGGCCCTTGTTCATCTCCTCGCCGAGCAGATCCTTGAGGTTCTCGAAGGTCATGGTGCCGCCGCGGTCGAAATCCTGGAACAAGCTCTCCAGAACCTGCACGGACAGACAATAGTCCCGCAGCAGGTCGCGCATGAATTCGCAGCGTTTCTCGTCGAACCAGGAGTGGGACATGCCGTCATCCTTGCTCGGGGCGAAAGCCCGCCGACCAGGGGGCGGCGTGCTTGGCCAGCAACGCCAGGCGCGCGTCCACCAGGGCATACAAGGTGCCGTCCGGGAACGCCCCGTCCGGTCCCCGGCGGCCGGCCGGCAAGCCGGTCAGGATTTCCATGGCCTCCTCGATGGTGGTGACCGGGAAGATGTGGAACTTTCCCTGGCGCACGGCCTCCACCACATCGGCGTCGAGCATGAGGTTGACCACGTTGTCGGCGGGCAGGATCACGCCCTGGTCGCCGGTCAGGCCCCGGCGGCGGCAGACCGTGAAAAACCCCCGGATCTTTTCGTTGAGCCCGCCCACGGCCAGAATCGCGCCGGACTGGGACACGGCCCCGGTCATGGCGTAGCGCAGCCGGATCGGTCGCTCGGCCAGGGCCGACAAAAGCGCCGCCAGCTCCGCCCCGGAAGCCGAATCCCCTTCCACGGCGGCATAGCTCTGCTCGAAACACAGCGACCCGGCCATGACCAGGGGCCGGTCCCGGGCAAAGCGGTCGATCAGGTAGCTTTTGAGAATCATCATGCCCTTGGTGTGAATGGGCCCGCCGAGTTCGGCCTCGCGTTCGAGGTCGAGGATGCCGCCATGGCCCACGCCCACGGAACAGGCGATCTGGTGGGGCAGCCCGAAGGCATAGTCCCCGAACATGCGCACGGACAGCCCGTTGGCCCGGCCCACGGCCTCGCCCGTGGTCGCCACCTTGATCATCTCCCGGTCGTACTCTTCCAGGTATTCCTCCTCGAAGAGATTGACCCGGAAATCCCGGGCGGCGAGCGCCTCGGCCAGATGGGCGGCGCAGACCGTGGTCGCGCCCCGGGTACGGGCCAGGGCCGCGGCTTCGATCATGAGCTCCCGGGCCAGGGGCAGCTTCAGCGACAGCCGGGCCTGGTCCTCGGCCAAAAGCGAGGCATGCTCGACCAGGGCGGCCAGGGCCGACCGGTCGAAAAGCGGCAGCTTGGCGTCGCGGATGACCCGGCCGGCCAGCTTCAGATAGACGAGCGTGTTGTCCGGCGTGCGCGGCATGGTCTCCTGGAGATGAGCCTTGAGCTTGAAAAGCTTGCCGAAGCGCTCGTCGGAATAGAGCAGCACCTCGTAGGCCTCGTCGGAACCGACCAGCACCACCTTGACGTCCAGGGGAATGGGCTCGGGCTCGATGGTGCGGGTGCGCACGTGCTCGCCGCCCTCGGCCGGGTCTTCCACCCGGGCCACTCCGGAACGCAACGCCCGCAATAGCCCCTCCCAGGCCCCGGCATTGGTGGAAAGGTCGTCCACCCGGATGATGAGGAAGCCGCCGTTGGCCCGGTGCAGCGAACCGGCCTTGATGAGGGTGAAATCGGTATACAGCGCGCCCATCTCGGATTCGCGCTCGATGCAACCCATGAGGTTGAAATAGGTCGGATGATCCTCGACCACCACCGGCGCGCCCGAAAGCGGACCGTTGTCCACGAACAGGTTGGCTTCGTAGCGATAGAAGATGTCGTCGGGCAGCCCTCCCTCGCCGTGGAGCGGCGGCAAGGTCTGGGCGCCCTGGCCTTGCTGGTCCTTGGGCATGAAGGCATCAAGGTTGTCGAGGATATCGGCGCGAAACGCGTCGAGATATTGGGCTATGGCCGGCTGGGCCGCGCGCAGCTCGGCGAACTCCTCCAGGCGCGCGTCCAGGACCTCGCCGGCGGTTTGCCGCTCCAGATCCTTTTCGCGGTCCCGGTAGCCCCGTTCCTCCTTGGACAGGCGGCGCAGGGCCGAGCCCATTTCCTCGAGCAGCCGGTCGCCCTTGGCCTTGAGAGTCTTTTTGAGCTCCGGGTCCAGGCGCTCGAATTCCTCGTCGCTGACCACCTTGCCTTCGAGCAGCGGATAGAGGGTGTAGCTGCCCTGGTCATCCACGAACAAGCTGTAGCCCTCGCCCTTGGCCTTGTCCTCCATCTCGTCGAGCACGGTTTCCCGGTCGGCGTTGTAGCCGCGCATGAGGGTCTGCTTCTGGTTGAGGTAGGCCTCGCGCTCGAACCGGGCCGGAATCTCCTCGCGCAGGTCGGCCACGGCCTTGGCCAGGGCGGTCTTGAAGCCGCGTCCCTGTCCGGCCGGCAGCGAAATGGCCCGGGGCCGGTCCGGATCGTCGAAATTGTGGACATAGAGCCAATCCGGCGGGGGCGCGGCCTTGGCCGCGGCCGGATCGAGGAAGGTCCGGGCGAAATGGGTCCGGCCGAGATAGGGCTCGCCGGCCAAATAGACGTTGTATTCCCGGCCGCCGATGGACAAGGCCATGGTCAGGGCGGCGTGGGCCCGGGGCTGGGTCCTGGACAGGGCGTCAGGGTCCTCGGGGATGGCGGAGCTGTCGGCGAAAGGCAGGCCATCCGGATCGCAGGTGGCGCGCAAGGCGCCGGAATCAAGGGCGCGGGTCTGGGTCGTTATCATGGAATCCGTCTGGGAAAACACGTTTTTGCGGGCACCGGCACGCGGGCTCACCGGCAACCCCGTGCATACGGTCTTCCGCCCGGTTTGTCATCCATGCCGCACAGCCCGTCCGCGCGCCCCTGCCGCCTCCGGCAGGCTTTTTCGCCTACTCCCGCGTCACGGCAGCAAGGGCGGCGGTCGTCCCCTTGGGATCGGCCCCGGACAGACGGTCGGCCAGGGCGGCCAGGGCAGCCTCCACGGTGTCCAAGGGCGGCGGCGTAGGCAGGCATGGCGCCCCCAGATTGTCCAGCTCGATGGCCGCAAAGGCCAGGTCCTGGTTGAGACGGCAAGTCTCACCCTGGACCATGCAGCCACAGGCGCTTTCCTGCTCCAGCCGGGCCGGGTCCAGGGACTTGCAGTACTCAAGCAGTTCGAGCGGGCTCTGGGCGGTGTTGACGGCGTCTATTTCCGTGTTGAGGTCGCGGGCCACGACCAGCAGATGGTCATAGCCGGGGATGCGGCCCATACGCCGGGGATTGCGAGGGTCCGGGGCATAGCCGCCCTCGTTGTAGTCCTCGAGTTCCTGGCGCAGCTTGGCGTACAGGCGCAGCACGGCCTTGCGGTAGCGCCCGGCCGCGGTCAGGGCCAGGGGACGCCGGATGCGCCAGGAAACCGTGGCCCTGGACGGCAGGGCCAGCAGCGCCGCCACGTCGAAACCCAGGCCGGCCAGAAAGGCATCGGCCACATCTCCGGCCAACAGCAGGTCGCGGAAGGCCCGCCAATGGGCCAGGGCCAGTTCGCCCCGGCACGCCACCCGTTCCCGCAGGGTGGCGAACGCCTCCAGACGTTCGTCCAGACGGCGGCGGCGGGAAAAGAAATTGTCCGCCATTTCCGTGAGCAACTCGCGCTTGAGATCATCGGCGTATTCGCTGTCAATCGCCATGGACAGGCTCCGTGGTTTAAGGACCCCACCCCCGGCTACTCCGGCTCGGTGACCTTGGCAAGCCCACGTGCGGCATGACAAATCGGACGGGCTGGGCTATGGATATGGCAAAGGGTGTAAAGTATGCCACGTGACGCGTCCGACCACCAGTCCCGCGATGCGGAAATCGAGACTCTGCGCCGGCAAGTGGCCGAACTCAAGGCCGGGCGGGAAGAGTGCCGGTTGGCCGAGGAGGCCCTGCGCCAGAGCGAGGAGCGGTATCGCCGGTTGCTGGAATCGGTCACGGACTATGTCTACACCGTCACGGTCCGCGACGGCCGGGCCGTCTCCACGGTCCACGGTCCCAACTGCCTGGCCGTCACCGGCTACGCCGCCGAGGAATACCGCGACAATCCCTTGCTGTGGCTGTCCATGGTCCCGCAACAGGACCGGCCGGCCGTGCTCGAACAGGCCGAACGCCTGTTAACCGACGGCGAGGCCCCGCCCCTCGAACACCGCATCGTGCACAAGGACGGCTCGATCCGTTACGTGCGCAACACCCCGGTGGTGCGCCGCGATGCATCCGGCGCCGTGGTGGCCTACGACGGCATCATCAACGACATCACCGCGCGCAAGTTGGCCGAGGCCGAAATCACCCGCCTGTCCCTGCACGACGGCCTGACCGGCCTGCCCAACCGGCTCCTGTTCATGGACCGGCTGCGCCAGGCCGTGGCCCGGGCGGAACGAAACCGCGACAAGGTAGCCGTCTTTTTCATCGATCTCGACTACTTCAAGACCGTCAACGACGACTACGGCCATGCCGTGGGTGACGCGGTCCTGGCCGCCGTGGCCGAACGCCTGTCGGACTGCCTGCGCCGTTCCGACACCGTGGCCCGGTTCGGGGGGGACGAGTTCGTGGCCCTGACCCCGGAGATCGGTTCGACCAAGGACGCGGAAGACATCGCGGCCAAGTTCGTGGCCGCCCTGGCCGCGCCTTTCGCGGTCCAGGGACATCTGTGCCGGCTCGGAGCCAGCGTGGGTGTGGCCCTGTACCCGGACCACACCCGCCAGGTCGATGCCCTGCCAAGCCTGGCCGACGCGGCCATGTATCAGGTGAAGAAGGCCGGCCGCAACGGTTGGCGCCTGGCCGAACCGGCCTCGCCGCCTCACAAGGTCACCAGCGCGTAAACCGCCGCTCCACCCACGATGTACGGGATGCCGACCCGGCGCCACAAGGCGGCCAACGTGGCGGCCAGAAGCAACACCCGCGCCCCGTCCCAGCCGATGTCCAGGGCGAACTTCCCGGTCACGAAAGCGAGCAGGCCCACGAAGCTGGCCGCGATGCCGAGGGAGGCCCGGTAAAAGAGCCGTGAGCCCTTGAGCGCGGCAAAAGCCGGGGCCACGGTGATCAGGATCAGAAACGACGGCGAAAACATGGCAACGGTGGCCACCACCGACCCGGTATACCCGAACAGCATGTAGCCCAGGAACGTGGCCGTGATGCTGATGGGGCCGGGCGTGATCTGCCCCAGGGCAATGCCGTCCATGAACATCCGGCCCGACATCTGCCCGGCCACGTCCACGATCTGGTGGTACATGAGGGGCAAGGCGGCAAAGCCGCCGGAAAAGGATACGCAGTTGATGCCGAGCATGAGCCGGGCCAGGGCGAACAGCTCGCGGTTGGTCAGCCAGGTGGCGAGCAGCACCAGGCACAGGGCGGCAAGCAGGGGCAACATTCGCGTCACCCCCCGGCGCAAGGCGTCGCCCAGGCGCACCGGCGCCTGTTGCGGCGTCAGATGCCGGAAAAGGATCAATCCGACCGCGGCCGCGCCCACAATGACCAGAAACGGGTTGATGTCCGCGCCGAGGGCCACCGCCGAGCCGACCGCCACGGCGAGCCCCCGGATCTCCCGGGCCGAAACCTGGGCGAACTCCCAGGTGGCATGGGCGATCAGGCCCACGACCACCACGGCCAGGCCGTGCATGAGGGCGATCATCCAGGCGATGGACTGGGTTTTGGCGTAAAAGACCGACAGGCCGAGCATGAGGAAAAAGGCCGGCAGCCCCATGCCCACGTAGGCGGCCAGGGCCCCGGGCACGCCCCGGCAGGCCAGGCCCACGTAGGCCGCGCACTGCATGGCCGTGGCCCCGGGAATGGACTGGGACAGGACCAGCCCGTCCTGGAACGTAGCCGCGGTCACCCAGGCATGGCGGCGCACGGTCAGGTCCCGGATGACCGCGATCATGGCCGGGCCGCCAAAACCGGTCAGGCCGAAGCGGAAAAAGACCCAGAAGATGGTGCCGACGCCCGGCGGCGCGCCGGCGCTCACGAGCCGCCCCCGGGCCGGTTGGACCGGGCCGTGGCGGCCGCGTCCAAAAAGGCTTCCAGCAGCCGCACCCGGTAGGCGATGTCCTCGCACCAGAAATCGAGCCGATCCCAGCCCGCCGGGGTCAGGGTGTAGATCTTCCTGGCCGGCCCCCGGCCGTTCGTGTCCCAGGCGCCTTGCACCTCGCCCTCGGCCTCCAGGCCGGCCAGAGTCCGGTAAATCGCGCCGCTGTCCACGCCCTGCAGGGGCAACATCTCCCGCAACCGGGCCCAGATCGCCGCCCCATGCCCGGGTTCCCGGGCCACGGCCAACAGGACGAAGGCCGGCAGATGGCGATATCCCTTGAGTTTTTTTTCTTTCATGGCTGACATCCTATCTGTTTTTTACATCATGCTGTAATTTACAGTATAATGCAAATTACAGTTTTGTTGCCCACCCCCTGCCCGGTCCGCTCGTTGCCTTCCGCGGGCCGAATCGGTACACAACATTACAGTCTCGCGGCCAAAAACCGGGACAGCCGAAGGCGTTTCGGGGCGCGTGGCCTGTGGCCGGGCAGGATGTGCAGGCAACTCCCGAGGACGCGGCGGCGCCGGCAACGCGGGCCAGTCCAACGAACCCGGGCCAGGGCCCGGTCATGCGGGGGCGGCGTGTTCGAAAAAATCAAACGCGTACTGGCGCAGCTTTTTACCGATACCGGCGCGGAAACGGCCCCGGATCTCAGCGAAGAAGAGATCCAGACCGAATTCAAAAAGCGCTACCACCATTTCAAGCTGCTGCTGACGGCCAACAAAAAGGCCCTGGAAATCATGACCGAGATGGAGGAGGCCCTGCACGGCCGCCGGGCCTTCGGCATGGCGTTTATCCGGGCCCATTCCACGGCCGCCTCGGTCAATGTCTATAAAATCGTCGAGCACTTAAATGCCATTGCCCCGGGCAAGTACGCCGCGCTCTACGACCGCATCAAGGACATCCAGCGCCACATCGGCGACTGCCTGCGCCAGGACGAGCCCGATGGCGGCAGCGAGCTCGTCATTCCCCTGACCAGGGCCGGCCGGGACCTGGCCGATCAGGTGGGCGGCAAGATGGCGGGCCTCGGCGAGATCGCCCGCCGGGCCGGCCTGCCCGTGCCCCAGGGCTTCGCCATCACGGCCCGGGCCTACCGCCGCCATATCGAGGCCAACGACCTCAAGGACGAAATCTACCGCCTGCTTCAGTCGGCCGGTCCGGACGACCAGCGCAACCTGCTCATCCTGAGTTCCCAGATCCGAAACGAGATCACCCAGGCCAAGGTCCCGGACGACGTGGCCGAGGCCATCACCAGCGCCTACAAGGACCTGGCCGCGGCCTGCGGCCGGGAAGTGCCGGTGTCCCTGCGCAGCTCGGCCCTGGGCGAGGACGAGGCCGGCCAGACCTTTGCCGGCCAGTTTTCCACCAAGCTCAACGTGGGCCCCGACGACCTGCTCGAATCCTACAAGGAAATCCTGGCCAGCAAGTACAGCCCCCAGGCCATGACCTACCGCCTGAACCGGGGCATCCCGGACGAGGACGTGGCCATGTGCGTGGGCGTCATGGTCATGGTAAACGCCGCGTCCGGCGGGGTCATCTACTCCCGCAACCCCCTTGACATCCGCGACGACGCCATCCGCATCCACAGCACCTTCGGCCTGCCCAAATCCGTGGTGGACGGAGCCGTGTCCACGGACGAATTCGTGGTGCGCCGGGGCGAGACCCCGGTGCTGGCCGAACGCCACATCCGGGACAAGGACCAGGAGGTGGTCTGCCTGCCCGGCGAAGGCGTATGCCTGACCGAAACCACCGGCGGACGGGCCGGTGAGCCGAGCATCACCGACGAGCAGGCCCTGTACCTGGCCGGGGCGGCCGAAAAGCTGGAAGCCATGCACGGGGCGCCGGTGGACGTGGAATGGGCGCTTGACGCCTCGGGCGACATCATTTTCCTGCAATGCCGGGAGCTGGTGCAGCTGCCGGCCCCGGCCAGCGCCGCGCCGGCCCGGGTGCACGGCGAGCCGCTCGTCGCCGGCGGGGTCACGGCCAGTCCCGGGGTCGCGGCCGGACCGGTCTGGGTGGTGCGCCGGGAAGCCGATCTGCTGCGCTTTCCCCGGGGTGGCGTGCTCGTGGCCATGGAGGCCCCGCCCCGCTACGCCTCGGTCATCGGCATGGCCGCGGCCATCATCACGGAAAAAGGCGGCGCGGCCGGCCATCTGGCCAATGTGGCCCGGGAATTCCGGGTGCCGGCCATCATGGGCCTGACCGGAGCCGTGGCGCGACTCACCCAGGACGGCGAGGTCACGGTGGACGCCGACGGCCGGGCCGTCTACCCCGGCCGGGTCGCGGAATTGCTCGCCGAAGCCGACCGGCAGCGCCCGCCTGCCCCGGAACGGCAAACCCCCATGCACGCCATCCTGCGCCGGGTCATGGACCATGTCACGCCGCTTGCGCTCATCGACCCCAACGTGCCGGAATTTTCTCCGGAAAACTGCCGTTCCCTCCACGACATCACCCGCTTTTGCCACGAAAAGTCCGTGACCGAGATGTTCACCTTCGGCCAGGAGTTCCACTTCTCCAAGCGGGCGGCCAAGCAGCTCAAGTACAAG
Source organism: Desulfovibrionaceae bacterium (assembly GCA_040307025.1). Lineage (GTDB taxonomy): Bacteria > Desulfobacterota > Desulfovibrionia > Desulfovibrionales > Desulfovibrionaceae > Solidesulfovibrio. The sequence continues at coordinate 1,008 of JAWRKJ010000285.1, read as the reverse complement.
GGCGTGGCCATGAAGTGGTGGTTCATCAACCTCGACGACGGTTTTTCCCACGACGTGCCGGGCAAGTACGTAAAGTTGGAAGAAATTTGCTCCATCCCGGTCGGCGCCCTGTGGGACGGCATCATCGCCATCCCCTGGCAGGGACCGCCGCCCGTGGACGGCCGGGGGCTGCTTTCCATCATCGCCCAGGCCTCCACCAATCCGCAGTTGGAAGCGGCCACGCATTCGTCCTTTGCCGAGCGCAACTATTTCATGGTCTCGCACAATTACATGTGCCTGTCCTCGCGGTTCGGCTTCCACTTCTGCACCGTGGAGGCCCTGGTCGGGGACCGGCCCCAGGAAAACTACGTGAGCTTCCAGTTCAAGGGCGGAGCGGCCGAATATTTCCGGCGCCGGCGCCGGGCCGAATTCGTGGCCGAAATCCTGGAAATCCGTGGGTTCAGTGTGGAGGTCAACGAGGATGCCTCGTTCGCCCGGGTCAGCGGCGGAGCCGAACCCGAAATGCTGCGCGCGCTCAGGGTCATCGGCTACATGCTCATGCACACCCGCCAGCTCGACATGATCATGCACAACGAGCCCCTGGTGCAAACCTATAAGGAAAAAATTCTGACCGATCTCAGCCAGGTGGTGGGACCGGCGGAAGAGCCGCCGGTCTGCCAGCCCGGAGCGACCGCGCCCGAAGCCGGCGTTCCGGGCTGAGGCGTCCGCGCATCCGGGGACAGCCCGCAACCGTGGCCGCGCCAAGGCGCCCGCGCCGCCACCCGACCAGGAACCGCGCCGCCAAAGGAGCCGTCATGCACCGTGCCACCGTTTGCCTGTCCTGGTTGCTGGTCATCCTGGCCATGCTCTGGGTCGCCGAGGCCGAAGCCTGGGACTGCGTGTTCAAGAAAGCCATTTCCGGCGACACCTTCATCGGCGAGTGCAACGGCACCGAACGCATCATCCGGCTTTACGGCATCGACGCCCCGGATATCGGCCAATTGGAGCACGAACGGTCCCGGGACGCCC
>JAWRKJ010000284.1:0-14250 GCA_040307025.1 Desulfovibrionaceae bacterium | reverse complement strand
AACACGTGGCCGGGCCGGGCCAGATCCGCGGGCTTGGCATTGGCGGCCGTGGCCGTTTTCACGGTCGTGAGCCGGTCGGCCGCGGACACGCCCGTGGTCACGCCCTCGGCTGCCTCGATGGTCACGGTGAAGGCCGTGCGGTTGCGGCAGGTGTTGACCGCCACCATGGGGGGCAGGTCCAGGGATTTGGCCTTGTCCTCGGTCAGGCACAGACAGACGATGCCGCTGCATTCCCGGATGAGCATGGCCATCTGGGGCACGGTCAGGGTTGCGGCCGCGAAGATGATGTCGGCTTCGTTTTCGCGGTCCTCGTCGTCGGTGACCAGGACGCCCTGGCCTTGGCGCAGGGCCTCAATGGCCCGGATGACGGAGGCGAATTCGGTTTCGGTACCGGAAAAAGTCTGATTCATGGCGTGCTCCGGAGATTGAGAAGTTGCGAGAGCCAGAATCAGGGCGCGGAAGGGGACGGCCGGGCGGGGCGCCTCACGCGGCCCGTCGGCCTCGCGCCGGTCAAACGCCGGCGGCGGGGAATGCCGTCGTCTCCTCTTGCATCCGGACTGTCACCGTCGGCCCTGGCCTCGCACCAGGTCTGCTGACCTTCCCGCCGCACAGGTCCCGGCGATGGGGGCCTGGTGACCCGACGGACCCGGTCCGTCGGCGCCGGGGCGGCCTGGGGAAGGCCTGTCCGGCATCGGCGTGAAGCGCTCGCGGGCTCCCCGGTTTTCCGGGATACCGCCGGTGGGGATTTCCACCCCGCCCTGAGGACAACGAAGGGGACTTTATGCCCCCGGTCTGGCCTTGGCAAGGTTTGACCGGGCGAAAAAAACGGCCGGCGTCACAGCGGGCGCCGGCCGTCGGGGGGAGGGGGATCGAAAAAGGGTTTTACTGTGCGGCCGGGGCGGTGGGCATGGGCATTCCCGGAGCCATGGGCATCTCATGCCCCATGCCCTGGGCACCCGTCATGTCCTTGCCGGCGATGCCCTGGTCCACAGGGAGATTACGGCTTCTTGGCCGCCGGGGTATTGCTGGGGACCGCGGGTTCAGGGCCTTCATCGTCCATCATGTGGCCCTGGTACATGTGATGTTGGCCGCGCGGCGTGCGCAGTCCTCGGGGTGGCCCCTGACGGAACAAGCCCATACGCCGGGTAAAGGCGATGGGCACCCCGGCTTCCTTGGACAGCCGCAGCCGGAACTGCACGGTTTGCTCCAAAAGCGTCGTCCGCAGGGCCGAGATTTCGTCCACCACCTTTTTGATGGCGGCGGCATCGTCGGCCTTGGTGGCGAGCACGGTTTCGAGTTCGGCCCGCTTGGCCATGAGCTTGCCGCGCGCTTCACCAGTGGCGGCAATAAACTCCTGTTCCACCAGATAGGCCTTGGCGCGGTCGATCTGGGGGCCCTTGCCAGAACCGGGCTGGGCCAGGGCCGGAGCGGCCAGGGTCAGAGCCAGAGCCGACACCATGAGCAGCAGGATGCCTTTTCGCATGGGAACCTCCTGGGTTTGTTCCCTCCCTAGCACAGGGCCGAGGATGCGGAAAGGCTTTTGCGGTATTCGGGCGCCCATTGCGGGCGGAAGGCCTAGCGGCCCAGGGCCCGCTCCGGGCTGTCGGCGTCCTCCACGCCGAATCGGATCTCGAATTCCCGGCCGAACCGGCACAGGGATTCGAGAATCGGAATGATGCCCCGGCCGAGATCGGTGAGGCCGTACTCCACCCGGGGCGGCACCTCGGCGTGAACCGTGCGTGTGATCAGCCCGTCGGCCTCCAGTTCCCGCAGCTGCTGGGTGAGCATTTTCTGGGTGATTACCGGCATGGCCCGGCGCAGGGCCGAAAACCGCAAGAGTCCGCCCCCTTGCAAATGCCACAGAATCAGAGGTTTCCACTTGCCGCCGATCACCGCCAGGGACAACTCCATGCTGCACGAATATTCCTTGCCCAGGCAGCGCTTGCGGCTGCAGGGAGTTCCCGGTTCACCCATGATTGCTTTTCCTCTCCTTGGTATCTAAAAAGGTACTACAAAACTTTTCTGTGCCTACTTGCATTTTTTTCCATACTGGCAGATTTCTCACAAAGCGTAAAGCGGAAACCAGAGCAAGGAGGCCGCATGGAACTCTTCGAAGTCATCCACACCCGACGCAGCATCCGGTCGTTTTCGGCCGAGCCCGTGTCCGAGGCCGACCTGGAGGCGGTCCTGCGCGCGGCCATGGCCGCCCCGAGCGCCGGCAACGAACAACCCTGGCATTTCGTGGTCGTGACCGATCGGTCCGTGCTCGAAGCCATCCCGAACTTTCATCCCTATGCCGCCATGTGCAAGAAAGCCCCGGCAGCCATTGTCGTGGCGGCCGAACTGGCCCTGGAGAAATATCCGGGCAACTGGGTGCTCGACTGCGCGGCCGCGGCGGAGAACCTGATGTTGGCCGCCCGGGGCCTGGGGCTTGGCGCGGTCTGGTGCGGCCTGTATCCGGAGCAGGACCGCATGGCCGGCATGGCGCAACTGCTCAAGTTCCCGGAAGGCGCTGTCGCCCACGCCCTGGTGGTATTGGGCCATCCGGCCCACGAAACCGCCTTCAAGCGCGAGGACCGGTTCAAACCCGAACGCATCCACGAAAACGCCTGGTAAGGACGCACCCCATGCAGACCAATCTCGGGCCGGTGTGCGGCCTGTATCCCATGCCCGCGACCCTGGTTGGAGCCCTGGTGGACGGCCGGGCCAATTTCATGGCCGTGGCCCATATCGGCATCCTCAACAACGCCCCGCCCCAGTACCTGACCGTCAGCCTCAAGAAGTTCCGGCACACGGCCAAGGGCATCCGCCAGACCGGAACGTTCAGCATTGGTCTGCCCTCCCGGTCCCTGGTCGTCCCCGCGGACTACTGCGGCATCGTCTCGGGCGCCCGGGTGGACAAGTCGGAGCTGTTCACGGTGTTTTACGGGGAGCTCGGCACGGCGCCGCTCGTCCTGGAGTGCCCGGTCAACATGGAACTCAAGCTGCACGACGTCCTTGATCTGCCCGCCCATGAAGTGTTCGTCGGCGAATTGGTCGCCACCCATGCCGATGCCGCCGTTGTCGAGAACGGCAAGATCGATGTGGAAAAGGTCCGGCCGCTGCTGTTCGACTATGCCAGCGGCTGGTACTACGGCCTGGGAGAACCCGTGGCCCCGTGCTGGCAAGCCGGCCGGGATCAGCCCGCCCAACCGATCGAAAAAGGAGCATGATCCAATGAAGATATCCTACGGCGCCAAAACCATGGCCCTGCCCACGCCGACCTGGCTGGTCGGCACCTACGACGCCGACGGCAAGCCCAATCTCATGACCGCGGCCTGGGGCGGCATCTGCTGTTCCAAACCGCCGTGTCTGTCCGTGTCCCTGCGCGCGGCCACCTATTCCCACGGCTCCATCATGGCCCGGCGCGCCTTCACCGTGAGCATCCCTTCGGAGTCCCTGGCCGCCAAGGCGGATTTTTGCGGCCTGGTGTCCGGCCGCGACACGGACAAGTTCGCCGCCCTGGGCTGGACCGCGGTCAAAAGCGAACTGACCGACGCGCCTTACGTGGCCGAATGCCCCCTGGTCATCGAGTGCAAGGTGGTGCACGTGGCCGAACTCGGCCTGCACACCATGTTCGTGGGCGAAATCCTCGACGTGAAGGTCGAGGAGGCGGCCATGAAGGACGGCAAGCCCGATCCCACGGTTATCAAACCTGTGATCTACGCCCCGGAAGACCGGCGCTATTTCGGGCTCGGCCCGAGCCTCGGCCAGGGCTTTTCCATCGGCAAGGAGTTCAAATAATGGACAAGGTGCGGCTGGGCCGACGGCGACATCCTGACCGACGGCCAGCCCGATGTGGCCAAATACCGGCCCCTGCTGCTCACCATGCCCGACAACCGCTACTGGACGCTCGGCGCCTGCGCCGGGGAGGCCTGGAGCGTCGGCAAAACCCTCAGGAAGGATCTGCCGCTATGAAAGTCCTGGCCATCAATGGCAGCGCCCGCAAGGACGGCAATACTGCGGTCATGTTGCGGGCCGCCCTGGCGCCGATCGAGGCCGCGGGCATCGAAACCGAACTCGTGCAGCTCCATGGCAAGGTCATCCAGGGCTGCGTCGCCTGCATGCAGTGCTGGGAGAAAAAAGACGGGCACTGCGCCATCAAAAAGGACCTGCTCAACGAGCTGCTCGACAAGATGGTGGCGGCCGACGGCATCCTCATCGGTTCGCCGACCTACTTCGCCAACGTTACGACCAACATCAAGTCCATCATCGACCGGGCAGGCATGGTCGCCCTGGCCAACAATTACCTCCTGGCCCGCAAGGTCGGGGCGGCGGTGGTGGCGGTGCGTCGCGGCGGGGCCATCCACGTGTTCAATTCCATCAACCACTTCTACTTCATCAATCAGGTGGTGGTGCCGGGGTCGAGTTACTGGAACCTGGGCCATGGCCTGGAACCGGGCGAGGTGTCCGGTGACGCGGAAGGCATGCAGACCATGGACAATCTGGGGAAGAACATGGCCTGGGTGCTGCAAAAACTCAACGCCTGAGTCGACCGGCGGCCGACTCGGCGTTGCATTCCCGGCCGGCCGCCGTTGATATACTGTAGCGCGGGCGTACATTGCCGAAATCGCGGGTCTGGCCTAAAGCTTGATAATGGCGACCCGGATCGACGATGCGGTCGGCACCCGCTGCCGGCATTTCAAGCAGGGCCTCACCCTGCGCTATCTTGTCGCCCTGATTCTGATCGCCGCGTTGACCGTGCTGGCGAGCAGCCTGTTTCGCCACATCCTGGCCACCATCGACCGTCTGGCCGCCATCACGGCCATTTGCGGGAGCCAGCGCCTGCTCACCCAGCGCGTCCTGGCCCAGTGCCTGCTGCTTGCCGCCGCCGATGACGCGGAGGCTCGACGCGACATCCGGGCCGAACTGGCCCGGGCGGCGGACGACCTGGAGGCCAATCACAACCGGCTGTTGGCCGACTGGCGTTCGCCCGATGCCCTGGTTGCCAATGACCCGGAACTGCGGCGTCTGTATTTCGAGCCGCCCACCGAACTCGACAAGCGCATGCGTTTTTTCATCCGCAGCATTCGGGCGTTTCTCGACACCGGCGGCGGCCGACCGGCACTGTCCGATCCCAAGTTCCTCGATGTGCTGGCTTTTGGCGAACGCGAATTGCTGCGGGACTTAAGCGCCGTGGTCCGGGAATACCAGCGCGAGGCCTACGACCGCCTGACCGGCTTGCGGCGGTTGGAAATCGCGACCATGATCGCTTCCTTGCTGCTGCTCGTGGCGGTGGGCCTGTTTTTGTTTCGGCCCATGGTGCGGCGCATCTGCGAGGACCGAAACCGCCTGGAGCAGGCCAATGAGGCCTTGGAACGGCTGGCCGTGACCGACCAGTTGACCGGGGCCTTCAACCGGTTGCGCCTGAACGCGGTCATGGCCCAGGAGATCGGGCGGGCCATTCGCTACGGCCATAGCTTGTCGGTGATCATGTACGATATCGACCACTTCAAACTGGTCAACGACACCAAGGGGCATGGCGCGGGTGACGAACTGCTGCGGGAACTCACCCGGCTGGTCAGGGCTCATATCCGCAGCGTGGATGCGCTGTTTCGCTACGGCGGCGAGGAATTCATCGTCACCTTGCCCCACACGAACCTGGACCAGGCTGGTCGGGCGGCGGAGAAGTTGCGCGCCTTGGTGGCCGGCCAGGCCTTTCCCCAGGGGCTGTCCATCACCATCAGCCTGGGGGTGGCGGAGCTGCGCTCCGGGGAGAGTGCGGACGCGCTCATGGCCCGGGTGGACGAGGCCCTGTACCGGGCCAAGGCCGCCGGTCGCGACCGGGTGGAAACGGACCCCCCGGCTGCTGCGTCCGCTACCGGTGTTTGAGGAATTCCCCTGGCGTGACGCCGAAGGCCTCGCGAAAGGCGGCGATGAAGGCCGAGGGCGAGTCGTAGCCGCATTCCAGGGCCGTGGCCGTGACGCCATGCCCGTCTTCCAGGTCGGCCAGGGCGGCGAGCAGCCGGGCCAAGCGACGCCATTTCCCGAAAGTCAGGCCGGTTGCGGCCACGAATTGCCGGTTGAGGGTCCGGGCCGTCAGCCCATACGCCGTGGCCCAGGCGTCCATGTCCCGGCGGTCGTCCGGGTTGGCGGTGAGGGCCCGGCAGATGGCCCCGAGCCGGGCATCGGCCGGCCAGGGCAGGGAAAAACCGGCCTCGGGCAGCCTGGCCAGCTGGTCCAGGAGCACGGCCACCAAGCGGCCGTCGGCGCCGTCGGCGTCGTATTCGGGCGGCAGGGCCGCCACGGCTTGCAGCAGCTCCCGGGCGAGCGGCGTGACCGACAGCACCCGGCAGTGCGCCGGGGCAAAGGCGGTTGCCGCCGGGTCGATGTAGAGACTGCGCATCTCCGTGCGGCTCGAACTCGTCACCTCGTGGGGCAGTCCCGGCGGCACCCAGACCGCCCGTTGGGGCGGGGCCAGGTGGCTGGCCTGGGGCGTGGTCACCACGAGCACGCCTGAGCTGGCCCAGGAAAGCTGGGCCCAGGGATGGACATGGCCCCGGGCCAGGGAATCGGCCGGCAGGGTTTCGCTGCGCGGGTAGATCGTCCGGGGCAGCCGGTCCAGGCTCGGGAGAAGGCGTTCAATGGGCATGTCCGTTTTTCGCTATCTTTTGTCAATTTAACGTGAGACGGCCATATCGTCCAGGCCTAGTGTGCCCTCGACGCCGGTTGCGGCCGGCGCCAAGCGGTACGACAAGGAGACGGCTATGGTGCGCAAACTCAACGGTATCTTGGTTCGGGAATGGTTTTTGGCCGGCATGGTGCTGGCCGTGCTTCTGGCTACCCTGTTCCCCGGTTTCGGGGCGGTCGGCGGGGCCATGCACGCCGATGTGGCTTCCAACGCCGGCATCTTCATGGTGTTTTTCTTTCACGGCTTGGCCCTGTCCACGACCAGCCTGCGTCAGGGCATGGCCCGTTGGAAACTGCACCTTTTGGTCCAGGTGCTGACCTTCGTCATTTTCCCGTTGTTGTGGATTCCTTTCAAGCTGGCCTTTGGCGGTATCATTCCCGAAGGGCTCATGTTCGGGTTTCTCTACTTGTGCGCCCTGCCTTCGACCATTTCCTCGTCCGTGGCCATGACGGCCGTGGCCCGGGGCAACGTGCCGGCGGCCATCTTCAACGCCACGCTGTCGAGCCTGATCGGCATTCTGCTCACCCCGGCCATCCTGAGCCTGGCCGCTGGATTGGGCAGCGGAGCGGGCGGTTTGTCCCTGGGACACGCCGTGACCAATATCTCCCTCATGCTGCTGCTGCCCTTCCTGGTGGGCCAGCTGTTGCGGCCCTGGTTGGGCGCGTTCGCGACCAGGCATAAAAAGCGCATCAACACCTTCGACAAGCTGGTCATTCTTATGCTCGTGTACGGCTCGTTTTGTGACTCGGTCAAATCGGGACTGTGGACGAACAACGGTATCGAGGTCATCGGCCTGACCCTGATCGGGGCGGCCCTGTTCCTGGCCGCCGCCATCATGCTTTCGACCAAGATTTCGAACTGGCTCGGGTTCGACATCGAAGACCGGATCACGGCCATTTTTTGCGGCTCGAAAAAGACCCTGGCCTCGGGCGTGCCCATGGCCAGGCTGTTGTTCGGCGCCAATCCGGCCCTGGGTCTTATCGTGCTGCCGATCATGTTCTACCATCCGCTGCAACTTTTTGTCTGCTCGGTCCTGGCCGGCCGCTATGCGGCCCGGTTCGACCGGCCCCACACGGTCGCAAAGCCGCTGGGCGGTGCGGCGCAACTGGCCACGGTGCCGGTGGTGGGCGGACAGGGGCGCTGATTTGACAGTCCGAAGTGGCCGGGGAGGCCTCCCCCCGGCCTTGGCTGGGGTGCGGGGTGAGATCGGCGGTTGACCGCCGCGGGCGGCTTACCCGCAAATGGTGTTGCGGAAGATCCAGTCCGCGATCAAAAAGACGCCTTCCTTGCCTATCGGCTGCCAGCGGATATATTTTTCGTTTTTGATCTCGCCGACTTCAGTGAATTGGACACCCAGGTATTTGGCATGCGTGGGCGCGAAGTGGCGGATGCGCTTGACCTCCAGGCGCAGAGGCAGGCGCAGGTCAGGCACGCTTTGGTGTCCGGCCAGGTGGAGCAGGGCGAGCAAGGCCATGCCGTGCTTGTCCTCGTCGAAGAAGTCGAAGGCCGGGGCGTCCTGGTGGATGGCGAGCATGAGCCCGCCGGCCGAGAGGTCCTGGACCGTGTACAACGCGTTGGCATCCGGTAGCAGGCACAAGGGCTCCGGCCAGATCTCCAGATTGCCGAAGCCCGGCCAGTCGGCGTCGTTGGGCGGGACGATCAACGAAAAGCCTTTGAGCTTGGCTGTGTCGAGGTGCAAACGCTTGTGGGTGCGACGGGTAAGCTCCACTGAGGCCGGAAAAGCGATTTCAACCAAGGCGTTGCCATCGGCCGCCGGCCGGACGGTCCGTATGCTGGTGCGAAAATCGCAATACGTACTTTTGCGTTTGCGGTCGACGATGGAAAAATAGCCGTGAATTTCCTGCCCGGAGGCGGCACTGTTAAGTTTGTTGTCCTTGGGTGACTGCAGGACCATGCCTTGTTCGCTGATGGACAGAATGGAACAGGGATTGATTTGCGGGTCGAGCTGGTCTTCGAAGAGGTGGAAATAGAGGATGCATTGCTGCTTCATGGCCAGGGTGAGGAAGCTTCGTTCCTCGACGCGCAGTCCTTTTTGGCAGGTGGCTTTTTGTTGCTGGATGCGTTTGACCTCTGTCAGGGTCTTGTCCAGCCAGAACATGGCTCCGACCCGTTCGGCCAAGGCTTGAGGCGGCGGGGTGCCCAGTCGGAACCGGGCCTCGGGCGAGGGGCAGGCCTCGGGCGCGTCAAAGCCGTTCAACGCCTGGCATAAGAGTTCCGTGACACCGGGTTCGCGGTTGGCCAGGCACTGGCAACGGGCATCCTGGGACAGGAAATCGGCTAGGCAGAAAAGTTTGGGAATATCACCCAGGACCAAAAGCCCCCAATGGTCGAGGCCACGGGCGCGGTAGGTGTCGGCGAACAGCTTTTTGAAAACATCCAGAATAAATGAGGTCTTGTATTTTGCTTCCAGGAGGCGGGCGGTATATTCGTAGATGGGCTTGGTGGTGAAATCGAGGAGGTTGAGGGAGCCGAGCGAACTGATATACCAGCGGTACAGGTCGCTGTTATGCCGTAAATTGTTGCCGACTATGGAGCTGTTGAGTTTGATGACATACTGACAACTATTGAGTTCCTGGCAAAAATTATTTTCCGAGAGTTCTCCTGTTCTTTTGACGATCCAATGTCGTTTTATCTCATCGTTTGACCATTCCCAGCAGTAATAGGAAAGCTCACCACAGATATAGTCCAGAAATCGTCTTCGGGTGAGTTGGTCGCGCAAGAGACGCATGACCGTATTTTCAAATCGGGATATGGTATTGTCGCAAGCGACAAGTGCTTTGTTGACAAGCCATGTCGGCAAGGCATTTTTTTTGTCGAAAACGTGACACTGTATGTGCGTGTCGCACGGGTCCCCATTGTCTCCTTGCAGCAGCTTTTTGGCAATATGCTGCTGGAGGCGCCTGGCGGCGAGGACGCATGCATCGCACTCCCCAGGATTCGTGTTGCACGGGGACAAACGACCGAAATGCAGGTCGAGGTTCGTTCGGACCGGCAAATCCAACGCGTCATTCATGGCACATAATCCTGGCCTGAAAGCGTTACGATATGATGACAGAGTGGTTGGATAGCATACTACGCTTTTTTTGCAATTGATTGAATTAGTCAATAGAATCAAGATGTTGGGAGCATCCGGTTACGGCTCTGCCGGCGGAGTCGTCTGGGTGGGCACCCAGCCCAGGCGATCCGGCGCGGCTGTGACGCGTCGAAAACCGTCGCGCAAGGGCCCAAGGGTCACCACCTCCCCGGCCGGCAGGCGAAAGAACGCTTCGGCCCCGGCTTCCGGGGCGCACAGCACCGCTGTTTCCTGCGCGACCACGCCGACCGGCCACAGCCTGGGGCCAAACACGGCGAGTCCGGCTTCCAGCCACAGCCAGCCCGTCAGGAGTCCGGCCAGGGCCAGGCACCGTCGCGGCACGGCCCGGCCGAAACAGCGGGCCAGGGTCAGGGCGAGCCAGAACAGGCTGTTTGCGGCCAGAGCCAGCCAGACAAGCGCGCGCGGCGACAGCCGACTGCCAAGGGGCAGGCTGGGGCCGGGCAACCGGACACCAAGGGCCGTCAGGGCCTTGCCGGCCTCCGTGTCGCTCGGATCGAGACGATGGGCGCGCACCAGCCAGCGTACGCTCCGGCTCTTGTCGCCGGCCTGATCCCAGGTCCGGGCCGCCGCCAGGCAGAGCGCTGCGTTGCGGGCTCCGTCCCGGTAGGCCGCGTCCAGGCTGGCCCCTGCTGCGGCAAACCGACCGGCCGCATAGGCGGTCCGGGCCGCTTCCAGCCGGGTGGCGATGGCTTCGTCTCCCCACGCCTGTCCCAGGCCGCAGCCGAGCCAGGCCAGCAGCGCCGCCAGGAACAAGATCGCCGGGCGCCCTCTCATGGCGTGTTCCTCGGCAACACGCGCCGGGCGGCTCGAACCGCCGCTTCCAGGGCCGTTTGGTCGGTCGGTGACCCGGCGTAGAGCAGCCGGTCCAGCCGGTCCAGGGAGCGGGCCAGCGCGGAGGCCTGCTCCGGCGGCCGGTCGGCCAGGGCCGCGCGCAAGGCCTCGGCCAGGGCCGTGGGGCCAAGAACGGCCGTGGCGCCTGTGCGTTGGCGCCGGCCGCGGCGCAGACGACACACTCCGTAAAGCGCCGGTCCGACCAGGGCCAGGGCCAGGGTGAGGCTCCAGGGGGGTGGCGTGGCGTCCCGGGCGGCCGAGGCGGGCAGCTCGAGAGGTACCACCGGAACGGCGGTGGTTGGGGCCGCTGCCTGGGGTGCCTGGGGTAACGGAGTGGTCGATGGGGGACGGGGGCGGACCGTTACCGTGAGCGGCGCGCTTTGACAGCGCACGGTCTGGCCGGCCTCGGCCCGGCAGACGACCGCCCCCGGATCGAGCACGGCCCGGCCCGGACGCGTCGGCGTCAGCAGATACTCGAGCTCGGTGACGGCATAGCGACGTCCGGCCACGGTGATGGCGGTGTCGCGCTGGCCGGGCAAGGCTTCCACGGTAAAGCCCGGGAACTCCGGCGGCGCCACGGCGGCCTGCGTCAGGGCCCGGGTTCGCAGCAGGCGTAGCGTGTAGCGGAATGCTTCGCCCACCACCGGCTCGGCGGTCGAGACCACGGCTTGCAAGGCGATATCTTGTCCGTCCAGGTGTACCCCGGGGGGGGCGGATTCGGCCGTGGCCTCGGCCCAACCCAGGCCGGCCAGGCCGCCAAGCAGCCCTATCGCCAGGCACAGGGCAAGGCAGAGCGGCAAGGGTGGTCTCACCAGTCCTTCTCCACTTTGGGCCGTGTATAGCCCGGGTCGACCACGGGCAGGCCGGGCAGGTCCGGCACCTGCGAAAACAGCTGCTCCAGTTCCGTCGCACCCGGCGTGGTGCGCGTCAGGCCGCCCGCCATGCCCTCCCGAGCGGCCAGGGGAACCGTGCCGGCTTTCCGTTCGAGGCGATCGCCGGGTCCGGTCGCATGGGGTCCGGTGGGGACCTGGGCTTCTTGGGTCGGATGGCTCGGATCATCCTGGCCCTGGCTCGCCTGGCCGGAGGACTGGGTCGCGGACTGTCCGGTTTCCCGAGAGGGCGTTGCCACGCCGGGCGTCGCGGCGGTGTCCGGCGTTTGGGCGGGTGGTTCCAAGGCTTGCCTGTCGGTTTGCAGCCTGGAGCGGGCCAGGATCAGGTTGGCCTTGGCGGCGTCGTCCCCGGGCGTTGCGGCCAGGACGGCTTGGTAAAGACGTACGGCCTGGGCGAAATCTCCTTGGCGGAAGACGGCATTACCCTGATTGTACAAGGCCTTGGTCCGCAGGGGCTCTGAAGCGGCCTGAGCGGCGCGCGCAAAATAGCGGGCGGCTTTGGCCGCGTCGCCCAGCCGGTAGGCGGCCGTGCCCAGGTCATAGAGGATGGCGGGCGCATCCGGTGCCCGTGCCCGGGCGGCCAGGAAATATTCCCGGGCCTGGGCGTAGCGACCCGTGGCAAAGGCGGCCAGTCCTTGCTCCACAAGCGCCCTTGCCGTCATCGCGGCCAGGGCCGGTGCGTCCCAAACGGGGAGCAGGAGCATGGCCAGGCCGGCAAGGCGGCCGATCGGGGTCAGGAGCAAGTGCGATGTCAGCAGAACAAGGGCCAGGGTCAGGCAGAATTCCGTGCGGTCCACCGGACGCTGCGAACCGTTTTGGTTCGCAGCGGTTGGGAGTCGTGCGCCTAGGGCTGCGGCAATGGCCGCGTCCGGGGCGGGAGTATCCGGGGCCAGACGGAAGCTTTGGCCACCGTGGCGCTGGGCCAGATCGGCCAGGGCGGACACATCCACGCCGACTTTTACCGGCTGTCCGGCGGTGTCACGCAACAGACCGCCGTCCGCAGCAGGCACCGTGGTCGGCAAGGCCCCGCCCACGGCCACCGTGCACACGGGCGGACCGTGGCCGGTCTGGTCTGTGTCCGGGCTTTCCAGGGTTGCTTCGCCGTCCGAAAGAAGCAGGATTACCCCGGGCTCGTTTCCGAGCAGGGCCAGTCGGCCGGCTTCCAGGGCGCCGGCCAGGTTCGTGCCGCCACGAGGCATCCGCTGCGGGGAAGCATCGTCCAGAAAAGCCAGCAGTCCGGCCCGGTCGGCCGTGACCGGGCAGGCGAGCCGGGTCTGGCCGGCAAAGGTCACGAGCCCGACCCGCAACTTAGGCAACCGGGCAAGGACCGCGCGCGCCAGGGCCTTGGCGGCGGTAAGCCGGTCCGGGGCCATGTCCCGGGCGAGCATGCTTTTGGAGCAGTCCAGGACGATCACGAGCCGTGCGGGTCCGGTGGTGGGTACGGCCGGGGTCTGTCCCCACTGCGGCCCGGCGGCGGACAGGGCGACAAGGAACAGACCTCCCAGGAAAAAGGTCGTACGGGCCAAACCACGCCAAGGCGTGTGGCCGGGGTACAGACCACGTACGTGTCGCCGGCGCCGGCCGGCCAGGAGGCAACCCAGGGCGGCAGACGCCACGAGCGTGAGCAGCCAGAGGTATTCGGGCCGGGAAAACGTCATGGCAGCCTCGCGAACCGGGTGGCGGCGAGCCAAGCATAGCCGGTCAGCAGCAGTGTGGCCAGGGCCGCGAGGATCGGTGTTGGCGAGGGCTGGTCGGCGCTTTGTCTGGCGACCATGTCGCTGGGTTCGCGGGCGTCGATGCGGGCCAGAGCCGTTTCGAGTCCGGCCGTATCGGCGGCCCGCCAGAAAAGCCCGCCCGTGGCCTGGGCCAGGGATTCCAGGCCGGCGGCGTCGATATCGGCCTTTTCGTACACCACTTCCGGCCCGAGCAGGGGATGCTCGATCAGAAACGGTGCCGGGGCGTCGCCACCCACGCCCACGGCCTGGATGGTCACCCCCCGGACGGCAGCCAGCTTGGCCGCCGCGGCCGGATCGACTTCCCCGGCATTGGAACGGCCGTCGGTAAAGACCACCGCCACCTTGGCCCGGCCCGGAGCGTCCGCGAGATGTTTCACGGCCAGGACCAGCGCGTCGCCCAGGGCCGTGCGTTTGCCGGCCGCGCCCACGATCAGGCTGTCCAGGGCGTGCTCCAGGGCGGCATGGTCGGCTGTGGGCGGCATGACCGTGTGGGCCCGGCTGCCGAAGGCAATGAGCCCCAGCCTGTCCCCGGGCCGGGCGGCGGCGAAACGCTTGGCCTCCGCGATCACTGCGGCCAGCCTGGTCAGGGACCGGTCGGCCTGGCGGAAATCCAGGGCGGCCATGGATTCGGACAGGTCCACCACCAGCATGATGTCCACGCCCCGGCCGTGCCAGGTGACGGCCCCGGGTCCGAAGCGTGGTCCGGCCAGGGCCAAAACGAGTAGGATGAAGCCGGCCGCACGACAGGCTCCGGGCAGCCAGGCAAGCCCCGGTCCCGAAACGGCGGCCAAGGCGGCTGCACCGTCGGGAATGCCCAAGGCCGGTCCGGGCCGACGCCGGGCGAGCCAGTAACAGACCGCCAGCACCGGCAAGGCGGCCAAGGCCCAGGGATGCGTCAAAAAGGCCATGGCCGGTTACGCCCGAGGAGTCGGCGCAGGAGGATGAGGTCGCGTTGATGGGGGTGGCGGGGATGGGGGGAAGACGCCGTCGGCGGCCCGGAGGGGGGAG
>JAWRKJ010000283.1:0-28476 GCA_040307025.1 Desulfovibrionaceae bacterium | reverse complement strand
CTAGAAGTCCTTTTTAAGGAACTTGGGCAGGAGGTTTTTGACGGCGGCCAGGGCCATTTTGCGGCGCAGTTTGCCGAGCTGCTCCTGGAGGGGAATCTCCTTGGGGCAGACGTCCTCGCAGCCCAAAAGACCCATGCAGCCGAAAATGCCCTCGTCCGTGCCGACGATGTCAAAATACTCCTTTTCCGTGCGTTCGTCCCGGGGATCGAGGATGAACCGCGCGATCCGGTTGAGCGCCACCGCGCCCAGAAAATCCTCGCGCATCAGCGCCGTGCCGCAGGCCGCCACGCAACAGCCGCATTCGATGCACCGGTCGAGCTCGTAGATCTGCTCGGCCAGGGCATTGTCCATCCGCTCCTCCCGGGCCGTCGGATCGAACGTCTTTTTCGTGTGCACCCAGGACTCCACCTTCTGGTACATGCCCCGGAACCACGTTCCGGTGTCGACCGACAGGTCGCCCACCAGCTTGAACACCGGCAGCGGCATGAGCGTGATCGCTTCGGGCAGGTCCTTGGTTTTCGTGTGGCAGGCCAGTCCCGGCCGGCCGTTTATGACCATGGCGCAGGCCCCGCAGATGCCGGCCCGGCAGCAGAAGTCGAACATCAGGGTCGGGTCGATTTCTTCCCGGATCCGGTTGAGCGCAATGAAAAGCGTCATGCGTTCGGTCTCGTCCAGCCGGAACGTGTCCATGTGGGGCTGCGAATCCGGGTCGACCGGATTGTAGCGGAATATGTTGAAGGTCAGCATTCTGCCCATGTGCGTCACTCCTTACGCTGTTATGCGATACCCTTTCCCCCCTTTCAGGGGGTTCGGGGGGGATGATCCCCCCGGCCGCCGGAGGCATCTCCTCCTCCTTCCCCCGCTACCCCTCCATCGGGATGATCTTGCCGCCGCCGTAGCCGCGGTCGCCGGGGGGCAGTTCGAAGACGGCGGTGGCCGGCTCGTAAGCAAGGGTCGGCAGGGTCGCGTCGCCCTGCCAGGTGGCGAGCGTCCGTTTCAGCCAATCGCGGTCGTTGCGGGCCGGGAAGTCCTCGCGGGTGTGGGCGCCGCGCGATTCGGTGCGTGTAAGCGCGCCGTAGGCCACGCACAGGGCGAGTTTCACCATGCCTTCGATCTTGAGCGCCATGGTGAGCTCGGGATTGGCGCCCTTGCCGTTGCTGCGCAGGCCCACCTGGCGCGCGCGGCCGAGGATTTCCTGGAGCTCGTCCACGCAGGTCTGCAAGGCGGCGCCGTTGCGGAAGATGCCCGCGCCCTTCATGATCGAGCCGAACATGGCGTTCCGCACGGCGTAGGGATTCTCGCGGCCCTTGGCGCAGGACACGAGATCGGCAATACGGGACGTCTGCTTGCTCATGGCATCGCGGATGGCTCCGGTTGCGAAGGTCGTTTCCGTGCCCTTGAGGAACTCCACGATCTTGCCGCCGATGAGCATGCCGGCGACGACCGTCTCGGCCAGGGAATTGCCGCCGAGCCGGTTGAAGCCGTGCATGTCCCAGCACGAGGCCTCGCCGGCCGCGAACAGCCCCTTCAGGCCGTAGGCAGCGCCGTCCTTGTTGGTGCGCACGCCGCCCATGGAATAGTGCTGGGTCGGGCGCACGGGGATGAGCTGGTGCACCGGGTCGATGCCGAGAAACGACTGGCAGATCTCGTCCACCTCGCGCAGCTTGTGCCGGATGTGGTGTTCGCCGAGGTGGCGGATGTCGAGCCAGAGGTGGTCGCCGTAGGGCGAGGGCACGCCGAGGCCCTTGCGCATGTGCTCGGTCATGCGCCGCGACACCACGTCGCGGGAGGCGAGTTCGGCCTTTTCCGGCTCGTAGTCGGGCATGAACCGGTATTCGTTTACGTCGAGCAAGGTGCCGCCGTCGCCCCGGCAGCCTTCGGTGACCAGGATGTCGGTCGGCACGATGCCGGTCGGGTGGAACTGCACGGCCTCCATGTTGCCAAGGGGCACCACGCCGGTGTCCAGGGCGCAGATGAGCCCGCCGCCGTCGCAGATCACGGCATTGGTGGACTCGCGGTAGATGCGGCCGAAGCCGCCCGTGGCAATGAGCGTGGCCCGGGCCAGATAGGCGGTCAGCTCGCCGGTTTTGAGGCACCTGGCAATGGCGCCCATGCAGGTGGCGCCGTCGTGGATCAGGGCGATGGCCTCGACCTTGTCCACGACGTTGACCCCCATCTGGGCGGCCCGGTTGTCCAGGGTGTAGAGCACGCAGTGCCCGGTGCCGTCGGACGTGTAGCAGGTGCGCCACTTGGCCGTGCCGCCGAAGTTGCGCGAATGGATCAGTCCGGCGTTCTCGGGTTTTTCGTAGGCGGTAAACGGCTTGCCGCCCTTGTAATAGGTCTGCTCGCCGGGCACGACCCGGTTCCAGGGCACGCCCCAGAAGGCCATCTGGCGCATGGCAATGGGCGCGTTATCGACGAACAGCCGGGCGACCTCCTGGTCGCAGCCCCAGTCCGAACCCTTGACCGTGTCCGCGAAATGCACGTCCGGGGAATCCCCCTCGCCCATGGCCGAATTGCCAAGCGCGGCCTGCATGCCGCCCTGGGCGGCCGAGGAATGGGACCGGCGGGCCGGCACGATGGACAGGCAGATGACGGAAAACCCGTTGTCCGCGGCCTCGATGGCCACGCGCTCGCCGGCCAGGCCCGCGCCGATGCAAAGCAAGTCTGTTTGGATGATGTTCATGGCGGCGTCCTTATTTGAGCGGCAGGAAGTAGTAGCGCAGAAGCGTCAGCAGGCCCACGGCAATGAAGATGCCCGTGAGCATATTCTCCTTGCGCTTGATGGTCTTGCGGCCGGGCCGGTCGAGAAAGCCCCATTTGACCAGGATGCGGTAGAAACCGATGCCCACGTGGAGTTCCACCATGGGCAGCAGGAACAGATAGAACACGAACCAGAATCCGGTCTGGATGCGGGCCGCGGACTTGGCCGCGGTGATGGGCAGGTTGGTCAGCACCACCCACATGTGGATGCCGCCCATGATGAGGATGCCCATGGCCGTGGCGGCCTGGACGATCCACAGCCAGGTGTCGGTATGGCGCAGGCGTTTGGCGTTGGCCCACATGACGCGCTGCTCTGCGGTTTTGAAGGGGATCTTGCGGGCGGCGAGCACGAAATGGACAAGGAAGGCCAGGAAGATGAGCGGGCCGCCGACCTGGGCCATGTAAGTGGTTTCGAAAAACCAGGCCAGGGCGTTCATGGCGCCGGGGCCGATGAGGATGCTCGAGACCAGGATGAGGTGGCACCACATGAAAAGGATCAGGGCGGCGCCGGTGAGCATCTGCACCCAGTCCAGATAGGCCGAGAGCCTGCCCACGGGCAGTCCCGCTTGGGTGGCCGTGCTTGGAACAGACATCGCGTTCTCCCGTGTTGCTTAACGGTTGGCGGGTACAGGGGCCGTGGCGGCCTCGGCCGACTCTTCCAAAATCAGCATATCCTCGGGGTCATCGGCGTACTCGGTATCCGTACCGGCAAGGACGGCCTGGAGCTTGTCTTCGTCCAAGGCCTTCTCCCACTTGGCCACCACGATGGTGGCGATACCGTTGCCGATCATGTTGGTGATGGCCCGGGCCTCGGACATGAAGCGGTCCACACCCAGCAGCAGGGTAAGGGAGGCCACCGGAATGGTGCCCACGGTCTGGAGCGTGGCGGCCAGCGTAATAAAACCGCCGCCGGACACCGCTGCCGCGCCCTTGGAGGTCAAAAGCAGAATGGCCAGCAGGTAGAGCTGGTGGGAGAGATCCAGGGGCGTGTTGGTGGCCTGGGCCAGGAACACGGCGGCCATGGTCAGATAAATACAGGTGCCGTCGAGGTTGAAGGAATAGCCCATGGGCAGGCACAGACCTACGACGGATTTGTCCGCGCCGGCGTTTTCGAGCTTGGCCATCATGCGCGGCAGGGCCGCCTCGGACGAGGACGTGCCGAGCACGAGCAGGATCTCTTCCTTGATGTAGCAGAGGTATTTCCACAGGGAAAAGCCGGCCAGCTTGCACACGACGTAGAGCACGCCAAAGATAAAGAGAATGCAGGTCGAGTAGACGCCGAGCATGAGATAAAGCAGTTTCATGAGCGCCTCGGCCCCCTGGGAGGCCACCACATAGGCGATGGCGCCAAAGGCGCCGAAGGGCGCGAAGTACATGATATAGTGGACGACTTTAAAGAGCCCTTTGGAGAATTCGTCGATGATCCTTACAAACGCCTTGGCCTTTTCCCCCAGATTGGCCAGGGCGATGCCGAACAGGATGGAGAAGAACAGCACTTGCAGGATTTCGCCCTTGGCAAAGGCGTCCACGACCGAAGTGGGGATGATGTTCATGAGGAAGTCGGTGGTGGACATCTTCTTGGCCTTGCCGGCATAGGCCTCGACTTTCTGGATTTCGGCCTGGTTGGCCTGCAACTTGGACGCATAATCGTCCATGCCGACGCCGGGCTTGTAGAGATTGACGATGACCAGGCCGATGGCCAGGGCAAACAGGGTCATGGTCCAGAAGTAGAGCATGCATTTGATGCCCACGCGGCCGACCTTGCCCATGTCGCCCATCTTGGCGATGCCGGTGACCACGGTGCAGAAGATGATCGGAGCGATGATCATCTTGACCATGCGGATAAAAGCCGTGCCAAAGGGCTGCATTTGACTGGCAAAGCCCTTGCTGGCCGGTACCAGTCCGAGGACGATACCGGTGACGATGCCGAAGATGACCCAGAAGTATAGGGATTTGTAGATTGCCTTGTGGTCACCCATGCGAGATGCTCCTTGGTCGTTGACGCGGAGTCGGATTGCGTGCCGTCCTTCGCGTGTTGCGCCCGGTCGGCCCCCATGCCGACCTGTGACCGGTCACCGCCACGGGCCGGTCAGTCCCCCCACCAGTCGGTCATCCCCGAAGCTACGTGCCGAGGGCGGACCGTGGGGGAGAGAAAGGCAAGGAGCATGCCAGATCCGGCATGAGAAAATGGATGTCTAACTTGTATAAAATAAGGAAGTTAGACGATGCGCTGCAAGCTGCTGTATGCTGCATGTGGGGCGTATGTTGGGGCGTTCGCGCCACATGTGGGGCAAAAGTGTGGCGTATGTCCCACCCGAAGCGGAAGGAAGGCGTTCGTCAGGCCAGGCCCAAGCGAGCCATGTTGCGGTAGAGTGTGCGCCGGTCCACGCCGAGCAGGCGGGCCGCCTGGGAACGGTTGTCCCCGGTCCGGGCCAGGGCGGTGCGGATGGCTTCCCGGGTGAGTCCGCCCCGGACCGCCGGGCGCAGGGGCAGGGCAGGCAACTCGCAGGAGGTGGCCGACAGTTCCCGGGGCAGGTGGGCGACCAGGATTTCGGTCCCCGGGCACAGCACGCAGGCGTGTTCCATGGCGTACTTGAGTTCGCGCACGTTGCCGGGCCACGGATAGGCCATGAGGATGCCCATGACCTCCTCGGAGAGCCGGGCGATGGGCTTGCCGAAACTGGCCGCGAACTGGCGCATGAAATGCTCCGAGAGCAGCGGAATGTCCTCGGCCCGGTCGCGAAGGGGCGGCAGACGCACCTCCACCACCTTGAGCCGGTAGAAGAGATCGGCCCGGAACCGCCCCTCGCGGATGCGTTCGGGCAGGTCCACGTTGGTGGCGGCGATGACCCGCACATCGGCTTTGCGGGTTTTGGCCTCGCCCACGCGCTCGAATTCCTTGGTCTCCAGCACGCGCAGCAGGCCGAGTTGCAGGCGCGGGGACACGTCGCCGATCTCGTCCAGGAAGATGGTGCCGCCCTGGGCGGCCTCGAACCGGCCGACCTTGTCCCGGATGGCCCCGGTGAAGGCCCCGCGCACGTGGCCGAACAGCTCGCTGCCGAGCAGTTCGTCGGACAGGGCCGAACAGTTGACCTTGACCAGCGGCTTTTTGGTCCGGGTGCCGCCGTAGTGGATGGCCTCGGCCACGAGTTCCTTGCCGGTGCCGGATTCGCCGGTGACAAGCACGGTGGTGTCGACCTCGCCGAGCTGGTCGAGCACCGGGTAGACGTCGCGCATGGCCTTGGACTTGCCGATGATGCCCCGGTGGCCGTGCAGGTCGGTGAGACGTTTTTCCAGGTTGGCCAGCCGGGTGATGTCGCGGATGATGAGCACCGCGCCCATGAATGCGCCGTCGTGGCTCGACAGGGGCGTGGAGTTGATGACCACCACCCGGCCCGGATTCTGCCCCTTGCATTCCACCCGGTATTCGATGAGGGGCCGGCGCGTGGCCAGGGTCTCGCGCAGGGCCGCGAAACAGCCCCGGTGGCAGGCCCCGGACACCACCCGCTGGTCGGACGGGTCGGTCAGCCCCTCGCCCACGAAGCAGACATCGGTCAGGGGCCGGTTGGTCTGGATGACCCGCATCTGGGTGTCCACCACCACGATGGCGTCGGGAATGGCCCGGAAAATGGCTTCGAGGTTGAGGCGCAGGCGTTCCTTTTCGCCGAGCAGCTCCCGCATCTCGCGTTCCGAGCGGATGCGTTCGGTCACGTCCAGGACCATGGGCATGAAGTAGAGGGCCCGGCCGGCCATGTCGCGGATGAGGCGCACGGACAGGTGGACCCAGACCGTGCCGCCGTCGCTGTGCACGTAGCGCTTGTCGATCTCGTAGCGGTCGAATTCCCCGGCCAGCAGCCGCTCGGCCCAGCTGATGGTGTCGGGCACGTCCTCGGGGTGGGTGATGTCGAGCATGGACCGGCCGGTGAGCTCGGTGGCGGCGTAGCCGGTGATGCGGCACAGGGCGTCGTTGACGCGCAGGAAGTGGTAGTCCAGGGACAGGATGCTCGCGCCGATGGGCGACTGGTCGAAGGTGCGGCGGAACTTTTCCTCGGATTCGCGCAGCACGGATTCGGCCTGTTTGCGGTCCGTGACGTCGCGCACGATCCACACGGCATGGTCCGGGACGCCGGCATGGGCAAAGGCGCTGGCCGACACCTCCAAGGGCACGGTCTCCCCGCCGGCGCGCAGGCCCGTGAGCTCCCCCCGGAACCGGCCGGACCGGGCCAGGCCGGCCAGGGCCTGGGTCAGGAGTCCCTGGCTGTCGTCGATGACCCCGGCCAGGCCGGTCAGGGCCAGTTCGGATTCGCTGAGGCCAAAGATGCGTTCGGTCTCGGGGTTGACCGTGACGATGTCGCCGGTCGCGCCGCACAGGATGACGCCGTCGATGCTGCCGGTGACGATGGAACGGTAGCGCTCCAGGATGTCGTTGTAGGCGGCCTCGGCCCGTTTACGGCTGGTGATGTCGATGTTGAGACCTTCGATGTAGCGCGGGGCACCGGTTTCGTCGCGCACCACCCGGGCGGCTTGGGAGATCCATTTGCGGGAGCCGTCCTTGCAGCGAAAGAGGGTTTCGAGACCGGTGACCTGGCCGTATTTGGCCAGGCGGTCGAGGAAGTTGTCCCGGTCGGCCGGGTCGACGTAGAGTTCCGAGCGCAGGTCGGTCAGGGACGCGACCATGTCCTCGGGATCGGCGTAGCCGAGGATGTGGGCCAGGGCCGGGTTGACGGACAGGAACCGGCCCTGGGGGGTCGATTGGAAGATGCCTTCCACGGCGTTGACGAAAAAGCCCTTGTACGTGTCGAGCTCGTTGCGGATGGCCGAAACGTCGGCCAGGGAAAAGACGTACAGGGGTTCGCCGGCCAGGCGCAGCGGCCGCTTGGACAAAAGAAACCAGCGCACCGAGCCGTCCGGACCGTCCCGGCGCACGAGCAGACCCTGGCCGGCCGGCGGTTCGTGCACCGAGGCGGACAGGCCCAGGTCGCGCCAGCGCGGGGCGGCGATGCCGGACAGGTCGAGGCCGAGCAGGCGGCGGGCCACGGCGTCGGCCTCGGCCACCAGACCGTCGTCTCCGACCAGGACCACGCCTACAGCGATAGGTTCGAAAGACTGCATGGGTCGCCGGGTCGCCTTAGCGCGCCACCACCGTGGAAATGGAATTTTTCGGCGAGCCGGACACGATCTTGCGGCTGACGGCCAGGTAGATCAGGGCCTTGCGCTTGGGATCGAACAGCCGGGTGACCTGGGTATCCTTGAACAACACCGAGGTGCCTTCGGAAAAGACTTTCTTTTTGCGGTCGAGCTTGGCCGGCAGGGTGATGGGGCAGGTCTGCCGGCAGTCCAGGGAGAATTCGGACGGGTCCTCGGCCAGCCCCACCGCGCCGGACAGGCCGCCGGTGCGGGCCTGGCTCATGTAGCAGGTGACGCAGGGGATGTCCGGGTCTTCAAAGGCCGAGACGCAGACCTTGTGGTTGGCGCCGAGCAGTTTCCACTCGGTGGTGACGCAGTCGATCTCCTCGGCGTGCAGCGTCCCGGCAACGGCCAGGGACAGCACGAGCGGCAATGCCAGCAAAAGGGAACGGCCCATGGGTGCCTCACGGTTTTCGGTTGACCGCCGGCGCAACATCCGGCCTCAGTATGCTACTGCAAGACGGCGGGCCCTGCCAAGGCCGGGCGGGGATGGCCCCGGAATCGGTGGAATAGTTTTTGCTTATACCAAGTATTTATGCTTGCGTCATGTTCGGACCGGGTCGGTCAGCCCGACCCGGATTCCCACTTGAAATGGCGAGCCGTTCACAGCATGATCGGTGTTGAGCCAAGGAGGACCCGTGCGCTGTATTCAGCTCGCAACCACCGACCCGGCCCTCAACCTGGCCGCCGAAGAGTGGTTGCTCACCAATACCGCGGCCGATGTGTTCATGCTGTGGCGTAATGCCAAGGCCGTCATCGTCGGGCGCAACCAGAATACCCTGTCCCAGATCGACGAGACCTATGTTCGGGACCACGGCATCCCGGTCGTGCGCCGACTGACCGGTGGCGGCGCGGTGTTTCACGACAGCGGCAACATCAACTTCACCTTCATCGCCGTGGGCGAAACCAACCGGGACATCGATTTTCGACGCTTCACCCAGCCCATCGTGGACGCCTTGTGCGACATGGGTGTGCCGTGCGAGTTTCAGGGGCGTAACGATCTGGTGATCGACGGCAAAAAAATTTCCGGCAATGCGCAACATATCTGGCGCGACCGGGTGCTGCACCACGGCACCCTGCTTTTTTCCGCGGACATGGCCGATCTGTCCGGCGCCTTGCGCGTGCATCCGAGCAAATACCAGGACAAGGCCGTCAAAAGCGTGAGCAAGCGCGTGACCAACATTGCCGCCCACTTGCCCGAGCCCATGGACGCGGCCGCCTTCATGGACCGGCTCATGATCGAGGTGACCGGCGGGGCGGGCCGGGATGACGTCCACCTGCGGCCGGAGGAACAGGCCGCCATCACCCGGCTGGCCAATCAGAAATACCGGACCTGGGAATGGAATTACGGGGCCTCGCCGCAATACGGTTTCACCAAGACGAGCCGGACCTCGGGCGGGGTGCTGGAAGTGCATCTGGACGCGGACAAGGGACATATCCGGGCCATCCGCATTTTCGGGGACTATTTTGGCCGACGGGCCGTGGCGGAACTGGAGGCCTTGCTGGTCGGTTGCCGGCACGACCGGGAGGCTCTGGCCGCGCGCCTGGCTTGCGTTCCCCTGGGTGACTATTTGCGGGACGTGAGCCTGTCGTCTTTTCTCGATTGCCTTTTTTGACCGCTTGTTACCTGATCGCTACCGCGGCGCGGGCCTGGGGTGCGGCCGCTCCTGGCTGTTTGTCTTGGTAGGCGTGGTGCGCGGCGCACGTGTGGAAAAGACGCATTGCATCTATTCCCTTATATGTTTTTGCCTGTGCGAGGCGAAAAAAAAATTGTACGAAAACAAAAGCAACTGTGGTATGCCAGCACAAAGGCTCGCACCGGATGCCCACAATGCGGTGTCCGAAGGGATCATATGCGTCGGAGGCACTGAGCCATACATGCTGTAAGGTTTGGCGAAACCAAGCAACCGGCCGCGTTCGCCACGTGATGTTATGTCATACATCCGAGGGGCGCTATGTTCACGTTACAACGAAATGGAGATTGCTTCGAGATCTCTGAAGAGGCATCGCTTGTTGGCGAGGTCAAGGCTCCCGTGACCCCGACGCGGCGCATCCTGCCGGAATGCACCGCCAGCCACCGGGTTAGCTATAACCAGTGGAAATTTTTCGTGGAAAAGGGGAAGTGGCAAGGTCCGCGCCCTCAGGATGCCGTGGCGGCCTCCTGGATGCGCTGCCGGGCCATGCAGGTCGACCCGTCCCCGCGCAGTTGCGGTGATATCGTTTCTATGGACGAACTCGAACCGTTCGTCTCCGTGTGGCAGGAAACGGCCCGTGAGGTCGAGCACAAGACTTGCCAGGCCATCCGGGGCAAGGACCTGCTGCTCACCGTGGCCGATGCCAAGGGCCGGATCGTGCGAACCTGCGGCGATCTGCCGGCCCTTCATGCGGCGGACAAGCTCAAATTCGGACCCGGCGCCAACTGGACCGAGATGAGCGTCGGCACCAACGCCATCGGCACGGCTCTCAACAGCGGCGTGCCGATGCAGGTTTTCGGCGAGGAGCATTTCTGCGAGAGCCACCATGCCTGGAGCTGTTCGGGGGCGCCCATTTTCGACCCGCAAGGGGCGGTGTGGGCCTGCATCGACATTTCCGGGCCGGTTAACGCGGATCACGCCCTGGCCTTCGACTTGGTCATCGGCGCGGCCCGGGCCCTGGAACGTCAGTTGTTCCAAGCTTATCTGGCCGATATCGAAAACAAATCCCGCTCCATGTTCGCGGCGGTGTTCAACGCCGTGCTCACCGGCGTGCTGACCGTCGACGCCTCGGGCCACATCACCAATGCCAACGGCGCGGCCGAAGCCCTGCTCGGTCTGCCCGGAAAATCCCTGCGTGGTCGCCGGGCCGACGCCTTTCTGGACTACCGCCAGTTCCAGGCCGCCCGGGCCAAGGCCCCCAATCAGACCGATGCCGTCACCATCGCCTGCCATACCAATCCCCGGCTCATCGCCCGGGCCGCACCGGTGCTCGCGCCCGGCGGCACCTGGTGCCATACCATCATCACCATCAGCGAACCCCAGCGCTTGCGGCCGCCGCAGCCCGTGGCGGCCAAGTCCTCCGGCTTTCCGACCAAGGGCTCGGACAAGGGGTTTGCCGCTATTTTGTCCCGGGGGCCGGCCATGGCCGGGGCCTTGCGCAAAGCCCGCCAGGCGGCCCGCACACCGTCCACCGTGCTGCTGACCGGCGAGTCGGGCACGGGGAAGGAACTGTTCGCCCGGGGAATCCACGAGGCCAGCGACCGGGCGAACGGACCGTTCGTGGCCGTCAACTGCGGCGCCCTGGCCCGGGAACTGGCCCAGAGCGAGCTGTTCGGCTACAAGGCCGGCGCCTTTACCGGCGCGGACAACAAGGGCCGTATCGGCAAGTTCGAACAGGCCGACAAGGGCACGCTGTTCCTCGACGAAATTTCCGAGATGCCCCTGGAATTGCAAGTCAACCTGCTGCGTCCGCTCGAAGAGCGTTGCGTGGTGCGGGTTGGCGGCATGCGCACCCACCCGGTGGATGTGAAGGTCATTGCGGCCACCAACCGGGATCTGTCCAAACTTGTGGCCTCCGGCCGTTTCCGGGAGGACCTCTTTTTCCGGATCAACGTGGTGCGTATCCAGATTCCGCCGTTGCGGGAGCGGGGCAAGGAAGACATCCGCCTTTTGGCCGAGGCCCATGCCCGGCGATTGTGCGCGTCCTTCGGCCTGCCCTTTGTCGCCATCGATCCGGCGGCTCTCCGGATCCTGTATGCCCACGACTGGCCGGGCAACGTGCGCGAACTCCTCAACTGCGTGGAGTACGCGGTCAATGCCATGGAGGACGGGCATATCCTGCCCGAGCATTTGCCGCCCAGCCTGGATCAGCCCCGTCGGCCAGCCGCTGAGCCCGAAACTTCCGGCCCCGGGAGCTTCCGCCTGGAAAGCCTGGAAGTCATCACCATCCGGGAAGCCTTGTCCCATCACGGCGGCAACGTCAGTCAGGCGGCCCGGGCCCTGGGCATCGGCCGCAATACGCTCTACGCGAAGATGCGCAAGTTCGGCATCCTCTAGCGTCTGTCGATTCATCCTATCGCTCGCAAGATGGCCGCACGCCAGTGGCGTGTGCCTTTGCGCGCGCCAAAACAACTGGCGTCCGCAAGGGGAAGACCCCTTGGGACGCCAGGGAGGCTCCTTTCCGGGAAGCGCGGAAGAGGAGCGGACGGCAGGCGGTTTAGTCCACGGGCTTGACCAGAATCTTGATGTTCTGGTCCTTATTGTTGATCAGTTCCAGGAAGCCCTTGTCCACGATCTCTTCCAGGCCGATACGGCCGGTGATCAGAGCCTCGGCCTTGAGCTGGCCGCTGGCCAGCAGGGCGGCCACGCCCTTGAAATCGCTCAGGGTGTAAGCCAGGGTGCCGATGACGCGCTTGTCGGTGCCGCTCAGGCTGAAGAAGTTGAACGAGCTCGGCTCTTCGAAGATACCGACGATAACGGCGCGGCCGGCGTTGCGGATGACGTCCACGGCCAGGGGGCCGGTGAACTTGTTGCCGATGCACTCGAAGGACACGTCGGCGCCGGAGCCGCCGGTCATGGCCTTGATCTCGGCCACGACGTCGCATTCCTTCGGATTGAGGATGACGTCGGCGCCGCATTCCTTGGCCTTGCCGATGCGGGCCTTGGACATTTCGACCACGATGACCTTGGCCGCGCCGGCGGCCTTGGCGGCCATCATGGTGCCGAGGCCAATGGTGCCGGCGCCGAGGACGACGGCGGTTTCACCAAGGATGGTGCCGGCTTCGCGCACGGCCTTGAAACCCGTGGCCAGGGGCTCGATGAGCGCGCCGGCTTCGGGGGACACGCCTTCGGGCAGCACGTAGCACAACTCTGCCGGCACGTTGACGAACTTGGCGAAGGCGCCGTCGTTCATGAGGCCGGTGAAAGCCAGCTTCTCGCACACGTTGTACTTGCCGGCGCGGCAGGTGACGCATTCGCCGCAATGCTGACAGGCGTCCGGGGCGACCATGTCGCCGACCTTGACGCTGGTGACGCCTTCACCAATGGCCACAACAGTACCGGTGAATTCATGGCCGAGGATGACGGCGCCCTTCTTGCCGGTCAGGGGGTGCGGGGTATCGAAAGGAATGAAGATAGGTCCGGCAAGATATTCATGAAGATCCGAACCACAAATGCCACACCAGGCTACTTTGATCTGAACCCAGCCGGGTTGAGGGGCGGCGGGGAGAGGAACGTTTTCGACACGGATGTCCTTTTTCCCATGCCAGACGGCGGCGCGCATAGTTTCACTCATTGAGGTTCCCTCGTTTGGTTGCAGGTTCTCCAGGACCTTATGTACCCTGACATATCGGGTTGGTTGCGAAGCTCTTGCAGTGACCATGCCGCAGGTCCCTGCCTGAGGGGAAATTTTATCACGGAATGCCCGGATGAAAAAGATAGTGGCCACGCACTGTTGGAAATAAGGGGCTGGCCGTGGGGGCGGGGCTGGCGGTTGGTGTCGTCAAGGGGGGCACAACGCCCGGAATAAGGTGGTTTGGCGTTGTTCGCAAATGGAACGATACGCGTCGATTGTCCTGAATTGGGACATTTCTTCCCGGAATGCGATGTGTAGCCTAATGACACGTATTGTCACGAGATCGAGGCCGATCGTGATGTATTGCAATTTTTCCTAGTCCGTCTACATGCCTAGAAAGGAGCAATGCCATGAATCCGGATGTCGATGCGGGCACGGTGTGGAATGAGGCGGCCGAGGCGATCTATGACGACGTGGTGCACGCCTTGCGCGACGCGCGCGGGGAAGCCATGGAGTCGCTTCGTATCGAACGTCTGGTGGTGGGCGTCTTCGTTACCGGGGTCAAACTTTCCGACGGCCGCGGCGGCGTGGTCTACACCCCCCCGGAACTGGTGCAAAAGGCCGGACGGCACATCCTGCGCGGCGAAACCTCGCCCATCCGGGGCATGACCGCCCTGGCCGTGGCCCTGGGCGGCGACGTGGGCCCGTTCGGGCCGGCCATCCGGCTGGCCGTCCTGAGCGCCTTGTCCATGCCGGTGCTGACGGTCCGGGCCATGGAGTGTCCGCTCACCGACGAGGCGATCTACCGTCCTCTGGTGGCCGGTCGCCGGGTCTGCATGGTCGGCGCCATTGTGCCCTTCATCGACTACCTGCTCCAATTCGGACCAGCCGAGCTGGTGGTGGCCGACCACAAGCACGAGACCCTGGTCGAAGCCCGGGGGTGTATCACCATCGCCGACGAGTGCGTCCCCGAAGCCCTGGCCGCCTGCGACACGGCAATCCTGACCGGTGCCACCATTCCAAACGGTACCTTGCCCGGCCTGCTTGAGGCCGTGGCGGCCGAAGCCGTTGTGTGCGTGATCGGGCCAACGGCCGGCATCCTGCCCGAACCCCTGTTCGACCGGGGCGTGTCCGTGGTCGGCACCACCCTGGTCACCGACGCGGATCAGGCGCTGGACATCCTGTCCGAGGGTGGGGGCATGTATCCCATGTTCGACTACTGTATGCGCAAGATCAATCTGCCAAACTTCGAACGGCTGCGGCAATTGGGCGTGCCGCTCGACCCGCGGGCCTGAACCCGGGCCGTTCGCGAGGAGCTCCCATGGATGCGGAAAAAAGCCGCGAGTATGCGCGGCTGCTGGAAGAGGCCGGCCGGTTTCACGGGGATGTGTGCCGGGGCATCGAAATCGGGACTCGCATGACCATGGCCGGTCTGGCGGCCATCGGCATTAGCGACCCCAAGGGCGCGGACCGCAAAAAGCTGGTCGTGTTCGCCGAGATCGACCGGTGCGCCACCGATGCCATCACGGCCCTGACCGGCTGCCGGCCGGGCAAGCGCACCATGAAGGTGCTCGATTACGGCAAGATGGCGGCGACCTTCGTCAACCTCGAGGACGGCCGGGCCGTGCGCATCGGCATGCGGGAAAAACGCGAGGACAACAAGGCCGTTCTTGCGGCCGTGGCCACCATGCCCGACGAGGCCCTGTTCACGGTCACACCGGTGGCGGTGGACCTCAAACCCGAGGACCTGCCCGGAACGCCGCTGCGAACCTGCACCTGCGCCCGGTGCGGCGAGACGGTCCTGGACGGTCGGGAGGTCGTGGTGGAGGGGGAGACCCTTTGCCGGCCGTGCGCCATGGGACGGGCCTACTACCGGGTCCGGGGCGGTGACGGCGCATGATGTCCGAGGCTGATGCCGTTTCCTTCCTGGCCGTGAGCCGGGAAGTGTTCGCGCCGCTCTATCCCTACTATGCGGCCCGGTTCCTGGCCGACTGGGGCCACGACCACGGGCGCTGTCTTGATATCGGTTGCGGGGGTGGTGATCTGGGGCTGGCCGTCCTCGGGCAAAGCGCCTGCCGGGGGGTGCTGGTCGACCGGGCACCGGTCATGGTCCGGGCCGCCCGGGAACATGCCGCCATGACAGGCCTGGCCGACCGGGTGACGGTCCTGGCCGGGGACGTCCATGCCCTGCCCCTGGGCGACGGCTGCATCGACCTGGTGGTCAGCCGGGGTTCGCTGATGTTCTGGGAGGATTTGCCACGGGCCTTTGCCGAGCTGTACCGGGTGCTGGCGCCGGGTGGCTTGGCCGTGTGCGGCGGCGGACTCGGGCCGCCCGAGATCCGCGAGGACATCTGCCGGGAAATGGCCCTGCGCGACGCGCGCTGGCGCAACGGCGTTCCGGCCCCCCGGCCCGGGACCGATCCCGACCGCCATGCCAAGGCCTTGCGCGCGGCCGGTATCCCCGACTGGGACATCACCCGGGAAGACACCGGACATTGGATCGCCTTGCGCAAGCCCGCCTGAACCGTTGCGGGCCGAGTGCCGCTTGGGCCGCGCCCGGTTGCTCCTTGTGCCATGGCCGACGGATGGCCCGGTTTGCGGGTGGGTTTTCATTGCCAAGCGGTACGCCTCTTGGCTAAAAGCGGTCACGAACCGCGCTTTTGACGCGCTTCGCTCCGGCGCGGGCTTGGCCGCCCGGGGCGGAGCCGGCGTGAAGCGGCGGGGTAAGCCAAGGGGGTGTCCCATGAGAAAACGCACAGGTTTCCCCAGGACGGCGGCAATCATGGGCATCCTGCTCTGCGTCGCCGTGCTCG
The DNA here is from genome assembly GCA_040307025.1 of Desulfovibrionaceae bacterium. Classification (GTDB taxonomy): domain Bacteria; phylum Desulfobacterota; class Desulfovibrionia; order Desulfovibrionales; family Desulfovibrionaceae; genus Solidesulfovibrio. The sequence goes on along the minus strand of JAWRKJ010000283.1, from coordinate 12,445 downwards.
CAGGGCTGTGCCGTATCTGTCAGGCCATGTGTACCCTGGAGGAACCGTCGGCGGACGAAATTGCCATTGAGGAAAAAAAACGCGCGTTGGTCCGGGAATATGGTGTCCAGGACCCCGAACCCGGAATGAGCGCCATGGATATCGCGATGGGAAAGAAACGGGCCGAGTACGAGGAGTGCATTCGCCGTAACGAGAAGGTGCTCAAGGACCTGGGCCAGAAGCGTTATGACGAGATCCAAGTGGAAAACGGTCTGTTCCGGCGTGACAAAATCACGGGTCAAATGTGGTTTGTCGGTCCGGACGGCAAACGGGAAATCAAGATCCACTGACCGGGTTCACAGTCCTTCGGCCCGGGCCAAGGCCTCGCCGGCCTCGTCCGTCTTTCCTTGGGCATTGAGGGCCCGGGCCAGCTCCTTCCAGAATTCCGGCCGATCGGGGCGCAGGGCCACGCTTTGCCGGGCCATTGCCTCGGCAATGGCCGGATCTTCCCCTTCCTCCAGATACAGCTTGGCCATGAGGTGCAAGGAAAAGGCGTCCTTGGGGTCGTGGACCAGGGCTTGGTGCAGGTATTCCCTGGCCTCGTCCGGTCGATGGCGCTTGAGGGCCAGCCGGGCCAGATGGCGCAGGGTCAGGGCCGGGCCGTCCGGGGCTTTGAGGGCGCGCTTGTAGTAGGTTAGGGCCGGGGCGTAGCGCTTGGCCTCTTCGGCCATGCGGCCCAGGCGCAGCAGGCTGTAGACGTGTTCGGGATTGGCGCGCAGGCATTTCTGGAAGGCGCTGCGGGCGGCGGCGTTTTCGCCCAGGCGCCGGCGCACGCAGCCGAGGTTGTACAGGGCCATGGTGTTTTTGGCGTCCGCGGCGATGACCCGTTCGAATTCGGCCCGGGCCTGGGGGAGCCGGCCGAGCTTGGCCAGGCAGATACCAAGGGAATTGCGGGCCAGCGTGTTGTGCTCGTCGGCGAGCAGGGCGCGCTTGTATTCCTCCATGGCCGCGTAGATGTCTCCCATGGCGAACTGGCGGTCGCCGCTGACGGTCAGGGACAGGGAATCGAAGACCGCGATGCGCGGGCCGCGCGGCAACAGCAAGGCATGGTCCACGGCCTTGCGGCAATTGTCCGGCACGTCGGCCCGGGAAGCGTCGAGAAAAGGGTAGCCGGCCAGGCCCACCGCCGCTTCCAGGCCCAACCGTTCGCCCAGGGCGCCGACAAGGTTGCCGGCCGTCTCGCGCAGGGATTCGGGCTCGCGGTCCGGCAGGTAGAACAACAGTCCCGTGGAGCTGGACCGGCCGCCGAGCACGTCCTGGCCGAGCACGGCCCGGCACACGGTCGCGGCCTCGGCCATGATCGCTTCCACGGGCCGTCCCGCGTCGTGTTCGCCGGGCCGGTCCGGCAGGCGTAGGGCGAGCAGGCTGAAATTCTGGCGTTTTTCCCGGTCCGCGGCCAACAGCCGCAGGAAGTCCCGACGGCCGTACAGGCCGGAAATCGCATCCTTGCGCGGCGGGGCCGTGGCGCTTGGGGCCGCGTCGTCGCCTGCGGCCTCGTCCGGGGCCAGCAGCAGCCGGTCCCCGGGCTCGATGGCCCAGGACGGATCGTTGACCTGGGTCACTTCGGCGAACGCCAGCTCGTCGCGTACCTCCATGAGCACGATTTCCCCTTTGACCATGGTGGGGTAGCGGCCGGAGATGCGCTCGCCGTCCGTGCGGCGGATGTCCGAGGCGCCTTCGTAGCGGGGTGACCAGACCAGGAACCGCTGGCCGGCCTCGGCTTCCACGCTGCGCCCGAGACTTACCGACACCTGGGACAGGGGCAGGGTTTCCAGAACCACGCCGCCCTCGGCCAGAATGCGGTTGTAGGGCATGACTTGGTCCCGGCCCAGGTCCTTGGCCACGGCCAGGGCCTTTTTGGCCTTGCGGGCGAGCAGGCGGGACTGCTCGGCCAGGGGGGCCACGAACTGGCCGCCCCGGATGTCCTGGGGATAGACGGCGTAACCGGCGCTGGCCGTGAGGGAAAAGGCTTCGCCCGTGGCCGGGATGGGGAAGGTCAGCCGGGAAAGTTCCCGCCGGAAGTTTTCGGCCAGTTCCCGGCAGCGCGTGGCCGAGGCCCCGGGTACGAACAGCGCGAACAGATCGTCGTGGAGCCGGGCGGCCACGGCTTCTTCGGGCCGCGTGCCCTCCAGCACCTCGCCCACCGTGGCCAGGGTGGTCTCGGACAGGACAAAGCCGTATTGGGCCGCCACCCGGCGGAAATAGTCGAGATCGAGGATGATGAGCCCGAAACAGCCGCGCTGGCCGGTCAGGGTCGGGTCGATGAGGCTGGCTGATCCGGGCAGGATGCGGTCCTGGACCAGGCTGATTTCGCGCTCCATGGCCGTGAGCAGGGCCTGGCCCGTGGACAGGCCGGTCACCGGATCGGTGACCGCGGCCTTGGCCAGGGCCAGCCGTTCCATGGCCATGGTCCCGATGCGGGGGAGCAGGGGCAGCATGGCCTTTGGCGCGGGCAACACCGCTCCCCTGGCCACGAACACGCCCATGAGCCGGCCCTCGTAGGTGAGCGGGGTCAGCACCCGGCGCTCGCCCGGCAGATGCATGGCCGTATCCAGGTTCGGACCGAAGGAGGCGGTCGGGGAGGCGTCTTCCGGCCGGGGAAAATACAGGCTATACGCCTTGAAGCTGAAAAAACGGGCGAAGACGTCCCGGATGGCATGCTCGCCGACAATAAGGTCCCGCTGGGTCAGGCGCGCCCCGATCATGACTTTTTCCTCGCACGGACTGGGTATTGGGGCTTCCCTGTACCGTCGAAGGGACCGGAAAACAAGCGAAATGGCCTTGCCCGCCCCCCGGCCCTTGTCGTAGCCTCTGCCTCGCCCGGATTCAAAACGCGCCCGGAGCGGGTCCGATCCTGCCGCAAACGGAGTATTTGCATGGATATCAAGCTTTTTCCCCTAGGCCCTCTGGAAACCAACAGCTATCTCGTCAGCGCCGGCTCTTCCGCCGTGGCCATCGATGTGGGCGGCGACCCGGCCGAGATCCTCGCCCATCTGCGCGCCCGGGACCTGACCCTGGAAGCCATTTTGCTCACCCACCTGCACTGCGACCACCTCTACGGCGTGGGCGCCCTGGCCAAAGCCACCGGCGCCAAGGTCCTGGCCGGGGCCGAGGATGCCATCCTCAAAAACACGGACGTGGGCCGGGGCGGGATGATGGGCCTGCCTGTGGTTGCGCCTTTCCCCTGGGATCCGGTCGAGCCGGGCGAAATGGCGCTGCTCGGCCAGACTTGCCGGGTGCTGGCCACGCCGGGGCACAGCCCGGGCAGCCGTTCCTACCATTTCCCCCAGGAAAAGGTGGTGTTCGTGGGGGATCTGCTTTTCCATCGTTTCATCGGACGATCGGACTTTCCCGGCGGCGATTTCGAAACCCTGATCCACTCGGTGGTGCAGCAGATTTTCCCCATGGGACCGGATACCGTGGTCTATCCCGGACACGGCCTGTCCACCACCGTGGGCGATGAAATGCAGCATAATCCGTACTTCTCGGAGTTCGCCCAATGAGCCCGGCCGGACCGGCCACGGTATTTTTGTGCGGCCCCCGGGTCGGCGGCAATTCCGATACGGCCGGTCTGGCCTTTGCCTCGGGGCTGGCCCGGGCCGGCATCGAACCCCGAATCATCCGGCTGCGGGAGCACAAGGTGCGTCCCTGCCGGGGCTGCGGGGCCTGCGCGCTCGGGCCGGCCCACGGCTGTCCCCTGGGCGGTGACGCGGCCGAGTTCCTGTTCGAGGTCATCCACGAGGCTTCGGTGCTGGCTTTTGCCGCTCCCATCTACTTCTACCACTTGCCCGCCCCGTTCAAGGCCCTGATCGACCGGGCCCAGCGTCACTACGCCGTGCGCCTGGACCGGGAGCAATCCGGCGGTCCGGCCCCAGCCGAACGGGTGGTCGAGGTCCTGCTCGTGGCCGGACGGCGCGAAGGCCGGCAGCTTTTTACCGGTTCGCTGCTCACGTTGCGCTATTTTCTTTGGCCTTTTTATGCCCGTCCGACCGAGAATCCCTGTTTGTTGCGGGGATATGACACGCCGGATGACCTGGCCGGCGACAGTGCCGCCCTGGAGGCCCTGGCGGTCCGGGGAGAGGCGGCCGGCGCGGTCCCTGGGCCCATGCGCCTCGGGGAACCGGATCCGGTCTGAAACGGCAAGGCGGGGGGGCCATGGCCAGGGGCGGCGGATGGCTCGCGCTTGCGGGCAGGGCGGTTCGGGCGGCCTTTTTCGGCCGGTGCCCGGCCTGTGGCGGTTTGTTGCCGGCCGGGGAAACGGGTGTGTGCCCGACCTGCGCCGTGGCCCTGGCGCCACGTCTGGGCGGCTATTGCCCCCGGTGCGGGGCGGTGGCCGGGGACCCGCGGGACGAGCCGGCCCTGTGCCCGACCTGCCGGGAGCGGCCACGCCCCTGGGACGGCGTCGCCTTTCACGGCCGCTACGAAGGCCTGCTGCGCGAGCTGGTGCTGGAGTTCAAGTTTCGTGGCCGGCTGGCCCAGGGCCGCTTGTTGGCGAGGTTGTGCCTGGAGGCTTACCGGCGCGGCCTGGATGCCGGCCAGGTCGGGGCGGTGGTTCCGGGCGGCCTGACCGTGCTGGTGCCGGTGCCGCTGCACCCCAAACGGCTGGCTTGGCGCGGTTTCAACCAGAGCCTGGAGCTGGCCAAGGCCCTGGGGCGGGCCCTCGATATCCCGGTCTGCCCGGGCGGCATGGCCCGCATCCGCCACACCACGCCCCAAAGCAGCCTGCCCGGGCCGCAACGTTTGGAAAACATTCAGGGCGCGTTCCGGGCCGATCCGGCCGTGGTCGCGGACCGGCCCGTGCTCCTCGTGGACGATGTCATGACCACCGGAGCCACGGTTGCAACCGCTTGCCTGGCCCTGCGCCAGGCCGGCGCGAGGCGGGTGGACGTGCTGGTCGCGGCCCGTTGAACGCTCCCCCTTTACTTTTTCCCGGCCCTCCGTACTGTGCCAGACGAAGCGTTGCCCCCTGTCCCGAAATGGTTCTGCAAGCCCGTGGAGTCTTCCGCCTGAGCGCCTTGTCATGATCACCCGCTTGACCCTGACCGATTTCATGGCCCATGCCGCCACCGAGCTTTCCTTCGCGCCCGGGCTCAATGTTCTGACCGGCCCCAACAACACCGGCAAGTCGGCCGTGGTGGAGGCCCTGCGCTGCCTGGCCCAGAATCCGCCTCCGCGCCACGTCATCCGCCACGGTGCGGCCGAGGCCCGGGTCTCGGTGACTCTGTCCGACGGCACGGTGATCGCCTGGGTGCGTCGGCCCAAATATGCCCTGTACGAGCTGACCCGGCCCGGCGCCACCGAGCCCGAGGTCTTCGCCAAGTTCGGCCGCACGCCGCCCGAGGCCATTTGCGATCTGCTGCGCCTCGACCTCGTGCCCCTGGAGACCGGGCCCTCGGTCGACGTGCACATCGGCAACCAGCGCGAGCCGGTTTTTCTTTTGAACGAACCCGGCACGGCCGTGGCCGGATTTTTTGCCGCTTCCACCGAGGCCGCCCATCTGGTGGCCATGCAAAACAGGCTCACCGACAAAGTGCGCAAGGCCAAGTCCGAATCGAAGCGCCTGGAGCTGCGCTTAGCCGCCTTGGCCGCCGATCTCGACAAACTCGCGCCGCTCCCGGAGCTGGAATACCGCCTGTCCGCCGGAGAGGCGGACGAAGCCGCCCTGGCCGCCCTCGACCGGGACATCCCGGCCCTGGAGCGGACCCTGGCCGACCGTCAGGGCCTGCTGGCCCGGCAGGCGGCCGTGGCACACACCGCCCAGGTGCTGGCCGGGCTTTCCGCGCCGCCGCTGCTTCTTTCCACCGCGCCCCTGGCCGGGCAGATCGACCGGTTGCGGGGACTTTTCCGGGAGACGGGGCGGGTCGCGGGCCGGTGCGCGGCCCTTGAAACGCTGGAGACGCCGCCTCCCCTGGCCGATACCGCCGCCATCGCCCGCCAGGTCGGGGCCTTGGCCCAAACCAGCCAGGCCGGCCGGCGCCTGTCCGCCCGGACCCGGGTCCTGGCACGGCTGACCCCGCCGCCGGAGCTCGCCGCTACGGCCATCCTGGCCGCGACCCGCGACCGTCTCGTCCGGCTGCGGGCCGACACCGCCGGCCTGGCCGCCACGGCCGGACGCCTGTCCGCCCTCAGGCCGCCGCCGGAGCTGGCCGAGACCGCGTCCCTGGTCGCGTGTGTGGCCGCCCTGGCCGCCGCACGCCGCGCCCGGTCCGCCAAGGAAAAAGCCCTTGCCACGGCGCGTCAGGCCCTGGCCGACGGCGAGGCCCGTATCGCCGCCCGGCTCGAAACCCTGGGGGCTTGCCCCTTGTGCGGCGCAAGGCTGTGCCTGGATGCCTTTCTCGGCGCCGGCCATGACCATGGCCCGACGGAGGCGGCCTCGTGAGCGACGGCAAGCTGGAAACCCGGCAGGCGCGCGGCCTGTTTTTGATCCCCGACCCTCATCTGGCCGGCACGCCGCCCATGCAGCGCCTGGACTCCTATATGGACGACATCCTGGCCAAGGTGGCCGCCTGTCTGGACGAAGCGGCCCGGGCAGGGCTCGTGCCCGTGGTGCTCGGCGATTTGTTCCACTGGCCCCGGGAAAATCCCAACAGCCTCATGGTGGCCCTGATCGAGCTGCTGCGGCCGCACAAACCCTACGTCCTGGTCGGCAACCACGACAAATATCAGGCCCGGTTCACGGCCGACACCTCCCTGGCCGTGCTGGACGCAGCCGGCGTGGTGCGGGTGCTGGCCGATCCCGGACTGTTCTTGCGCCTGGACACGCCGACCGGCCCGGCGCTCCTCGGCGCCTCGCCGGACGGCACGCCCTTGCCGGGCTCGGTTGCGGCCGATCCCGGGGTGACCACGGTGTGGCTTGCCCACCACAACATCGGCTTCCCGGATTTTCAGGAAAAAAACGTGCGCATCCGGGAGATTCCCGGCCTCGACTGGGTGATCAACGGCCACATCCACCGGCCTCAGCCCACCGTGACCGCCGGGCGCACCCACTGGGCCAATCCCGGCAACATCACCCGGCTCAAGTTCAACCGCCGTTCCAAGGAACGCCATCCGGCCGCCGCCATCTGGCGCCCTGGCCTGGACGATCTGGAATACTGGCCCGTCCCCCACCGGCCGTTCGAGGAAGTTTTTCCGGACCAGCCCTTTCCGCCCGAGGAGGCCGCGACCGGGGAGCCCGCGTCCCGTTTCCTGGAGGGCCTGACCCGGTTGGCCTGGCGCCGGACCCGGGAAGGGGCGGGGCTCAAGGATTTCCTGGCCGCCAACTGCAACCCGGAAGACCCGGAGACGACGGTCATCTGGGAACTGTACCGCGAGGTCACCCATGCCCCCGACCAAGACGACCCTGCCTGAGGCCGACGCCAGCCTGGAACGCGAGCTGGCCGGGCTCAAGGCTTCCTACGAACGCCTGCGCGACGACAAGGTGCGGGCCGAACAGGATCTTTCGCACCTGCAAAACCAGTTGCGCGCGCTCGAAGCCGCGGCCCAGGCCGCCTACGGCACGTCCGATCCCGGCGAGCTCGAAGCGCTCCTGGCCGCCAAGCGGGCCGAGAACGCCCAGCTCGTCGCCGCCTACCGGGAGCATATCGCCGCCATCACCCGCGATCTGACCCAAGTGGAGCAGGACTTTGACGGGTAGGCCGCATCCTTCCTCGTCGGCCCCCCGCCGAGGGGGTCCGGGGGCATCATGCCCCCCGGCAGGTCCAGGGGAGCGCCCTGGCCGCCGGAGGCGTCCCATGTCCACTGAGCTGTCCGCTGAACTGTCCGCGCTCGTTGCCGAGCGGCGGGCCTTGCAGCGGCGTCTGGACCGATTGTCCGGGGCGGCGGAGGCTCGGGTGAAAGCCTACGTCGCGGACCGGAAGGAGCTTCAGGCGGCCGCGAGCTTCCTCGAACTGGCGCCCAAGGTGTCGGCCCGGCTCGAAACCCTGACCCGGCAGCTTTTCGGCGAGGTGCTCGACGAAATCGAAGCCGATCTGACCCATGCCGTGTGCGAGATCCTGGGCCAGGACCGGCGGGTGCGTTCCCGGCGCGAGATCAGGGCCGGGCGGCTTTCCATCGAATTCGAGATGGAGCAGGACGGCAAGGTCGAGGACATCCTGTCCGGCCAGGGCGGTTCGGTGTGCAACATCCTGTCCGTGGGCTTGCGGCTGGTGGCGCTCTCCCAGCTCGACCCGGGACGGCACCGGCCGTTTCTGGTCCTCGACGAGCAGGACTGCTGGCTGCGGCCCGAACTCGTGCCGCGCTTCGTGGGGCTTATTGCCGCCATTGCCGCGCGCCTCGACCTCCAGGTGCTCTACATCAGCCACCATCCGGTGGATCTGTTTGCCCTGCGCGCCGACCGGGTGTTCACTCTGGCTCCGAGCCGGGAGCAGGGCGTGCGCGTGGCGGTGGTGCCCTCCCGGGCCGGAGGGGAGGTCGCCCTGCCGGGCCCGGACGTGGACGGCGTGTCCGGCGACTAGAGGTTTTTCACCAGAAACTGCAGGATCATGCGCCGGGTGATCTCGCCCACCAGCACGCCGTTGGGATCGATGACCGGCAGGGCGGTGATGCCCTTTTCCACCACGAGTTCGCTGGCCATGACGAACAGGTCCTCGGGATGGGCAAAGGGATAGTCGGCGTCCATGAGGTGGCCGACCGGCGTTTCGGAGATGGCGGTCAGATTGCGGCGCAGGGCGTCGAGGAGCTGTTCCCGGCCGTCGAGCTGTCCGGCCCGGGCCTGCTCGCCCACGCTTGGCGGCACGATGATGGAAAGGATCTGGTGGATGGTGACCACGCCGAGCAGGCGGTCGCAATGGTCCACCACGTAGGTATTGCGAAAGACGTGGTCCATGCCGCCGTACCAGATGAGCACGTGGCCGATGGGGGCTTCGGGGCGGACCTTGATAAGGGTTTTGCGCATGATGTCGGCTATATGCATGGCGTTGACCCCCAGGTGGCTTTGTGAAAAAAAGTACGAGTACAATACCAGTCCCTGCCGGCCCCGTAAAGGGGGAACGGCCGGCGAACGGCATTTTTCAAGCGATTTAAGCAGACAAGCGAAGGCCGGTCACGGCGCCGGCACGGAGAAGAGACCCGGACGGGGCGCGGACGGCGGGGCGACTTGCCGGGGCGCGTCGCCGGGCGGAGGCGCACTCCTGGCATCGATGAGGCCGCTTAAGGGCAGGGCCAGGATGGCGGCCAGGGCGAGCAGGGACAGCCAGGTCTCGTGCCGGCGTTGCTGGCCGGTCCCGGCCGCGCAGACAATGCCCATGGCCGCGCAGCCCAGGGTCAGGTCCAGGGCGAGATTGACGGGCGACACCCGGGTCAGCACGATCCGGGCGGCCAGGGCGCCGAGCCCGGCCGTTCCGACCAGGATCAAGGCCAGGGAAGCCCCCCGGCCATTCCAGCGCGGATGGCCCTTTCTTGCGGCCAGGCAGGTGGCCACCGCAAGCCCCAGGGCCAGTCCGGCCGGGGCGAGCCCGGGCACGGCCGCGAAAGGGCCGGTCACGGGCACGGCGAACCGCAGCGCCAGCAGGGAAACGGGCAGGGCCGCCCCCACAATCCCGAGCAGCGGCACCAGGCGCGCGGCCGGTTGCGGTCCGTTCGCAAGACGCCGGGCCACAAACGTCCCCATCAGGAAAAAGCCGGCCAGGCTCCAAGCGGCAACGGCGGCTGTCCCGGCCGGCAGGAGCGCGGATTCGGCCGGGACCAGGCGGCAAAACGCGCCGGCGGCCAGTCCCGTGGCCAGGGTCGCGGCCAGGAGGCGGCCGGGATGGGGAACAGGGCGCGGCATGGGGCGGACTCCGGCGCTGGACGGTTTTTGGGGGGACGTGCCTCTTGACGCGGCCGGCCGGACTGCGGCTAATGACGCCCCGGACAAGGCCGGCCGCTTGTTGCGACCCGCCTTTGTCCTACGTGCCGTCCGTTCCGGCGTCAACGCGCCCCCGTACGGTGTTCCGCAACCCAAGGAGAGGAAGTGTCCAAGCACAAGCGGCCCCGGCCGGAACCGGAAACCCTCGGCCTGCCCCGGGTGGGGGTGGACAGCCATGCCCATCTGGACGGGGAGGAATTCACGCCCGAGGACATCGGGCCGGTGCTCGCCCGGGCGGCGGCGGCCGGTGTGGCCCAGGTGGGCAACGTGTTTTTGGGGCCGGAGGCCTTTGCCGCGCACAAGGCGTTTTTCGACGACCATCCCGAAGTCTTTTTCATCCTGGGCGTGCATCCCTGCGATGCCGTGGGCGTGGGCGCGGACGCGTTGTCCGCCATGGAAGCGGCCTTTCGCAGCGAACCGCGCCTGCGGGCCCTGGGCGAGATCGGCCTCGACTACTATTGGGACAGCGCCCCCCCGGACGTGCAACGGGCGCTTTTGCGGGACCAGCTGGCCCTGGCCAAGGAGCTCGGCGTGCCGGTGGTGATCCACAGCCGCTCGGCCGAGGCGGACACCCTGGCCATACTCGACGCCATGGGGTTTCGGGACCGCCCGCTGGTCTGGCACTGTTTCGGCGGCGGTCCGGACCTGCTTGCGGCCGTGTCCTCCCGGGGCTTTCACATCTCGGTGCCGGGACCGGTGACCTATGCTAAAAATGTCGACCTGGCTGCGGCCGTGGCGGCCATGGACCCGGATCGGCTGCTCGTCGAGACCGACGCGCCCTATCTTGCGCCCGAGCCCTGGCGGGGCAAGCGCAACGAACCGGCCCTGGTGGCCTTTACGGCCGTGCGGGTGGCGGAGCTGCTGGGACTCGCTCCCGAAATGCTCTGGCGCAAGACCGGGGACAATGCCCGGGCCTTTTTCGGTGTGTGAGCCGGACGAGCGGGCCGGCTTGCCGAAAATCGGCCGCAGCGCTAGGGTGGTTCGAGCCGAGAAGTCCACACCGAGGGGAGACGCACGCCCATGGCCCTGACTATCACCGCCCACGGCGACATCGATCAGATCGTGGTTTCGTCCCTGGCCCGCACCTTTGTGCAGAAAATCTACCGCCACTGCTGGGGCAAGAACAACACGCCCTATTTCGCCGGGAACTGTTTCAAGGGCGTGCTCTATTTCGACGAGCGCCTGGCCGCGAAATACGCCGAGGATCTGGGGCTGGCCTGGCAGGGCTGGATGGCGACCGACAAGTTCCACCACAAGATCGGGGCCTGCCACGGCTCGGGTCTGACCCTGCGCGTGGAGGCCGACGGTGTGGAGGCGACCCTGCCCGCGCTCGGCCTGCCCGTGGCCGAGACCCAGCCGCGTCTGGCCGATTTCCTGGCCGACCTGGCCGAGGGTGAGGTGCTGGCCGTGCTCGGCTCCGTGGACAAGGGCGACATGGTGTTTTCCCTGCCCGAGGCCTCCGGTCCCTTTGATCCGGACAAGCTGACCATCCAGGTGGAACGGTTGACGGATCTCTACAGCGAGGAGGCCATCATTACGGGCATGACCTACGACGGCCGGACCCTGTTCATGGAGAGCGGCGAGACGCGCGGCAAGAGCATGCTCGATCCCCTGCTCATCAGCGCCGAGGGCAAACTCCTCGACATGTATGACTTTGCCTGAACCGGACAACGTCAACGTGTTTCGTGCGGCCAATGGCTTGACCTGGCTGTGCGGAACGTCTAGGAAGGACCATCGGATCCCTCGCGACCGTTGCGCAAAACTGTTGTCGGAGGGCGACAAGCGTGAAAACCGTACTGGTGGTGGACGATGATCCCAGCATCCGCGCCCTGATCCGGCTCTTTCTGGAAGGGGCGGGGTATGCCGTGGTCGAGGCGGCCGATGGCCGTCATGGCATGCGGATGCTCGGTGAGATGTCGGTTGAGCTCGTGATCCTGGACATTTTCATGCCCGAGATGGACGGCCTGGAGGTCCTCCAGGAATTGCGCGAGCACTGCCGGAACTGCAAGGTGATGGCCATCTCCGGAGGCTCGGTCAAAGTGGGCATGGACCTGCTCGGCCATGCCACCATTTTCGGGGCCGACTCGATCCTGGAAAAGCCCTTTGACGAAGGCACGCTGCTTGTCAAGGTGGGGGAGCTTATCGGCCCGCCGCGCGACGAGGCCGCAATTCCTGCCTGACCGTTTTTTCGAGTCTCGTCCCGTATTTCCGCAGTGCCGCGCTTGCGAAGTTCGGAGCAACGGATTCCGTGGCTGCTCTTGTGATACAAATTTCCCAGCAGCCTCTTCTTCCCTTTCCCTGCGGACCGCGAGCCCTAGCCTGGCGGCAGGGCGCTTCCCCGTCGTGGCGATCGCAACCGGCCAAGGCCTGGCGGGATGCCACTTGGTGAAGTCCTTGGCCGCCGCAGGCGTTGGGGCAACGTCACATTACAGGCCGTCCACCTCGTCGCGGGCCCGGGCGAGGAGTTCCTTGGCCAGCAGCAGACTGGCCAAGGCGGTCTTGGCGTCGCCGTCGCCGGCGGCCCGTTCCAGGGCCTCGCCGGCTTGCCCCAGTTCCCAGAAC
>JAWRKJ010000282.1:0-8601 GCA_040307025.1 Desulfovibrionaceae bacterium | reverse complement strand
CCCCCCCCCCCCGAAAGGGATTTAGCGGATGGACTTGATGGCGGCGACGATGTCAGCCGCGTTGGGAATCCAAGCCTGTTCCAGGGGCGTCGTGAAGGGAATGGGCGAGAACGGAGCAGCCACGCGCTTGATCGGGGCGTCGAGGTAGTCCAGGGCCGACTCGGCGACCTGGGCCACGATCTCGGCGCCGGAACCGGCGAACTTGACTTCTTCGTGCGCCACGACCAGGGAGTGGGTCTTCTTGACGGACTCGATGATGGTTTCCATGTCGAGCGGCAGCACGGTGCGCGGGTCCACGACCTCGACGCTGATGCCGTCGGCAGCCAGCTGCTCGGCGGCGGCCAGGGCAGCCTGGACCATATAGGAGGTGGCGACCAGGGTCACGTCGGTGCCTGCGCGCTTGATGTCGGCCTTGCCGAACGGGATGGTGTACTCTTCGTCAGGCACTTCGCCTTCCAGGCCGTAGAGCATCTTGTGCTCCAGGAAGACCACCGGGTTGTCGTCGCGGATGGCGCTGATCAGCAGGCCCTTGGCATCATACGGGGTGGACGGCATGCAGACCTTGAGGCCGGGGATGTGCATGAACCAGGCTTCCAGGGACTGGGAGTGCTGGGCGGCAGCGCCCACGCCGGCGCCTTGGGGCATGCGCAGGGTCATGGGCACCTTGGCCTTGCCACCGAACATGAAGCGCATCTTGACGGCCTGGTTGAACAGCTGGTCCAGGGCGACGCCGATGAAGTCAACGAACATGAGCTCGGCGATGGGGCGCAGGCCGCTGGCCGCGGCGCCGGCGGCGGCGCCGACGATGACGCTTTCCGTGATCGGGGTGTCAATGACCCGGGCTTCGCCGAACTTGTCGAACAGGCCCTGGGTGACACCGAAGCAACCACCGAATTTACCAACGTCTTCACCAAGGATAAAGACGTTCTCGTCGCGCTCCATCTCCTGACGCATGGCGTCATTAAGAGCCATCAGGTATGTTTTATTCGCCATGATGTATCTCCGTTGCGTTGTACGTTGCAGTTCGCGGCGGAAGATCCCGCGCCTTAGGCGTAGACGTCATCCAACAGTTCAGACACATCCGGGAAGGGGCTTTGTTCAGCAAAAGCCACTGCCGCATTGATGTCGTCCTTGATCTGGGCCGCGATGGTGTCGAGCTCAGTCTGCGTAGCAGTGCCGGATTCAACCAGCTTGGCCGCGAAACGGGGAAGAGGATCCTTGGCCATCCACTCGTTGAGCTCCTCGACGCAACGGTAGACGCAGGCGTCACCTTCGAAATGGCCCCGCCAACGGTACGTCTTGCACTCGATCAGGGACGGGCCCTCGCCCTTGCGCGCCCGCTTGACCGCTTCGCTCACGGCCTCGTACACGGCCAGGACGTCGTTGCCATCGACCACCACGCCGGGCATGTCATAGGCGGCGGCGCGGTCAGCGATGTCGGTCACGGCCATGGACTTGCACTGCGGGCAAGAAATACCGTAGCCATTGTTTTCGTTGACGAAGACCAGCGGAAGCTTCCAAGCGCTGGCCAAGTTCAAGGATTCCTGGGTGGTGCCCTGGTTAGAGGCGCCGTCACCGAAGAAGCACACGGTCACATTGTCGGTCTTTTTGTACTTCTGGGCAAAGGCCGAACCGCAGGCCAGGGGGCCGCCGCCACCGACGATGCCGTTGGCGCCGAGAATGCCGATGTCGAAATCGGCGATGTGCATGGAGCCGCCCTTACCTTTGCAATAGCCGGTCTTGCGGCCGAAGATCTCGGCCATCATGAGCTTCAGATCGCCACCCTTGGCCAGGCAATGGCCATGGCCGCGGTGGGTGCTGGTGATGCTATCCTTATTGGTGAGAGCGGAGCAGGCGCCAGTGGCCACGGCTTCTTCACCGAGATACAGGTGCACGAAGCCGGGGATCTTGCCGGCCGCGAAAAACTCCTGCAGCTTGGATTCAAACTGCCGGATCTTGGACATGGTGCTGTACATCGCCAGCAAGGTCTTCTTGTCAGGACTTTTCATCAGATTCACCTCCGTTATGGGTTTCCTGCGAGGCAATCGCAGGAAGTCGTTGCGGATGGGGATCCGGCGGAGCCGGTCTCGGCCTGTTCCACGGACACGGTCAGTCCGGCACAGGCCACGATGATCTCGCTCACACCGGGGCCGAAACAGGGAACCTCGATACCGGGAACGCGCAGGCCCCCGGCGACAACGTTGACCGATTTCTTCCCAATGGGAATGGTGGCCAACAACGCCTCCTGATCCACGGCCGCGGGCTCGGGCACCCCCACGTCAGCGTGGACGTAAACCCCTTCGAATCCGCTACGGCCATGGAGCTCGACCAAGCCGCACAGGCAGGTCCGGGACACGGCGTCCTTGATCGCCCGCACACAGGCCTTGGTCATGTCCGCTCCATGCAGGTCGGCCCCGTAGCCGAGTTCGATGGCATACCGCTTGCGAGCCATAAGGGTCTCCTAGGCAAGCATGCGTACCGGCTTTTCGAGCATGTCCGCCAGGGCACGCAGGAAGGTCATGGCCGGACCGCCGTCCGTAACCATGTGGTTGAAGGTGAGGGACAAGGTCATGAACTTGCGGATGCACACCGCTCCCTCGTAGATGCCGGGCTTTTCCACCACGCGGCCGACACCCAGGATGCCGGTCTCGGGCGGATTGAGGATGGGCGTGAACCCATCGACGCCGAGCATGCTCACGTTGGAGATGGTGAAGGTACCGCCCCCGATCTCGTCCATGCTGAGGCCCCCCTTGCGGGCGCGGCCGGCGGCGTCACGCACCTTGGCCTTGAGGTCCTCCAGGGAGTAGGTATCAGCCTGCTTGACATTGGGCACGATGAGCCCGTCGGGAAGCGACACGGCCACGCCGAGATTGACGTGTTCGTGCACGTGAATGCCGTCGTCCTCAAGGGTCGAGTTCATGATCGGGTGCTTGAGCAACGCCCGACACACGGCGTAGGCGATGATGTCGTTGTAGGAAAGCCGATACTCGGGATTTTTCTTGTTGCGCGCGAGCATCGCTTCCCGCAAGGCCACCATCTCGGTCACGTCGGTCTCGACAAAGACCGTCAACTGGGCGGCATTCTGGAGGCTGGCCTGCATGTTGGCAGCAATGAGCTGACGAATGCCGGCCATGGGGATAATGGAACCGGGCTGCGGGCCGGAGGCCGCCTTGGGGGCGGCAGCCGGAGCGGCGGCCGGGGCCGGGGCCGGGGCGGCAGCGGCGGGCTTTTCCGCGGCGGTGCGCACGTCCTTTTCCGTGATGGTGCCATCGGGGCCGGTACCGGTCACGGTCGCAAGGTCGATTCCCAGTTCCTTGGCCACCCGGCGCGCGGCAGGCATGGCGCGCACGGATCCGGACTTCTTGTCCTTGGCCGGCGCGGCGGCAGCCGGGGCCGCGGAGGTCGAAGCAGCGGCGGCAGCCGGTGCTTCACCCCCGGCCACGCGTTCAGGGGTCTCGCCCGCATCGGCGATGATGCCGATGACCTGTTTCACCGGGACAACCTCGCCCGCCGGGGCAATGATCTGGAACAGAACACCACCAGCCGGGGATTCCACCACATTGGTGATCTTATCCGTCTCCACTTCCAACAGCGGCTGCCCGGCCTCGAGGCTAGCCCCCTCGGCCACGAGCCATCGGGCAATCTTCCCGGTTTTCATGGTCAAGCCCCATTTGGGCATGAGCACCTGATGCGCCATTTCGGCTCCTCCTCGCGTTTCGTGTATGGTTCTTCCCCGACGGCGGAAATGAGGCACGCGGCCACAGTGCCGGGTCGATCCATGAAAAACGCCTTAAAACTTGCAACACAAATGCCATAGCGTTATCATATTGAATTCATACATTTTTTTTGTCTATCCGCGACTTTAGCCCAAAAATCTGTTCGGAATCGGAACAATACATGCTAAGGTGGAACAAAGAAACGATGACACCTTGGTAGCGGCGGTCTCTCCTTTTGACAGGTGTTCTCGAATGGGACAGTTGCCCGGGGGGAGACATCCAAGGCAAGACCCCAGACCATCCGGAAACGGCAGTTCGGGAGGCAATGTGTACACCCTGCAAAGAAACGGCGAACTCTTCGAGATACACGAGGAAGCGCTCGGATATGGGGAGGAAAAGCGTAAAGTACGTTCCGTACGGCACGAAATCACCGAACGCTCCCCCAAACAACGCCCACAATATGACCAATGGAAACGTTTTGTGGAAACAGGACAATTTCGGGGCCCCAAACCGGATCTCGTGCTTCTGGAATCCTGGAAGCGTTGCCGGGAAATGGATGTGGATCCCTCGCCCCGCAGTTGCTGGGATTTCACGCCCATCAAACAGCTCGAACCGTTTGCTGCGCGGCTGCACGAATTGACGCGCGACATCGAGACACGCACCTACAAGGCCATCCAAGGCAAAAATCTGCTCATTACCATGACCGACAACAAGGCGCGCGTGGTGCGCACCTGCGGAGACCGGGAAACCCTGCTCGAGGCCGACAAGCTCAATTTCGGCCCCGGCGCCAACTGGGCCGAAACGAGCGTGGGCACCAACGCCATCGGAACGGCCCTGGTCACGGGACGTCCGATCCAGGTTTTCGGCGAAGAGCACTATTGCCGCAGCCACCACGCCTGGAGCTGCTGCGCCGCGCCCATTTTCGACCCCCATGGCAATGCCTGGGGGTGTTTCGACATCTCCGGACCGGTCTCCTCCGATTTCTCCCAGGTCTTTCCCCTGGTCCTGTCCGCAGCCCGCGAGATCGAACGGCATCTGTTCAACGCCTATCTCGCGGATATCGAGATCAAATCGCGTTCCCTGGTCTCGGCCGTGTTCAACGCCGTGCTCACGGGCGTGCTCACCGTCGACGACTGCGGTCGCATCACCCACGCCAACCAGGCCGCCGAAGCCCTGCTCGGTCAGGAGGGTGACAGCCTCCGGGGCCAGAGCATTGATACCTACATCAACTTCGGCCCCTACATGGCCCGGCAAAACCAGGACCCCACCTGCACCGAGCCCATGAACCTCCTGTGCCACGTCAACCCGCACCTGATTGTGCGGGCGTCGCCCGTGTACGCCTACACCGGCCCGTGGAACCACGCCATCATCACCCTCAACGAACCGCAAATCGTGCATCCGGCCCCCTCGCGGGACAAAAGCCGGGATCTGCCCACCGGCGCCGAAATCGCCGCGCACCGGTTCGGCCGGGTGCTCTTCAACAGCCCGGTCATGGTCCAGGCCGTCCAGAAGGCCAGACAAGTCGCCCAGACCCCGTCCACGGTCCTGCTGTCCGGTGAGACTGGCACCGGCAAGGAACTGTTCGCCCAAGGCATCCACGAGGCGAGTTCCCGGGCGAACGGCCCGTTCGTGGCCGTCAATTGCGGCGCCATGCCCAAGGAACTCGTCCAAAGCGAACTGTTCGGCTACCGGGGTGGCGCGTTCACCGGCGCCGCGGACAAGGGCCGGATCGGCAAGTTCGAACAGGCGGACAAGGGCACGCTGTTCCTCGACGAAATTTCTGAAATGCCCTTGGAAATGCAGGTGAATCTTCTACGCCCCCTGGAGGAGCGCAGTGTGGTGCGGGTCGGCGGGACCCAGGCCCGGTCTGTGGACGTGAAGGTGATCGTGGCCACCAACCGCAACTTGGCCGAGCTCGTGGCCAAGGGCGCGTTTCGGGAGGATCTCTATTACCGGATCAATGTCGTGTGCATCAACATCCCGCCCCTGCGCGAACGCGAGGGTGATGTGCCGCTTTTGGCCGAATACCACGCCAGACGGCTGTGCCAGGAGTTCCGGCTGCCGTTTTCGGGCATCGACCCGGCGGCCATGGAAATCCTGTGCGCCTACCACTGGCCGGGCAATGTGCGCGAACTCCTCAACTGCATGGAATATGCGGTCAATGCCATGGAAGACGGCGTGATCCGGCCGGAACACTTGCCCAACCTGACCGGCGGCAACTCGGATGCGTCAAGTTCGGTGGTGGCCCGGGTCAAGGCGGGCAAGGCGTTCAAACTCGAAAACGTGGCCGCCGAAACCATCCGCGAGGCCCTGTCCCACCACGGAGGCAATGTCAGCCACGCGGCCCGGGCCCTGGGGATCGGCCGCAATACCCTCTACGCCAAGATGCGCAAGTTCGGCATCTGCTAAGCGTTTTCCAGGCGGCGCGGGGGCAACCGCCGCGCCGCCATCCGCGCCGCCTCGAGCTTCCGGCGCGCACCATCCCAGACCAGTCCCTGCGCCTATCCCTTCCGCCCCTTTTGCCAGGGTGGCGGCACCAGGTCTACCGAAGCGTCTATTCATTTTAGAAAATACGAATTCGATGCATTCTACGGCGGAGGCTGTCACGCAACCACCTGCCCACCCTGCTCCGATTTGGAACAATGAAAGGTGCATTGTTCGCTTTCAGGGCAACCCAATGGCGCCCGGACAGTCCACACCCACCAGATTCCGGGTTCCACCATCCATCCGGGCAGCCCGGCCATGACAGCCATCGGATGCGTTTCGCCCCGCTTGCCGGCTCGAAAATTCGATCCTGAAAAGCCCCTCAAGGGATAATCGTCGGGTTCGCATCCACCCGAGCCACAACCTGCCCCCTCAAAAACGGAAAAAGTCACGAATCACGACGAAAACACGCTCATTTCATTGGAAATCGAGACAGTCATCCCCAAAGCCTCCAAACGGAGCTTCCGGCGCGCGACACCAGGAACAGTGGAGCGGCGCCGTGGGCCACGCCAGTCTCACGGCGTCGGCTAACGATCGGTGCCGAAGCAACTCGAAACAGCAAGCGGTGGGCTGTACTGGCATATCCCTTGCTCTTAAGGCTAAATGTCGGGTCTCTTCTTTTCCGGGTCGATTGTTCGTCTATGATTTGTTTCATTTTCAAAATGACCAGAAATGGCCAGAAGGACTGCTTTGCTCTCTGCCGTAGGGGTAGGCGTGCAGCCGGATGAAATGAAACGGATACGGTGAGCATCTTTCACAGTGTAGACAATTATTTATAGACAACCATATCCTTATTTTTTGGTAAAAATAGGTGCGTTGGACTTTTTTTATGCGGAAGCGATGAGCAGTTTTACCTGCTCTGCAAGGTATTGTCATACGTATCAGGAGGTGCGGTGCTTATTGGATAGCGTGGTTAGTGACCTGTAATTTGTAAAAGGGGGGACATATGGATGCATTTAGCTTGAACACGATTTTGATTTGCTTCGGTGGTGGCATTGTCGGCGCGGCGTTGGGCGGACTGCTGGCTTTTCTTATGTGTGCCCTACTTGTGCTTGGCGGATGCTTCATGGTGATGATGGGCGGCACGGATTTTCTGCTGCTCCAGGTCGGCCTGGGCCCGATTTTCGGTCCCCATGTCGGTGGGTTCGCCGCCGGCGTCGCCGCCGCCACCTACGCCGCCGGTGTGAAGAAGAATCATCCCGGAGGCGCGGCCAAGGATATCTTGTCGCCGCTGATCGGCACCTCGTGGGACGTCCTGCTTGTCGGCGGTTTTTTTGCCGTGTTTGGGCACCTGTTTGCTTCCACCTTCGGTGCGCTCCCTATCATCAAGGATTTCGACGTACTGGGCCTGACCGTGGTTCTTTCGGCCATCATCGCCCGTTTGATTTTCCAGAAAGAAATGCCCTGGGGCGATCCCGGTTCGATCAAGAAATACGGCTATTTCAACACGAATAATTTCTCCTTGTCCTGGATTCCCTGGGCGCTTCCGCTGCCCAAACTGATGGTGTTCGGTTTTGGCGCCGGCATCATGTCCGCGGCCATGGCGGCCGGGTGCAAGACCGTCATGGCCCCGCTCGTGGCCAAGGGTCTGATCACCCCCACCGGCGCGGTGGTCGTGCCCCTGATCATCGGCTGGGCTGTGGCCGGCGTCAGCTTGATGGGCCTGCAACTCGCGACCGGTACGGTCCAGCAAATGCCGGCCTGGCACTGCCAAGCCGTCCTGGCGGCCCTGGCCTATCTGCACTTCGGCTCCATCGCCGTCGCCGGCATTGTCGGCATCCTGGCCACCGCCTTGCAGGAGCTCATGGCCCGCATGTTCTGGAACCACGGCAGCAACCACATCGATCCGCCGGCAACGGCAATTACGATCGGGACATTTGTTCTCAACAATATAAACCATGTAATGAAATAACTAGCCTGAGCCTTCCACATGCTGCCGAAGCCCCTTGAGTCCGCCGCATCCTCCAGTGGGATCGGGTCATGAAGGAAGGCCCCCTCCGGGTGCCAAGGGATGCCGCTCTTGGCCCTCGGAGGGATATAATTCGAGCCGCCCTGTGCCTAGCAGGGCGGCTCTTTTTTTTTGCGTGATGAGGGGGCGGGCTGGCGAGAAGAAAAGCCTCCGGCGGCCAAAGGACTCACGCCCTTCGGAAACCCTACCCAAAAACCAATCGTTGGTGCTGCCCCCGCATGTCAAAGCGGGAGGGCATCAGGGCGTGATCGTTACGGACGCCGGCCGTCCGCGCTGCAACACCGGCTGACTTCCCCCCATGCTTCCGTTCCAGATCCACCTTCGCCACATCCACACATCTCCCGCCATCGCCTCTTTTCCGGGATTCCAAAGAGCAACGCCCTTTGGCCGCCGGAGGCTTCTCCCCCTCTTCTCCCCATTCACCCCATCACC
>JAWRKJ010000281.1:0-13700 GCA_040307025.1 Desulfovibrionaceae bacterium | reverse complement strand
CGGGCACCGCGCGTCGTGTCGGAAGCGGATCAGCCCTGGACGTGCAGGGCGCTGGCATCGGCCAGCAAGTCGTTGATGCGGGCCACCATCTGATGGGGATCGGCCAGGTAGCCGTCCAGGAGCAAGGCCGAATCGTAGAGCTGCTCCACGGCCCGGCCGATGAAGGGATCGGCCGCGTCGTGGCGGTAGATGGCCAGCAGGTTGCGGATCAGGGCATGGTCCCGGTTGAGTTCCAGGGCCTTGGGCGGAATCGAGGTGTCCTTGCTGACCAGGCGCATGATCCGCTGCATGCTCGACGTCATGTGGTCGTCGGGGGAGACCAGGCAGGACGGGCTTTGGGTCAGGCGGCCGGACAGGCGGACTTCGGTCACGCGATCACCAAGGATTTCCTTGATCTTTTTGAGGAAGTCGTCCATGGACGCGGCATCGTCAGTGGACAGTTCCGGGGTGTCGGCGGGCTTGGCCGTGCTCTCGAAGGCGTCGAGTTCGGCGCTGGTTGCCAGCTCGGCGGATTTGAGGGCCAGTTCCTTGTAGGTGCCCACGGCGTCCATGATGAACTCGTCCACCGGATCGTAGAGGTAGAGGACCTCCAGACCCTTGGCCCGGAAGATCTCCAGGTGCGGGTTGAGTTCCAGGGCGTCCCGGGACGGACCGGACAGGTAGTAGATGGATTTCTGGCCATCCCGGGCCCGGGTGACGTAATCGGCCAGGGCGGTGAGATTGGCGTCGGCGGCGACGGCCGAGGAGTCGAACCGGACCAGATCGGCAAAGGCCTCGCGGTTGGCGAAGTCGGCGTAGCCGAGCTTGAAGGACAGGCCGTGGGCCTTGAAAAAGGTGTCGTATTTGGCCGGGTCGTCCTTGGCCAGGGCCTTGAGCTTGTCGAGGATCTGCTTGACGAGCACGGTTTGGATCTTGCGCAGGACGATGTTTTCCTGGAGCGTCTCGCGCGAGATGTTGAGCGGCAGGTCCTCGGTATCCACCACCCCGCGCACGAAACCGAGATATTCCGGAATAAGCTCCTTGATTTCCTTGCCGATGAGCACCCGGCGCACGTAGAGGTCCAGGCCATGGTGGGCGGCCTCGCGCATGACCATGGGCCCGGCGCCGTGCTTGGGAATGAAAAGCAGGGCCGTGAACTGCACCGGCGCGTCCACGCTCACGTGGATGGTGGCGAGCGGTTCCTCGGTGTCGTAGGTCAGGAACTGGTAGAATTCCTTGTATTGCTCGGGCGTGACCGAGAACTTGGATTCGCGCCACAGGGCGGGCAGGGTGTTGGTTTTTTCGCCGTTGACCAGGATGGGGAAGGAAATGAAGTTGGAGTGCTTGCGCAGCACGGCCTTGACCCGTTCCGGGTCGGCGTATTCCTTGGTGTCGGCCTTGAGGGTGATCTCGATGGTGGTGCCCCGGGCCACGTCGCCGGGAACGTCCTCCACGGTGAAGCTGCCCGAACCGTCGGAAATCCAGCGCGCGGCCGTCGCTTCGGGCGTGAAGGACCGGGAGGTGACCGTAACGGCGTCGGCCACCATGAACACGGAATAAAAGCCCACGCCGAAGCGGCCGATGAGGTTCGCGGCCGCGTCCTTGTTTTCGGCGCTGTCGGCCACCGAGCGCATGAAGGCTTCGGTGCCGGACTTGGCGATGGTGCCGAGGTTGTCCACGAGTTCGTCGCGGGTCATGCCGCAGCCGGTATCGGCGATGGTCAGCCTCCCCCCGTCCTTGTCCGTGGTGATGCGGATTTCGAGGGGCGCCTCGGGATCGGCCATGGTCGTGCCGCGATTCGTCTCGAAACGCAGCTTGTCCAGGGCGTCGGACGCATTGGACACCAGTTCGCGCAGGAAGATCTCGCGATTGGTGTAGATGGAATGGGTGATGATATCGAGCAGTTTACGGATTTCAGCGCGAAATTCGTGGGTTTGGCCGGCGGCGGCAGTCATGTTGCAGCTCCTTTGTTGGGGGTGGCCTCGTGGCCGGAACCAAAAAAAGGTCCGGCCCGCAGGGCGGGTCGGGCCGGAAACGGGGAGACTCCCCGAATACTCCGTATTGGCTGGAAAATAAGGTGCCGGCTGGCGCTGTCAAGACGGAACCGGGGGATGGGCCGGGAGAAAGGGGATTTTTTCCCGAACTCCATTGACAGGCCGTCCGGGTTGTTTATGTTTCGGACAAGGAAACATCCATGGCAGGAGGTGCATGTATGGTCATTGATCTGAGCCCATTTTACGGTGCAACAAGTCCATTTGACCGTCTCTTTGAAACCTTGTGGCCATCCATGGCCATAAGTCAGCGCAGTATCTCCTATCCTCCAATCAATATCGGCGAGGATGACGACAATCTGTATGTCCGTTGTGAGATACCCGGTATGGACATTGCCGATCTGGATCTGACGCTGACCGATTCGAGTTTGGTCATCAAAGGCGAACGCAAGGCCGTCAAGGGCAAGTATTACCGGCAGGAGCGGCCGACCGGCTTTTTCCAGCGCGTGGTCAACATCCAGGCGGCCATTGCCCGCGACAAGGTGACCGCCACCATGCGAGACGGCGTGTTGGAAGTGGTCATGCCCAAGGCTGACGAAAGCAAGCCCAAAAAGATCAACATCGCCTCGGTGTAGGGAAAGGAGGACGGCCATGACTGAGAACGCTTCCCGGATGGAGGAGCGCCGGCTCCCTCGCGTCAAGCCGGCCACGGATATCATCGAAAAGGAAGACGGCTTTTATATCTATGTGGATTTGCCGGGTGTGGCCAAAAAAGATCTGGTGATCGACCTCAACGAGGACGAAATCAAGGTGTCCGGCAAGGCCGAATACGATGCCCCGGAGGGCCGCAAGCTCGCCCATGTGGAGTTCGGGGGCGGAGAATATTTTCGCAGCTTCACCATCTCCCATATCGTGGACAAGGAGCGCATCCGGGCCACCCTCAAGGACGGCGTGCTGGAACTGTTCTTGCCGCGTCTGGAAAAGGTGCAACCGCGCAAGATCGAAATTCAGGCCGGATAGACCTGGGACACCCCATCGTTGAGGGGGCGGCTTGACGGGCGGTGTCGGGCCGTAGGCCGTACCAGGGCCGTGAAAGGACGGGACGTGGCGAACAGCCATGCCCGTCCTTTTTTGTGGGCTCCTTGGAGGGCCACTGCCGGCAGAAACGGTGGGATGAAGGTTTCGGCAATGCAATTTCAAAATTGTAATGTTGTCTTATACAGGTTTTTCCGGCTAAATACTTGATCGTTCATCTACACTGAAAGCGTCGCGCCCCGGTTTTGAATGGATAACTGGGGGTGACAACACCATTTTAAAGCCCTTTGGAATCACTGAGGGAGGATGGGGAGGTTTCTCTATGGAAGACGCTCTGAAAAGTGCTCTGGAAATTGTCAAGGCACAGGCCTCGGTCCGCAATATGACCGACGAGGAAATTACCGCCATGGTCCGCCGGCTGGCCGCCGGCATCCGGGATATCAGCCTGGGCATGGATGTGGCCGAACCGGACCAGCCGGCAGCCCTGGACCCGAAAAAGGCGCTCAAGGAAAAAACCGTGACCTGCCTGGAATGCGGCAAGTCGTTCAAGGTCATCACGAAAAAGCACCTCGCCTCCCACGGCCTGACCCCTGAGGAATACAAGCTCAAGCACGGCTACAAAAAGAGCATGCCCCTGGTGTGCAAGGCGTTGCAGCGCGAACGGCGCAAAAAAATGAAGGATATGCGCCTGTGGGAGAAGAAAGGAAAAAAGGTGGCTTAAGGAACGGTCTTTGGCTATAGAGGGGGCGCGTTCGGGACATGCCGCGTCGCAGCGCGCCTGTCGGGAGGGCTCCCCACGACCCGGGAGTCGGTCCGACCATCACATGACAAGGAGATCGTACGCACATGGCAAAAACAGACATCATCGCCAAAATTCAGGCCAATGCCGGTATCGCCACCAAGGCGGAAGCAGGCAAGGTCCTTGATGCGGTGCTGGCGGCCATTCAGGAAACGCTGGCTGCCGGCGACGCTTTGACCCTGACCGGTTTTGGCGCCTTCAAGGTGTCCGAACGGGCAGCTCGTACGGGCCGCGATCCCCGCACCGGTAAGGCCATAGACATCCCGGCTTCCAAGGCTGTCCGGTTCACTCCCGGCAAGAGCCTCAAGGATGCCGTGAAGTAGATCGGGGCCGTTCCCCTGCCAGATGAGGCCGCGGGTCACCGCGGCCTTTTTTATTGGCGTACGCGTCCCTTGGGACCGTGCGGCGTATCGGGATGTCGCCCGACGCCTGGCACGGGTTCCCACCTTCAGTGGGGGAGGGCCCGCTTGACCCGGCAGACGTTTTCGGTCAGCACACAGGATGTTGCCGGACCGGATTTGGCCGGCGTCCGGCCTAACGACGCTGTGGCGTCACGCAACGGAGGTTGGCATGCTCGTTGATTGGCAGAAGTTCATGCAAAATGCCGTGGGGGCCCTGGAAACCCTGGGCGAGGGGAATCCGAAGATCATGGACGGGATCACGGCCCTCACCGAGGCCGGCGCGGTCCATGGGGCCCTGGACACCAAGACCCGTGAATTGATCGCCCTGGCCGTGGCCGCCACGACCCGTTGCGATACCTGCATCGCCATCCATGCCAAGACGGCGGCCGAGGCCGGCGCCCGGCGCGAGGAACTGCTGGAAGCCCTGGGCGTGGCCGTCGGCCTCAACGCCGGGGCCGCCATGGTCTATTCCTCCCGCATCCTGGAAGCCTTCGATACCCTGTCCAAGTAAGACCTCCTGCCGGGCCGGGAGCGCGCCAAGGCCGCCATGGACAAACCTTCTGGAAAAAGCGTAAGTTCGGGCGTTGGACATCCGGCCCGGACAGGGCCCTTGGAGGCAACGATGGCGGCGAGAGCGGCGGTTTGGGCGGTCGTGATCATGACCTTGTTGTGCGGCGGTTGTGCCCTTTCCGGCGCCGGTCGGGATGTTGCTTCCGCGCCGACGGCCATGCCGCTGACCAAGGACAATGTGGAGAAGTTGCGGCTGTCCGTGACCCGGGCCAAGACGCAAGCTGCCAAGCCGGCCGCCGCGGACTCCAAGGACGCCTATGTCCGCTTTGCCCGCCAGGTCTATGTGCGCTCCTGGTCCGAAGCCTGGTCCCCGGCCGCCACGACCGAAACCGCCCTGGCCTTGGCCAAGGCCGGCGATCCCGCGGCCCGGGAATACCTCACCATCATGGTCTACGACCTCCAGCTCCAGTCGGCCATGGAAGGCGTGAGCCTCACCGCCGAGGACTGGCATGACATCTATGTCGGCTCCGGCATCATGACCGAGGCCGTCTTTGCCAACTACGCCGCCTTGAGCCGGGCGGGCAAGGTCCTGCCCTGACCGCGTCCGTGGCCTGACAGCGCGGCCGGCACCGTCCCGGCACCCCGCGAAGGTTGTCCATGTCCCTTGCCCTTGCCCCGCCCCTGCGCGCCGCGATCACCGTGGTGACCGACGCGACCCGGATCTGCCTGGATCTGTTCAAGATCATGGTGCCGATCCTGATCGCGGTCAAAATTTTCAAGGAACTCGGTTGGATCACCGCTCTGGCCAAGCCGCTGGCCCCGTTTATGGGCTTTGTCGGCCTGCCGCCCGAGTGCGGCCTGACCTGGGCCACGGCCATGGCCAACAACCTTTATGCCGCGTTGGCCGTGCACGCCGCCTTGGTGCCGTCCATGCCGGCGCTGAGCATCGCCCAGGCCACGGTGCTGGCCACCATGATCCTCATCGCCCACAACCTGTTCGTGGAAGGGGCCATTGCCAAAAAATGCGGCGTGGGCTTCTGGGGACAGATCGCGTTGCGACTGTGCGGGGGCTATGCCTGCGGGGCGCTCTTGTGGACGGTGTTCCGGGTTGGCGGGTTGTTTGGCGCGCCGGCGCCCTTGCTTTTTACCCCGTCGGCCGCCGACGCGTCCCTGGCGGCCTGGGCCTTGGGAGAACTCAAAAATCTCGGCCTGGTCTTTTGCGTCATCACCGCCCTGGTCGGGCTCATGCGGATTCTCGAATACCTGCGCGTCACACGCCTGTTCGAACTGCTGCTGCGGCCGTTTCTGCGCCTCATGGGCATCGGTCCCGCCGCCGCCACCATCACGGTCATCGGCCTGGTCATGGGCCTGGCCTACGGGGGCGGACTCATTTTGCTCGACATCCAAAAGGGCCGGGTGGGGAGTCGCGACGTGTTCGCGGCCATGAGCCTCATGAGCCTGTCCCACGCCCTCATCGAGGACACGCTCCTGATGTACCTTATCGGCGCGACCTTGTGGGGCACCTTTGTCGGTCGGCTGCTTTTTTCCCTGGCCGTGGTGGCGGTTTTGACCAGGCTTGTGCCGCGGCCGGCCGGGCCGCAGATCGCTTGACGCCCGGGCCGTTTCGCGGCATGCCCTGAAGCCATGCTTTCCGACTGGATCGGTCCGAAACGATGGCGCACGCCGTGCGCCTTGCTCCTGATGGTCGCCATGATCTGCGCCTTGGCTGGCGTCATGTCCGCCTCCACCGTGGACCCGGCCTTCGAGCCGCTGGTGCGCCGGCTGGTGGCCGACGGTTTTGCCGAATCCAAGCTGCGCCGGCTTTTCTCCCGGGCCGAGCTGGTCTTTTCCGGCAAGGCCATGGCCGACAAACTGACCGCGCTTTACATGCGCAAGTACGGCCTGCGCCTGGTGTCCGATATCCAGACCCGGCTGCTCGAACTGGGCTGGTTCTCGGGCCCGGCGGACGGCCGCCTCGACCGGGCCACCAAGTGGTCCATCAAGGCCTACCAGGCGGCCGTGGGCCTGCCCCAGGTTCCGGAAGCGAGCGAAGCCTTGCTGGAAGAGCTTATCCAGAATCCCCGGCGCGCCCCGGCCGATCTCAAACTGCCGGAATTCCCCTCCGCCGAGGTGCACGAGATCGTGCTTTCCCCGGAACGGCTGGCCGAGGCCCGGGCGTTTTATACCGCCAACCAGGCGGCCCTGGCCCGGGTCCGGGCGCGCTACGGCCTTCCCGAGGAATACCTGGTGGCGCTGCTCGCCGTGGAGACCCGGGTGGGGCGCTACCTGGGCGATACCGTGGCCATCGTCAATCTGGCCAGCCTGGCCGCGGCCGAGGATCCGGCCAAGGTCGCGACGGCCTTTGCCTATGAAAATCCCGCCCCGGACCGCCAGGCTTGGCTTGCCGCCAAGGCCCGAGAAAAAGGCGAATGGGCCTATGGCGAACTGCGGGCCCTGCTGCGCTACGCCGAGGCCCAGGGCATCGATCCCCTGTCCATGCCCGGTTCCATTTACGGCGCCATCGGCATCTGCCAGTTCATGCCTTCCAACGCCCTCAGGTACGCCGTGGACGGCGACGGGGACGGCAAGGCGGACTTGTTCAATGTCGACGATGCCTTGATGAGCCTCGGCAACATTCTCGTCGTCATGGGCTGGAAGCCGCCCATGGACGAGGCGGCCATGCGACGGGTCTTTTACAGCTATAATCACAGCAAGATATACGTGAACACCATCCTCGATGCGGCGGCCCGTTTGCGTGACGGGAGCGGTTTTGCTAAAACAACCCAATAACACGACGCCCCAGGCGTCGTCCTGGCACGGGGTCGGGGCGGCGGGCCGCGCGGGGGACGCCAATGTATCGGGGGTTCTCATGCGCGCCCCATTCCCCCTTGCCGTCCTGACGGCCGTGGGCCTTTTCGTGACCGTGGCAGTCGGACCGCTTCGGGCCGCCACCATCCTCGTTTATCACAGCTTTGGCGTCCGATCGAGCATGTCCATGAGCGTGGAGGCTTTCGAGGCCCAGCTCGATTTCCTGGACCGCTCGGGCTACAAGGTCATTTCCATCGAGGACCTGACCCGGTCCCTGGATGCCCGGCAAAATCCTCCGGAAAAGGCCGTGGTCCTGGCCATCGACGACGGCTGGTCCTCGTTTATGCGGGTGTTCCCCATCCTGGCCAAGCGCAACCTGCCCTTCACCCTGTTTTTGCCCATGGCCTTCGTGGCCAATCCCTACAGCAAATCCACCCTCAGCCAGGCCGACATCGAGACCTTGCGCGCCTATCCCAAGGCGACCTTTGCCAACCATTCCTGGCTGCATTCCCCCAAGGTGGCCGGCAACGAGACCCTGGCCCTGGAGGACATCCGTAAGAGCGTGGCGCGGTTCCGTCAGGTTTTCGGGTGTGATACGAAATATTTCGCCTTTCCGTACGGCAAGGTGACCGCGACCTACACCCGGTTGCTGCGCGAGGCCGGCTTTCAATACCTCTTCGTGACCGGCTCCAATCCGCCCACGGCCGACACCGATCCGTCCGCCATCCCCCGGATCGCCGCCAACCGGTTGTCACTGCCGGTGCTGGCCTCGGTGCTGCGCAACCACGAGGCCATGCTGGCCCGGGCCAAAGCCCGCCCGACTCCTCCGGTCGGTGGGCCGCTGCTCACCGAGACCAATGCCCGGCCCAATGTTCCCACTTTGGTGGAATAGTTTTGGGGGGGGCGGCCAACCGGCCGGTATCCTGAAGCAAATCGTTCCACGCTCGGGCGGCGTTTTTTGTGCCCGCTCCACGGACGGTGGAACGATTTGCCTGGTCGCTTCGCGTTTTCGGGCCAACCGCACTGCGGCGCGCCCGGGACGTTACGAAGCCGTCACCCGCGCCACCTGCTTGGCCAGTTCCCGGTAATCCTTGGCTCCGGGCGAGCGGGGCGCATATTCGAAGATGGTCTTGCCTGCGGCCGGGGCCTCGGACAGCTTGGCATTGTAGCGCACGGGCGGGCAAATGCGCTCGGGGTAGAGGGCGGCCAGCTCCTCGTACAGGGCCGCCGGACCGCGCACGCGCTTGTCGAGAAAGGTCGGCACGATATAGCGCAACGCCAGTTCCGGGCGGTAGCGCGACACCGCGTCCAGACTTTGCAGAAATTCCGAAAAGCCTTGCAGGGCCATGGCCTCCAAAGCCACCGGCACCAGCACCTCGCGCACGTAAAAAAGCACGTTGACCGACAAGGCGTCCCAGCCCGGGGCGCAGTCCACCACCACCACATCGAAGCGGTCGTCCAGGCAGGCCAGGGCATCGGCCATGGTGCGCTCGCCGCCGAAATCCTTGCGGCTGATCAGTCGCTTGAGCCCGGCCAGCCCCTTGCCCCCGGCCAGCAGCCAGAGGTTTTCCCGGGCCGGGGTCAGGCAGTCTTCCACCGGGGTCGAACCCTCGATGAGGGCGGCCAGTCCCGGGCCGGGCGTGATTCCCAGGGCAAAGGCGGCTTGCCCCTGGGTATCGGCGTCGACCAACAGGACACGCTGGCCCTCCATGGCCAAGGCGGCGGCCAGATTGACGGCCGTGGTCGTTTTGCCCACGCCGCCCTTGCTGAGCATCACCCCGATGCGCCGGACCTGTGCGGGTGCGCCTTCCGGAGCGAGGACCGGTTCGGAGGGCGCTTCGGTGCCCAACTGGCGGCGGATGGCTTCCAGGGCGGCCTTAGCGGCTTGTTCCTCTTCGGGGGTCGGCTCTGTCGGGGCCGGGGCTGGCGTGTGCCGTGGCGTTGCCGGTTCGGCCTCGACCAGGAACGTGGCGGCCGTGGCGGCCTGGGAATGCTGCCCGCAGCGCGTGCCGGGCCTGGCGAACACGCCGGAAGGGCGTTCCAGGCGCAGGGCCTGGGTTTCCACGGCCGTCCCGGCCAGGGCCGGTTCGGCTTGGCGGGGCTGGAAGCGACGCAGACAGCTTTGGCAGGTCAGCCCGCGCGTGGGCACGGTGTCGGCCACTTCCTGCTTGACGCGGCAAAAGGGGCAGATGACGAGCATGGGGCCTCCGGGGCTTACGCCTCGTCCGGGCTGGTTTCCAGGGCTTGGGCCAGGCGGCTTTGGGGGCCGTGGGCCTCGTAATCGTCCAGGGCTTGGCGCAGGGCCGTTTCCACGATGCGGGACTTGCTGATCCGGCCGTGGGACGTGACGCTTGACGCTTCGGCCAAGTGGTCCCGGACCGCGCCAAGCCGGGCATGGACCGCGCCGTCCAGATAATGGGTGGTCTTGACCTTGTGGGGCCGGGCCGGGGCCGGTGCCACTGGCGCCGGGCGGCGCGACGGCGTCACGCCCGCCTTGGCGGCCGGCCGGACAGGTTCCTTGGCGGCGGCCCGGCGAATGAGCCGGGTCAGGGCCTCCTGGCCCGGAACGGGCGCGCTGGCCGGTGCGGCGAGCAAGAGGTCCAGGATATCGACAGGGCCTTGCGGAGCGGCCGAAATTTCGGAGCGCATGGGTATCCCCCCGGGCTTGGAGCCGGTCCGTGCGGCGGCCGGCCTGCCTTGACCCTTAGCAAATTCTCTGCCACAAACCGCGCCATCGCCCGAACCAGATCTGCAGGGAGCGACGACGCGGTGATGGAGACGCCGCCGGAAGCGTTCGCTTTCGCCCAATTGTGCCAGACCCGAAGAGGGGAGGTTTCATGCGCGACACCAAGGTCCGGCGGATGTTCGAGGACATCGCCTTTTCCTATGATCTGCAAAACAGCATCCTGTCCCTGCGCATCGATGTGCTGTGGCGCAAGGTCCTGGCCGACCTGATCGAGCCCGGCTACGGCCTGGTCCTGGACGCGGCCACGGGTACCGGCGAGGTCGCCCTGGAGATCCGGCGGCGCCGGCCAGGCTTGCGGGTCCTTGGCCTCGATTTTTCCCCGGCCATGCTGGCCAGGGCCCGGGACAAGATCCGCCGGCGCGGCGTGACCGGCTATGACCTGGGCGTGGCCGACTGCCGCAGTCTGCCCCTGGCCGACGGCTGCATCGCCGCCGTGACCATGGCCTTTGGCATCCGCAACATCGCCGAGCGCGTGGCCGTGCTGCGGGAGTTTCACCGGGTGCTGGTTCCCGGCGGCCAGGTCCACATCATGGAATTCGGCCTGCCGCGCCCGCGCCCCCTGGCCGGGCTGTACCGGTTCTATTTCGACCGCATCCTGCCGCCGCTCGGGAATTTTTTGTCCCGCACGGACTATGCGTACAGCTATCTCGTTACGTCCGTGGACGCCTTTCCGGCCGATAGCGTGTTTTGCGGCCACATGGCTGAGGCCGGCTTCACGGACTGCCGGGTCAGGGACCTGACCTTGGGCATCGCCCGGATATTTTCCGGCTGCAAATCGTAGCCAGCAAGCGAGGTTAGCCTTGACAGTCACCCCGGGAGTCTGGTGCAACATGGACGTGTCGGCCGGGAGCGGGGCAGGGAGGTACGATGGAGGTCAATTGGCCTGAGCGGTGGTGGTGCCGCAGTTTCGCGCGCAAGATCGCCCAGCGGGTCGAGGTGGCGTTTTTCCGGGCCACGCGGCCCATGCGCTCCGGCGCCCGGGTGCTCGAGATCGGTTGCGGCGACGGTGGCGGCGCCGGTATTTTCAGCCGCGTGTTCGCCCCTGGCCTCTACCACGGCCTGGATGTGGACCCGGCCATGATCCGGGTGGCGTCCAAACGGCTGGCCGGGCCCCTCGGCCGGAACGCCGCCTTTGTCCTCGGCGATGCCGAATGCCTGCCCTACGGCACGGACGCCTTCGATGCCGTGGTCAATTTCGGCATCATCCACCATCTGCCCGATTGGCGCCGGGGCGTGGCCGAACTCGCCCGGGTGTTACGGCCCGGGGGCACGTTTTATTTCGAGGAAATTTATCCGCCCCTCTATGCCAATCCGCTTTTCCGGGTCATATTGGCCCATCCCCGCAAGGACCGTTTCGACGGCCCGCAGTTTCGGGAAACCCTGCGCACGGAGGGTCTGACCCTGCTGCCGGGCTACCGCGAGTCACGCTTCGGGATTCTCGGCGTGGCCGTCAAGACCGGGCGTCCCTGAGGCCGCCCAGGAGCCGTTATGGACTACCTGACAGACCCGGTGCTGCTGTCCCGGTTGCAATTCGCCCTGACCACGGCCTTTCACATCCTGTTTCCGCCGCTGACCATCGGCCTGGGCGTTTTTCTCGTGGTCGTGGAGGGCTTGTGGTTGCGCACCCGGGATGTGACCTACTACCGCCAGTTCCGGTTCTGGTCGCGGATTTTCGCGGTCAATTTCGCCGTGGGCGTGGTGTCGGGCATTCCGCTGGAGTTCCAGTTCGGCACCAACTGGGGGCCGTTTTCGGTCACGGTCGGCAACTTCTTCGGCCAGGTGCTCGGCTTCGAGGGCACCATGGCCTTCATGCTCGAATCGGCCTTCCTTTACATCATGCTGTTCGGCTGGAAAAAGGTCGGCCCGAAGATGCATTTTTTCGCCACCATCATGGTGGCCTTTGCCGCGTCGCTCTCGGCCTTCTGGATACTGGCCGCCAACTCCTGGATGCAGACCCCGTCCGGCGGGCACATCGAAAACGGCCTGTTCGTGGTGGACAACTACCTGGCGGCCATTTTCTCCCCGGACCTGCCCCTGGCGTTTTCCCACATGTACCTGGCCTGCCTGGAAGTGAGCCTGTTTGTGATCGGGGCGGTTTCGGGCGTGTACGTGCTGTGCGGCAGGCACGTGGCCTTTTTCCTCAAGTCGTTCAAGCTCGCCGCGTTGGCCGCCATTCTCGTGGCTCCGCTGCAAGCCTTGGTCGGGGACCTCAACGGCCAGGAGATCGGTCGTCTCCAGCCGGCCAAGGTCGCGGCCATCGAGTCCCACTGGGAAACCAACAAGCCCGGTGAACCCGCGGCCTGGAACATGCTCGCCTGGCCCGATCCGGAAAACGAACGCAACCTGTTTGAAATCCCGGTACCCTACGGCCTGAGCCTGCTCATCACCCACAGCCTCACCGGCCAGGTCAAGGGACTCAAGGATTTCCCCAGGCAGGACCGGCCGCCCATCGTCATTCCGTTCTACAGCTTCCGGCTTATGGTTGGCATCGGCTTCGCCATGGTCGGGGTCAT
Source organism: Desulfovibrionaceae bacterium (assembly GCA_040307025.1). Classification (GTDB taxonomy): domain Bacteria; phylum Desulfobacterota; class Desulfovibrionia; order Desulfovibrionales; family Desulfovibrionaceae; genus Solidesulfovibrio. The sequence continues at coordinate 918 of JAWRKJ010000281.1, read as the reverse complement.
GCTCTGGACGCTGTGGGAATGGAAAAAGGGACGGCTCGCGCCCGAGGCCGGGCCCGGCCCCAAGCTGCTTTATCTCGCCTGGGCGGCCATGGCCGGCGGCAGCTATCTGGCCGTGATCCTGGGCTGGGTCACCCGGGAAGTGGGGCGCCAGCCCTGGCTGCTCTACGGCCTGATCCGGACCGGCGACGGCGCAAGCAAATTGCCGGCCGGGCATGTGGGCCTGTCCCTGATCGGCTTTGCCGTGGCCTATACCGTACTGTTTTTGGTGTTTGTGTACTTCATGGCCAAGCTCCTGCGCCACGGTCCCGACCTGAACGCCGTACCCCCGGAAGCGCATCGGTAGGGGCAGGGGAGAGCCGGGGGGAGACGCTCCCGGCGGCCAGGAGGGTGCCCCTCCTGGACCACCCGCAAAGGGAGGCGCAGGGATGCGGGGCGAACGCGAACGGGCTGGATCGCGACGTGAGCGTGACGGGTTGCAACGCCAACCGCCGCACAGCGGTGAAAGGTGGCTGACATGGACGGACAAACGGGTCTCGCTACGGCCTGGTACTGGATACTGGCCTTTTTGCTGTACCTTTATATCTTGACCGACGGGTTCGACTTGGGGGTCGGCATCCTGTGCCTGACCACCTCGGACGAGACCGTGCGCGGGGTCATGACCGAGACCATCGAGGGCGTGTGGCACGCCAACCAGACCTGGCTCGTGATGCTCGGCGGCGTGCTGTTCGGCGCCTATCCCCTGGTCTACGGCACGGTGCTGGCCGCGCTCTATTTGCCGGCCGGGTTGCTCCTTTTCGCCTTCATGGCCCGGGGCATGGGGCTCGAATGCCGGGGCGAGGCCGACAATCCCCGGCCGTGGAGCCTGACCTTCGGACTCGGCAGCCTGGCCGTGATCGTGGCCCATGGTTTGCTTTTGGG
>JAWRKJ010000280.1:0-10942 GCA_040307025.1 Desulfovibrionaceae bacterium | reverse complement strand
GGTGCACTTGGCCGTCGGCAACCGATCTGATAGCAACCCCGACGGAAAAAGCAATGGCCGCCGGCCCCCTTTTGGCCGGACAGGCCCGGGATCACCATGAAAAAATACCGCGTTCGCTACGAAACAAAAATTCTGGAAGGCCGCGAAGGCACGGAAATCGTCACGGCCACGGGCAAGGGCCAAGCCATGCTGGCGGCCCAGCAGCGCCTGCACCCCGATGCCCGGCCCGATGAACCCTATTTCCACTTCGAGCCCCTGTCCATCCGTCCCCTGGCGGTCCCGGACAGTTTCGAGGTGCATTACCGGACCAAGGTGGCGATGGATCTCACCGGCACCATCGAAGTCGAGGCCGAAACGCCGGACAAGGCCGCGGACAAGGCCCGCTTCATCGTGCACCGGGAGCTTATTCCGCCCAAGTGCTTCAAGGCCGTTGAGGTGGTGGAAGTCGGCGAGGCCGGGGCCGTATAGCGCCCGGCCCGGCCGGTTGCGTCCTTACGCCTTGAGTTCGTCCACCATGTCGAGGAGCGCCTCAGCCTCCCGGGCCATCTCGGCCACGGAATGGTCGGCGTGGCTCATGGCCTGGGCCGTTTCCCGGGCCACGGCCGTGATGGCCTCGATGCCCCGGGTGATGGCTTCGCTCGAGGCGGACTGCTGTTCCGAGGCGGTGGCGATGGAGCGGACCTGATCCGAGGTGGCCTCGGCCAGGCTCAGGATCTCGCGCAGGGCCGCGCCCGAGGCGGCGGAAAGCTCGGCCACCCGGGAGACCGTGGCCGCCGATTGTTCCACCCCGGCCACGGCCTCGGACACGCCGCTGCGGATGCCGGTCACGGCCGCGCCGACCTCGGAGGTGGCCTGCATGGTCTTTTCGGCCAGCTTGCGCACTTCGTCAGCCACCACCGCGAAACCGCGTCCGGCCTCACCGGCCCGGGCCGCTTCGATGGCGGCATTGAGGGCGAGCAGATTGGTCTGGTCGGCGATGTCGGAAATGACGTTCATGATGGCGCCGATGCCGGCGGCCCGGTCGCCGAGTTCGGCCATATGACTGGTCAGGGCCTTTGAGCCGCGTTGGACCTCGCTGACCGCTTCGGTCACCCGGTCCACGGCCGTGGAGCCTTCGGCCGCCTTCTGGCGGGAGGATTCGGCGCTTGCGGCGGCGCTTGCGGCATTGCGGGCCACATCGAGGACCGTGGCATTCATTTGTTCCATGGCCGAGTTGGTTTCGTCGAGCCGGGACCGCTGCTGCTGGGCGCCGTTTTCCGAGGACTCGACCAGTCCGGCCACCTCCTTGGAAGCATCGGTCAGCCGCATGGCCGTGGCTTCCAGGCGTCCGGCCGCTTCCTGGCGTCCCTGGCGCATGGCCGCCTCGGCCTGACCGCGCGCTTCCTCGACCTCCCGGGCGGCAGCCCGGGCCTTGTCCGCTTCGTTGTCGGCCTCCCTGGTCTTGGCCTCGGCGGTTTCGATGGTGCGCTTGAGTTTCTTGACCATGGTTTCGATGGAGGTCTTGAGCGTGCCGGTCTCGCCGGAGAAGGTGCCACTGGCCACAGCCTCGAGGTTTCCGGCCGACACCGTGCCCGCATACGTCACGAGGGCCTTGAGGGGGTGGGTGATGGAACGCAGGATGACCGCGCCGACAAGCAGGCCGATGGCCAGGATGCCCGCCACCAGGCCGGACACGCTGTAACGGGCCTCGTTGATGCGCGCCTTGATGTCGTCCACGTACAGGCCCGTGCCGATGATCCAGTGCCAGGGCGCGAACAGGATCACATAGGACACCTTGGGATAGAGTTCCTTGGTGGCGCCGCCGCCGGGCAGGGGTTTGGGCCACTGGTAGCCGACGTAGCCCTCGCCGTTGTGGCCGACCGCTTCGACAAAGGCCGTGAAAAGATTCTTTTTGCCGCCTGGGATCGCCTCGGTTGGGCCGGCCGTGCCGTATTGCAGACTTGTGGCGCAGTCGAATTTGGCCATGTCAAGGATCTTGCCGTCCAGGCTCGGCACGGTGGGGTGCATGATCATGGTCGGGTAGGGCAAGGTGGTGTCATTGATCCAGAGGTAGTCGTCGTGGCCGTAGCGCAGGGCCCGGATCTGGCTGATGGCCTGCTTTTTTGCCTCGTCCAGGCTGAGTTCGCCCTTGGCGACCCGGTCCTGGTACTGGGCGAGCAGGGTTTGGGACAATTGCACTACATTGCGCAGGCTGCGCTTGCGGTTGCTCCACATTTCCTGGCCGATGGTCGGCAGGAGGTAGCCGAAAATGGCCGTGCAAAAAAGCAGGGTGACGAGCAAGGCGATGCCGATGATTTTGGTGGAAATTTTGAGGTCCGGTCGCAAGGAGGACATGGCTGCTTCCTTTGGCTGCACGTGCACAGACGCCGCTCCGTTCCGGCACCCCATCGGCCCGGGTCTTGGAGGCTTTATCCTTAAAACTATATGGTCTCGCGTCACTTTTGACAACCAGGCGCGCAATGCGCATATTCCCAGGGCGCGACGACCAGTCCCGGTCGCCGACCACCGCCACCTTCGGAGGAGCTTATGTGCCTGGCCGTTCCCATGGAAATCACCGCCATTCATGACAAGGTCGCCGATGTGGAAATCGGCGGCGTCACCAAGCAGGTCCGCCTGGACATCATCGACGCCGCACCGGCCGTGGGCGATTACGTCATTGTGCATGCCGGGTTCGCCATCCACCGACTGGACCGGGAGGACGCCCTGGAAACCATCAAGCTTTTTCAGGAAGGCCTGAATCTTGAACTCATTTGACGCCTTCAAGGACCCGGCCCTGTGCCGGGCGCTGCTGGAACGGCTGACCAGGGAGGCGACCGACCCCCTGCGCTTCATGGAGGTGTGCGGCACCCACACAGTGGCCATCTTCCAAAGCGGGCTGCGCAGCTTGCTGCCCAAGACCATCACCCATCTCACCGGTCCCGGCTGTCCGGTCTGCGTCACCCACGAGTCCGAGGTGGCGGCCTTTCTCGAACTGGCCGGCCGCGAGGACGTGGTCATCGCCACCTTCGGTGACCTTATGCGCGTGCCCGGTCCCAAGGGGAAAAACCTCAAGACCGCCCAGGCCGACGGCGCCCGGGTGGAGGTGGTCTATTCCCCGGTGGACGCCCTGGCCGTGGCCAAGGCCAATCCCGGCCGTACCGTTGTTTTCCTCGGCGTGGGCTTCGAGACCACCGCCCCGGCCGTGGCCGCGACCATCCGGTTGGCCAGGGAACAAAATCTAAAAAATTTCAAGGTGTTGAGCTTCCATAAGCTCGTGCCGCCAGCCCTGGACGTGCTGCTGGCCGATCCCGAGGCCAGTATCGACGCCTTCATCCTGCCCGGCCATGTCTCGGCCATCATAGGCGCCGAACCGTATGGCTTCGTGGCGGAAAAATACCGTGTCCCGTCCGTGATCACCGGGTTCGAGCCCTTGGACATCCTGTCGGCCCTGCTCGATATCGTGGCCATGCGCCGCGCCGGCGCGCCCGCCATCCACAACACCTATACCCGGGTCGTGGCCGCCCAGGGCAATCCCGTGGCCCGCGCCGTCATGAACGAGGTCTTTGTCCCGGCCGACGCCCTCTGGCGCGGACTCGGCACCATCCCCCAAAGCGGTCTGGCCATCCGCGAGGATTTCGCCGACTTCGACGCCGTGGCAAGCCTCGGCGTGACCCTGCACGAAGTGCCGCCCTTGGCCGGTTGCCGCTGCGGCGAGGTGCTCAAGGGTAAGATGGCTCCCGACCAATGCCCGCTTTTCGCCAAGGCTTGCACGCCGGCCACGCCCGTGGGGCCGTGCATGGTCTCGACCGAAGGCGGTTGCGCCGCGTATTTCAAGTATCAGATGGAGCTGTAGGGGGAGGAGGGGGCGCCTCCGGCGGCCAAAGGGCTTGGCCCGTTGGAATCCCGCCAGGAATGCACGGTGGGAGGCGTCCATTTTGTTGCTTGCCGGTTGATTCATTTTCCGCACACGCCCTGAAAGGTCGGAATTCATGAGTGACAAGATTCTGCTCGACTATGGCAGTGGCGGCCGGGCCTCGCACCGGCTCGTCAACGAGCTTTTTTTCAAACACCTGGGCAACGAGATCCTGGCCCGCATGGACGACGGCGCCGTGCTCGATGTCAGCGGTCCCCTGGCCATGAGCACGGATTCCTTCGTGGTCGATCCCATCGAGTTCCCGGGCGGGGACATCGGCTCCCTGGCCGTGCACGGCACGGTCAACGACGTGGCCATGATGGGCGCCCGGCCGCTCTATCTGACCTGCGGCTTCATCCTTGAAGAAGGACTTGAAGTTTCCGTGCTGGAACGCATTGTCGAGTCCATGGGCCGGGCGGCGCAAAAGGCCGGCGTGCGGGTGGTAGCGGGCGACACCAAGGTGGTGCCGCGCGGCGCGGCGGACAAGATTTTCATCAATACGACCGGGCTGGGTCAGGTGCTGGTCGATCCGGCCCCGAGCGGCCACCGCGCGGCCGTGGGCGATGTGGTGCTCGTCTCGGGCACCATGGGCGATCACGGTCTGACCATTCTGTCCACGCGCGAGGGATTGTCCTTCGAGGCGCCGGTGGAAAGCGACAGCGCCTCCCTGTGCGGCCTGGTGGAAAAGCTGCTCACGGCCGTGCCCGGTCTGCACGTGCTGCGCGATCCCACTCGGGGCGGGCTGGCCACGACCATCAACGAGATCGCCGGCCAGTCAAACGTGGGCGTGGAACTCGACGAAGCCGCCATTCCGGTCGAGCCGGCCGTGGCCGGCGGCTGCGCCGTGCTCGGGCTTGATCCGCTCTATCTCGCCAACGAGGGCAAGTTTTTGTGCGTGCTGCCCGAGGCCGAGGCCGAAAAAGCCTTGGCCGTCCTGCGCGCCGATCCCCTCGGTGCCAAGGCGGTGCGTATCGGCCGGGTGGTGGCCGAGCATCCCGGCAAGGTGGCGCTCGTCACGCCCCTTGGGGGCAAGCGGCTGCTCGGCATGCTCGAAGGCGAGCAACTGCCGCGTATTTGTTAGGGGGAGAGGAAGAGCCTCCGGCGGCCAGGGCGCTGCCCTGGACCTGCCGGGGGGAATCATTCCCCCCGGACCCCCTGAAGGGAAAACGCATACTCCTGGCGCGCTACCACGTAGTGCTTCGCCATTGAGGAGGGCCCGGGAGGGGATCATCCCCTCCCGGCCGCCGGAGGCATTTTCCCCAGGTTCTCCCTAGGCTGCCGTTTTCGTGCCGATTTTTTGCTCGATGAGATTCTTGGCCCGCATGGCGAGCTGGCTGACGTCGGGCTTGGAAATCTGGTCGTCGGCACCCACAGCCTCGCCCTTGTGGCGCAGCTTGTCGGTGATCAGCGACGAGAACAGGATGACGGGCAGATCCTTGAGCACGGCATCCTGCTTGATGCGCTTGGTCAAGTTGTGGCCGTCCATGGCCGGCATTTCGATATCCGCCACCATGACCTGGACATAATCCGTGATGGGGCGTTGGCCGGTTTCGCTTCTTTCCCGCAGTTGCTGGAGGAGATCCCAGGCTTCGCGGCCGTTTTGCACGGCCGTGACGTCAAATCCGGCCTTTTGGAGCAGGTCCTTGAGCATTTCCCGCACCAGCACCGAATCGTCGGCCACCAGGGCCCGGTAGCGGGTGGCGGCGTTCCATTCGATGCTCATGTCCAGGCGCAGGCCGAGGTTCGGGTTGAGATCGGCCACGATTTTTTCCAGGTCGAGCAGGAAAACGATGCGGTCTTCCAGCTTGACCACGCCGGTGATGCTGTCGCCGCTCATCTTGGACACGTAGCGGTTGGGCGGCTCCACGGCCTCCCAGCTCATGCGGTGGATGCGGGTGACGCCGGAGACGAGAAAGGACGTGGTGACGTTGTTGAATTCCGTGACGATGACCTTGGGCGACTCCGACGGCTCGCGCACCTTGTCAAGCCACACGCTCAGGTCCACGAGCGGAATGATGTGGTTGCGCAGATTGAACGCCCCAAGCACGCTCGGATGGGACACTTCCGGCATGCCCGTCACCTTGGGCAACCGGATGATTTCCAGGACCTTGGCCACATTGACGCCGTAGTAACCGCGATAGAGCCCCGTCGACTCCGGGGCCTTGGACGTGAACGAGGAGGCCGACGGTTCGTCGATGTAGAACTCCACGATCTCCAGTTCGTTGGTGCCGGCTTCAAGCAGGATGTTTGTCTGGGCCATGGGAAATCTCCGGTGGTTAACCGTTGTGGCTAATACCCTTCCAGCACCTGTTGCACATGGTCAATGATTTTCTTCGGTGTTGAGGCGCCGGCTGTCAAGCCGATTGTCCGATACCCGGCCACGAGGTCCGGGGTCAGTTCGTCGGCTGTTTCCACATGGATGCAGGGCGTGCCCGCGGCTTTGGCCACTTGGGCCAGCCGCCTGGTATTGCCGGATTCGCGTCCGCCCACCACGACCAGGAAGTCCACCAGGGCGGCCAGGTCCATGGCTTCCTGCTGGCGGTTCATGGTGGCGTTGCAGATGGTGGAAAGCACGGTCAGTTCCGGGCCGAAGTGGTCGAGCAGATAGTCCCGGATGCGGGAAAATTCCTGCTCGTCCTGGGTGGTCTGGGCAGCCAGGAAATAGGTCGGGCCATGGGGCAGCTCCAGGGAGGTCAGTTCGTCCATGGAGCCGAAAACATGGGCGCCGGCCGTGGCGTAGCTGAGCAGGCCCTGGACCTCGGGATGGTCTTCCTCGCCGAACAGCAGCAAGGTTTTGTTTTGTCTGGCCTGGGCGCTGATGAGGGTCTGGGCCTTTTTCACCTTGGGACAGGTGGCGTCCACCAGGGTGGCGCCCCGGGCCAGGATGGTCTGGCGTACGGGCTCGGGAATGCCGTGGGCCCGGATGACCACCGTGGCATAGGGCGGGATGCGTTCGGGGTCTTCCTCGGTGATTACGCCCTTGGCTTCGTATTCGGCCAAGACCTGGGGATTGTGGATGATGGGGCCGAAGGTGATGATCTGATTTCCCTTGCCGATCAGGGTGGCGAGTTTGCGCAGGGCCAGGTCCACGCCCATGCAGAATCCGGCCGTCTGGGCACGCAGCAGTTTCATGATACGGTTTCTCCGAAAGCGGCCTTTGCGGCGAGGGCTTCGGCCGCGTCGATGATGTCGTCGAACGCATCCCAGGATGTACAGTGACACAGCCGGTCCCGCAAGGCGCGACAACCGGGCAGGTCGCGCAGGTAGCGCGGCACGGCCGTGCGCATGCGCAATAGCGTGCGGGTTTCGTCGGCGTGTTCGCGGCACAGGGCTGCGTGGCGGCGGATGACGTCGCACAGGCCGGGCAGGGGCGGCGCGGCCCTCCCCCCGACCTCTTGGCGCAGTGCGGTGAAGCGGTGAAAGATGCGCGGATCGGCCAGGGCGCCCCGGGCGAACATGACGCCGGAAGCTTTGCTCGTTTCGAGGCAGGCGACGGCATCGGCCGCGGTCAGAAGATCGCCGCTGGCCAGGACCGGCACGGGCGAAGCGGCCACGAAAGCGGCCAGGGCGGTCCGGTCGGCCGTGCCGGAAAAGCCCTGGCTGGCATGGCGGGGGTGGAGCGTGAGCCAGCCGATGCCGGCCTCGGCCAGGCGTCCGGCCAGGTCCAGGGCCACGTTCGCGGGTGGTTTGGGGCCCAGGCGCAGCTTGACCCCGACCCGGCCGGGACCGCTGGCTGCGGCCATGGCCCGGGCGCAAGCCACCAGCCGGTCGGGATCGCCGAGCAGGGCGGCGCCGGCTCCGGTTTTGACGACTTTTTTGACCGAGCAGCCGCAGTTGAGGTCGAAAAAGCCGTAGCCCTGGTCGGCCAGGGTCCCGACGGCCCGGGACAGGTAGTCCGGCTCGGCGCCGAAGAGCTGGACCACCAGCGGCGTGTCGTCCGGAGTCGTGTCGAGCAGGCGTTTGGTGTTGCGGGAATCGAAAAACAGGCCCTTGGCGCTGATCATTTCCGTGACCGCACAGGCCGCGCCCAGCTCCCGGCACAGCAGCCGAAACGGCAGATCGGAAAAACCGGCCAGGGGCGCGAGCCACGGGGCGTCGGGGGAAAAGGGAAGTGTGGCGGTCGACATGAAAAAAGTGTTCCTGGACAAGGCGTAACGGATAGCGCCCCGCCTGGCAACCGGCTGGGAGATGCCGGGGCGCACCGGGGGGGATCGGCCTGCCTGTGCGGGCAGACGACGAATTGGGTCGGCTGCGGACTACATGCGTCCGTGGGTCAAGCCGAGAATGCCGAGGATGATAAGGTAAATCGCAACGATATAGTTGAGCAGGCGCGGCATGACAAGGATCAGGATGCCGGCGATCAGGGAGATGAGCGGCTGCATGGAAAAATACATCGGGGCCTCCTGGGCGGTTGCGGTCAGCCGATTGGTCGTTTTCCGATGCTGGCTGTTAAGGGATACGCGCGGACCGGTCAATGCGGCTTGGGGCGATGCGCCCGGTCGGACCGTTTTTTTGGAAAAGGAAACCATTTCCCGACCGAAACAGTCTTGACCCGAACCCTTGAAATCCCTAGTCTGCTTCGTTTATATCCGGTTGTCACCAAGGGACACGACAAAGACCGGAAAAAAACGGGGAATTCCCGGCAACTGTCATGTCACGGGGGGAAGGACTATGGGGCTACGTACTGATTTCATCTGGATGGACGGCACCATGACGCCTTGGGACGAGGCCAACGTGCATGTCCTGACCCATACCCTGCATTATGGCCTGGGCGTGTTCGAGGGCATCCGGGCCTACGAATGCACCAACGGTTCATCGGCGGTCTACCGCCTCAAGGAACACATCGACCGTTTGATCGGTTCGGCCAAGATCCTGGGACTCACCGTACCGTTTACCCAGGAACAGCTCATTGCGGCCTGCATCGACACCCTCAAGGCCAACAAGATGCCCGCCGCCTACATTCGGCCCATCGTGTTTGTGGGTTCTGGCGTGTCCATGGGCGTCAACCCCGGCGGCAACCCCATCCGGGTGGCCATCGCGGTCTGGCCGTGGGGCGCCTACCTCGGACCCGAGGCCCTGGAACGCGGTATCCGCATCCGCACATCGAGCTTCACCCGCTACCACGTCAATTCCATGATGACCAAGGCCAAGGCCGCCGGCAACTACGTCAATTCCGTGCTGGCCAAGACCGAGGCCCTGGCCGACGGCTTCGATGAAGCCATGATGCTTGACGCGGCCGGCTACGTAGCCGAAGGTTCGGGCGAGAACATCTTCACCGTGAAAAACGGCGTCATCAAGACCCCGCCGTTGACCACGGTGCTGGCCGGCATCACCCGCGACAGCCTGCTGTCCGTGTGCGCCGACCTGGGCTATACCGTCAAGGAACAGTTTTTCACCCGCGACGAGGTCTATGTGGCCGACGAGGTGTTTTTCAGCGGCACGGCCGCCGAATTGACGCCGATTCGCGAGGTGGATCGTCGGGTCATCGGCGAAGGGCACGCCGGACCCGTGGTCAAGGCCCTGCAGGCCGCCTTTTTCAAGGTCGTCAAGGGCGAAAATCCCAAGTACGCCCACTGGCTGTATCCGTACAGCCTGTAAGTAGCGCCCGGGCGGCTTCGCCCAAGCCGTCGAGGCCGCCCGGATTCCCGCATGAGCACATCGAGTCTTACCGCCAAATACCGTCCCCAGCGCTTTGCCGACGTGGCCGGCCAGGATGCGGTCAAACGCATTCTGTCCCGGGCCGCGGCCGAGGATAAGATCGCCCCGGCCTACCTGTTCAGCGGGACGCGCGGCGTGGGCAAGACCACGCTTGCCCGCATCCTGGCCAAGGCGCTCAATTGCGAGACCGCGCCCACGGCCGAGCCGTGCAACGTCTGCACCCAGTGCCGCCAGATTACGGCCGGGATCTCGCCCGACGTCATCGAGATCGACGCTGCCACCCACGGCAAGGTGGACGACGCCCGCCGGCTCAAGGAAGACGTGGGCTACGCGCCGCTATCCAGCCGCTACAAGGTCTTCATCATCGACGAAGCCCACATGCTGACCATGGCGGCCTTCAACGCGCTGCTCAAGACGCTGGAGGAGCCGCCGCCACGCGTCACGTTCATTCTGGCCACCACCGAACCGCACAAATTTCCGGCCACCATCATCAGCCGCTGCCAGCATTACCTGTTCAAGCGCCTGGCCCAGGGTGAACTGGAAGCCCATCTCACGGGCCTGCTCACCCGGGAGGCGGTGCCGTTCGAGCCCCGGGCGGTCAGCCTCATTGCCCGGCGCGGGGCCGGCAGCGTACGCGACTCCATGTCGCTGCTCTCCCAGGTTTTGGCCCTGGGCGGAGCCGAGCTGACCGAGGCCGATGCCCGGGGCGTGCTCGGCTTGGCCGGCCAGGAAGTCTTTCTTGGCCTCATCGAGGCCATCCATGCCCAGGACGGCCCGGCCGTGGTGGGGGTGTTGCGCGAGGTCCTGGACAAGGGCCTGGATATCGGCTTTTTCCTGCGCGAATTGGCCGGAGTGTGGCGCAACCTCTTTTTGCTGCGCCAGGCTGGGGAAAAGGGCCTGCCCGTGGTCGACCTGCCGGCCGAGGAGGCCGGGCTCTGGCTCGACTGGGCCGGCCGGTTCGACCCGGCCCATATCCACGCCTGCTGGCAGATGACCCTGGAAGGCCAGCGCCGGGTGCTCACGAGCCTGGAACCGGCTCTGTCCCTGGAGCTGATGCTTTTAAACCTCGCCTATTTACCGCGCCTGCTTCCCTTGCAGAACCTGGCTTCCTGCATGGTCGCGCCCGCGCCGTCGGGACCATCAGGGAGTTCGGGCGGTACGTCCGGGCCTGGTCCGACCGGCACGCGACCGTCGTCGTACCATGCCAGCGCGCCCTCTCCGACAGCCTCGAAACCGGCCCAGGCCCGACAGTATGCGTCCCGACCGGTCACCTCGCGACCCGTGCCGCCGCCGGCTGCTTCGGCTGTACGCGAGCCATCGGCCGAGCCCGAGCCGGAATCGATCCAGCATGAGGCACCTCCGGCCGCGCCCGTCGGGCCGCGCACGTGGGAA
>JAWRKJ010000279.1:0-12322 GCA_040307025.1 Desulfovibrionaceae bacterium | reverse complement strand
GTGCGTCTTGCGGCCGCCGCCCGCTGGGGCGGCCCTTCCTAATGGAGACCGCCGGCCGGCAGGATGACCGTGGCCTTGCCCATCTGGGAAAACAGGGCCCGGATGAGCCGCCCGCGTGGCGTCAGGTCGGCGGCCAGGGTAAAGGGAATGGCCGGGCCGCGCACCGCCTCGACCAGCGGATTGACAGCCATGAAGCGCAGGTCGGCGAACGTCACCCGCGCCCCTTCCGGCGTATCCTCCATCATGCGCACCGGAAAGTCCGTGAACCACAGGTACGAGGAAAAGACCGGCGCCTGGGCGCCCAAACGCGACAGCTCGCCGGCATCGGCCCGGGCATAGCGGTGCTCGGGCAAAAGCGTGCCCGGATGCAGCCAATCAAGCCCAGTCAGCACATATTGGTCCCCTTGCCGGGCAATGACTTTCCACCACAGCGGCGCAAACGCATCCGGCTGGACATGGACTTCCGCAGCCTCGATCCCACGGTCGGCCAGGAGCGTCCCGGCCCGAAGCCGCGTGAGCTGGCCCACGCCAAAGCCCAAAGCCGGCCAGGCCAGCATGACGGCCAATCCGGCCACGGCCAGGCGCTTGCGCACCTGCGGTCGCCGAAAGCTCAGGACGGCCAGGGCGAGCAAGGTCAGGGTGAACAGCGGGTCCACGATATAGACCGAGGAGATCGCCACCCGGTAATGGGAAAAAGGCAAAAACAGCATGGTGCCGTAGGATGTGATGCAATCCAAAAAAAGATGGGACAGGACACAGAAAAAATAAAAAATGAACAAGCGTGCCTTGCCCGCGCCCGGCCAGACCCGGGCCATGATCCAGGCGAGCAGCCAGGCCATGAGCGCCCCGCCAAGCAGCGAATGCGTGTAGCCCCGGTGGTAGCGCATGTAGGCTTCGGGGCCAAAAAACGTAACGATATTGTCAACATCCGGCATCCAGGCGGCAAAGGCCGCCACCGGCACAAACCCGCGTCCGACCGGGAAACGGTCTCTCCCGGCCTGGCCGAGCAACAAGCCGGCCGTGACATGGGTGATGGGATCCATGGCGCCTCCAACAACGACCCTCAGGTCGGCTTTTCGGAGGATAGGTCTTTTTTCGCATTTGACAAGCCGCCCATCCGCGCTACAGTGCGCCCCGGCGTATTCGCGCCCAAATCACACCCCCCTTTTTCGGAGCGATCATGGCAGAGCAGTCGCCGGAACCAAAAGACATGCCGGCCGAGGGCGAATTTGCCGCCCTTATGGAGGCCTCGCTGGCCGAGCGTGGCGGCGAGATCAGCGTTGGAGACCGCATCACCGGGCCCGTCGTGGCCATCACTGAAACAAACTTGGTGGTGGATACCGGCACCAAGCTCGACGGTGTGGCCGATAAAACCGAATTTCTCGACGAAAACGGGGCGCCGACCGTCCATGAGGGTGACATGGTCACCCTCTATGTCGTGTCCGTGCGCGCCGATGAGGTTGTGCTGTCCAAGGCCCTGACGGGCCAGGGCGGCGCCGAAGCCTTGCGGGAGGCCTTCGAAAGCGGCCTGCCGGTGGAGGGGCGGGTCACCGCCTCGCGAAAAGGCGGCTACGACGTGGAGATCCTCCACCGCCGCGCCTTTTGCCCGGTCAGCCAGATCGACCTCGCCTTCACCGAAGACCCCGAGGTCCACGTGGGCCAGACCTACAGCTTCGCCATCACCACCTTCGAGCGCGACGGCAAGAACATTGTCGTGTCCCGGCGCAAGCTGCTCGAACAGGAACGGGCCGAATCCGAACTGCGCTTCATCGAACGGGTGCAGATCGGCGACGTGATCCCGGCCGTGGTGACCCGGCTCGTCGCCTTTGGCGCCTTTGCCGAGGTGGCCCCGGGGCTGGAAGGACTGGTCCATCTGTCCGAGCTGTCCTGGTCCCGGGCTGAAAAGGCCGAGGACACCGTGGCCGTAGGCCAGGCCGTCACGGTCAAGGTGCTCGCCTTCGACCGCGACAAGAAAGGCCGGCCGCGCATCTCCCTGTCCATCAAACAGGCCGGTCCCGATCCCTGGGACAGCGCGGGCGACCAGTTCCAGGCCGGGGACAAGGTCGAGGGCAAGGTCACGCGCCTGGCCGATTTCGGCGCCTTCGTGGAACTGGCCCCGGGCATCGAGGGCCTGATCCACGTCAGCGAAATGAGCCACACCCGGCGCATTGCCAAACCATCCGACGTGGTCAACCCGGGCGATGCGGTGACCGTGGTCATCAAGGACATCGACCTCGGCAAGCGCCGCATCTCCTTGAGCCTCAAGGAAGCGGCCGGCGATCCCTGGGCCAACGTGCCCGAGACCTTCGCCATCGATGCCACCGTGGACGGCGTGGTGGAAAACCGCCAGCAGTACGGGTTGTTCGTCAACCTGGCCCCGGGCGTCACCGGCCTTTTGCCCGCCTCCAAGCTGCGCGACGCCCTGGAACCGGCGGCCTACGAAAAGGCCAAGCCCGGTGACACCGTGTCCGTGGTGGTGTCCGAAATCGACACCGAAAAGCGCAAGATCACCCTGGGACCGGTCGGCGGCACCAAGGAACGCGAAAACAAACGCGAACGCGAACGCGAAAACGACGACTGGAAGCACTACGTCAAAAAGGAAAAGGCTACCCACCACGCAAGCGGCGGCGGCTTGGGCCTGCTTGGCGAAAAGCTCCAGGAAGCCCTGTCAAAAAAGAAAAAGTAACACGATTCGGTGGGGAAGGGCCTCCGGCGGCCAAAGGGCAAAGCCCTTTGGAATCCCTAACGTGGGAAAGGCCGCCGTCAGTCTGTCCGCTCCACGCGTTTCCCAAGCGGCCCCCTGCCCGACCGGCCTGTCCGGAGGCAGAGGGCCGCTTGCCTTATGGTCCGTCTTTTGCGAATTTCGCCCCATACAGGCCTCCGGCTCGAATCCGGGGGCACAGCAGGAGGATGCATGGCCGCCGAGCCGAACAAGATCATTTATTCCATGATCCGCGTCAGCAAGTTCCACGATAAAAAGCCCATCATCAAGGACATCTCCCTGTCCTATTTCTATGGGGCCAAGATCGGGGTGCTGGGCTTAAACGGCGCGGGCAAGTCCACGTTGCTGAAAATTTTGGCCGGCGTGGACAAGGATTTCCAGGGCGAGACCGTGCTCGCCCCGGGCCATACCATCGGCTATCTGGAACAGGACCCCCTCGTCGACGTGCAAAAGACCGTGCGCGAGGTGGTCGAGGAAGCCGTGGCCGACACCGTGGCCCTGCTTGCGGAATTCGAGGAGATCAACGCCGCCTTTGCCGAGCCCATGGACGACGAGGCCATGAACAAGCTCATCGAGCGCCAGGGCGAGGTCCAGGAAAAGCTCGACGCCGCCGAGGCCTGGGATCTGGACAGCCGGCTCGACATGGCCATGGACGCCTTGCGCTGTCCGCCGGCCGACACGCCCGTATCCGTGCTGTCCGGCGGTGAACGCCGCCGCGTGGCCCTGTGCCGGCTGTTCCTCCAGAAGCCCGATATCATGCTGCTCGACGAACCCACCAACCACCTGGACGCCGAATCCGTGGCCTGGATGGAGCATTTCCTCCACGGCTATCCGGGTACGGTCATCGCCGTCACCCATGACCGCTATTTCCTGGACAACGTGGCCGGCTGGATTCTGGAACTCGACCGGGGCCGGGGCATTCCCTGGAAGGGCAACTACTCGTCCTGGCTCGAACAGAAGCAGGAGCGCCTGCGCCAGGAGGAAAAGGCCGAGAGCGACCGGGTCAAAACACTGGCTCGGGAACTCGAATGGGTGCGCATGTCCCCGCACGGCCGCCATGCCAAGTCCAAGGCCCGCATCACGGCCTACGAATCCCTGGCCTCCCAGGAAGGGGAACGCCTGGCCAAGGATCTCGAAATCTACATTCCGCCCGGACCACGCCTGGGCAAAAACGTCATCGAGTGCGAGGGCGTGGCCAAGGCCTTCGACGACCGGCTGCTGTTCGAGAATCTGACCTTCACCGTGCCGCGCGGGGCCATTGTCGGCATCATCGGCCCCAACGGCGCCGGTAAGACGACGCTGTTTAGACTCATTACCGGCCAGGAACAGCCTGACGCCGGCACGTTCAAGCTCGGCGAAAGCGTGCAGCTTGCCCACGTGGACCAGAACCGCGACTCCCTGGACCCGGAAAAATCCGTGTTCGAGGCCGTGGGCCAGGGCTACGACACCATCCGGCTGGGCACCAAGGACGTCAACGCCCGGGCCTATGTGGCCCGGTTCAACTTCACCGGCCAGGATCAGCAGAAAAAGGTCAAGGTGCTCTCCGGTGGCGAGAAAAACCGGCTGCATCTGGCGCTCATGCTCAAAAGCGGGGCCAACGTGCTGCTGCTCGACGAACCGACCAACGACCTCGACGTCAATACGCTCCGCGCCCTGGAAGAGGCCTTGCTCGCCTTTGCCGGTTCGGCCCTGGTGGTCAGCCACGACCGCTGGTTCCTGGACCGGGTGGCCAGCCACATCCTGGCCTTCGAAGGGGACAGTTCAGTGGTCTTTTTCGACGGCAACTTCACGGAATACGAAGAGGACCGCAAGGCGCGCCTGGGCGCGGCGGCCGACATCCCCCACCGCATCAAGTACCGGCAGTTCAGCCGGGGCTAGCCGGGGCGAAATGCCCGGGACCGGACAGGCCGTGGCGCCGTTCCGGTCCCGGATTGCGCCGGACAGGGCATCCGGCGATTTTCGACTCAGGACAGCAGGATTTTCCTGGCGATCTCGTCTTCCGCCTCCGTCACGTAGGTGATGCCCGTTTCCCGTTCCGTCTCCCGGTTCGCGGCAACGATATCCGCGCGGGAAATAGCCGAAACCGAGAATTTGCGGGCGCCGGCGAGCAGTTGCTGCAACCCGGCTTCCAGCTTGTCGAGCATGGTGCAGGTGGCCACGGCGCCGAACGGAATCCGGCGCATCTCGTCTTCGCCGAGACGCTGTTGCAGGCTGTGCCAAGCCGCGAAAAGCTGTTCGGGCTTGGTGCCAAGGGCCGCCACGGTCTTGGGCAGGCTGGCCCAGTTGCCATGCACTTTTTCGCGGCGCTCGGGATACAGGGCGCCTTCGATATTCGAGCCGAGAAAGCCTGGAATCATAATGGCCCGGCCCATGCAGACAAGTTTGGCATAGGGCGCGCCCAGGGCCAGGGCCTTGAACACATGGTCTTCCCGGGCAAACCCGCCGGCCAGGGACAGATCCACGACAGGACGGCCGGACGCGGCGAGCAGGCTTGCGTATTCGCAGGCCTTGGCGTGGAGCAGCAGGGACGGCACCCCCCAGGTCTCCATCATGTTCCAGGGGCTCATGCCCGTGCCGCCGCCCGAACCGTCGATGGTCAGCAGGTCAAGCCCGGCTTCCGAGGCGTAGCGGATGGCCATGGCCAGGGCTTCCATGCCGTAGGAACCGGTTTTGAGCGAGATGCGCTCGAAGCCCAAGCCGCGCAGATACGCCACTTTTTCAAAAAAATCCGCCTTGACCTGGGCCTCGCTCGCCGCATCGGTGTAGCCCAGCCGGCTGTGGCGGGCGAATTCCCGGATGGCACCCGCGCCGTAGGCCTGGATGACATCGGGACGCTCCGGGTCGGGATCGACAAGATAGCCGCGTTTTTTGAGAAAAACCGCATAGTCGATGTCCTTGACCTTGATTTCGCCGCCGATGTTCTTGGCCCCCTGCCCCCATTTGAGCTCGATAATGATGTCCGGGCCGTATTTTTCGATGATGTATTCGGCCACGCCGTTTCGCGCGTCCTCGACATTGAGCTGCACGATCATGGCGCCGTAGTCGTCCTGGTAGCGCTTGTACAGGTCAATACGGCGGTCCAGTTCCGGGGCGCTGCTGATGCGGCCTTTTTCCAAAACGGCTTTGCGGTCGACGCCGACCACGTTTTCACCGACGACAATGGGGATGCCGGCCAAGGCGCAGCCCACGGCGAAATTGTCCCAGTAATGGGCCGCGATGAAGGTGGAACCCAACGCACCGGTCATAAGCGGCAAGCGAACTTTTGTTTTGCGGGTGGTGCCGAATGCGGTTTCCAAACTGACATTGTGGAAAAGGCAGTCATCCGGATTGTTGGACAGGTTTTCCTTGAGTCCGTGCGCGCCGTACAAGCGGCCCTGAATACGCAAGGTATCATAGGAAACGCCGCTCGGGCAGAAATTCTCCGCCCCGGCGGTCACCTTGCCGAAATCGCGCGGATAAAGCACGGCCCGGCCGGCCAAACTGGAAAGCCAGGTCTCGCATCTGCCGGCGCAATCCACACGACACAAACTGCACAGTCCCGATTCGACCGGTGTCCCTCTATTGGTCGCACCGAGCACATCATTGGTCTTTTGTCCGTTGTGCATGATACATCCTTACCGAGTTGCATGTCTTTGATGGTCTGCCAAAGAAAATCCCAAGGCTTTTTCTTATCATGCGAACTTCCCCGCCGGTCGATAGGGAAAATCCGGATTTTTTGGGGAATTTTTCCTGAATGCTCGGGAAAAATTCCCGTAATGGCCAGGGATCGCCACGTGACGGACAACCGGCAGATGCGGTTACCCACGGCGCAACAAGTCACTGGAAGCATGGAAACCGGGAAATGGGAAAGAAGAGCGCGTGAGCCGGGTGATCCTGGTGTTGCCGAAAGCGCTCCAGGATTCCGGCAATCCCGCGTCAGGGCTAGGCCTTGACGGCCGTGAGCGTGACCCGCAGCTCCGCGAACACGCCCCACTCGCGTTCGGCCCGTTCCCGCAGGGCGGCCTCGGTCAGTTCCCCGGCCTGCACCCGCTGCCACCAGTGGGGGTCATAGACGTAGTGGGCGTCCTTGAGCTCGAAGTCGACGTCCATGACATAGGCGAGCATCGTGAAATTGGCCCGCGCCGCGATCCAGGCATCGTTTTGGCGGCGCGAGAGCATCTGAAAGGTCATGGGGGTGAACCCCCGGACATGGCTCGGGTCGGCCCACCAACTGTCGTGGCGATAATGGGGCACATGGATTTCGATGGTGCCCCCGGAGGCGGCCACCCGGTAGAGTTCCCGCATGATGCGGCAAAAATCGGGGAATGCGGCGCCCACGTGCTCCAGCACGTGCTTCATGAGGATATGGTCGAAGGTGTTGTCCCGAAAAGGCCAGGGCGTATGCTCCAGATCAAAAAGGACATCCGGAGCGCACTTGGCAAAGACATCAGCGTTGATGCTGTCCGCGCGCTTGTCGAACCCACAGCCGAGATTGAGCTTTCGCACCCCATCCCTCCAGATCTGGCGAATTGGCTGACTGTAGCCCAGGCCCCCCGGGAGCGCCAGTCACCCCAATGCGCGGGAATGCCGCCAGGGTCGCCGCTCCCGCCCGCCCAGCATTGCCTGCGACGAAGGCTCCCTGCCAATATTGACAAAAGACCATCATTTTTCCTACCTCGATATTAGGAATCGCAGACGCAGTTGCCACGGGAGCGTCACGGCGCCATGGATGCGCCGCGTTGCCGGGAGGAAACCATTCCGTCGCCAAAACAGAATGACCAGCGCAGAAAAGTACCGTATTGCGGATTCGCAAAAAAATCTGTCCCATCCCCCAAGGAGTCGTTCATGACAAATTCTGTCCCGAGTATTCCCGTTCCCATTGCAACCGGAGGCCTTATCGGTCTCTTTGCCCTCAATATGGTGGCGAGCCTCATCCTGGCCTGCAACACGACTGCGGTAGCCCAGTCCCCTTGGTTGCTGCAGACCTTGACTGGTGGTTGGTGCCTGTTTGCCCTGCTCACCATCTGGATCGTGCTGCGTCGCTATATCCCCCTGCTGCGCCAGGCCGCCGCCGATCAGGCTGCCCTTGCCTCCCTGCGTGAGGGTAACTTCGTCAGCACTGCCCCTGGTGCGGGAACACCGGTTTTTGACCAGTACCGCACCCAGGCCATTACCGAAAAAAACGCCGTGCTCACCATCGAAGCCTATGCCCGGCAGTGCCAGTCCCACTCCGAAACGGCCAGCACCCGAGCCGTATCCGCCAAAGCCGACACCACCGCCATTGATGGCGAGGTTCGACGGTTGACCGAAACCATGGCCGCCATCGACGTCGAGGCCGACGAGACCTCTGCAAAAATCGAAGGCATCGCCTCGTCGGTGGAGCAGATGCGCCAGGCCAGCGACGACATCGCCAGCAGCATGGAACAGGCCCGGGTCGCGGCCGAACGCGCGGCCGACGCGGCCAGGGGCAATGCCTCGCGCATCGAGGCGCTGGGCGATCGGGCGGCCGGCGGCGTCACCGGCCTGCGCCAGGTGAGCACCTCCATCGCCGGGGTTCGGGAACGGGTCATGGCTCTCAAGACGGACATGGACGCCCTGGGCCGGGACAGCCAGTCCATTGGCGCGATCTTGGGCGTTATCGCCGACATTGCCGATCAGACCAATCTGCTGGCCTTGAACGCCGCCATCGAGGCGGCCCGGGCCGGAGAATCCGGGCGGGGATTCGCCGTGGTGGCCGACGAGGTGCGCAAGCTCGCCGAAAAAACCATGGCCGCCACCCGGGACGTGGGCCAGTCCATCACCGGCATCCAGGCCATGGCCGTCAACAACGTGAAAGCCACCGAACAGGCCGTGGACGCCGTGGAAGCAAGCCTGGGTCTGGCCGAGGAGCAAATCGCCGCCACCGAGGAGCTCATGGGCGCCATGCTCGATTCGAGCCGGGAAGTGAGCGCCATCACGGGCATCGTGGACGAGCTCAAGGACCTGGTTATCACCACCTCCAGCGCCACCGAGGAGCACTCCCAGGCCACGACCGAGGTTTCCGCACATCTGGCCGATACGGCCAACCTCGCCGCCACCATGCGGGATCGGGCCGGCCAGGGACTCACCACCACCCAGGCCATTGCCACGCGGACCACCCATGCGGCCACAACCATCGGCGACATGGCCGCCGGGGCCTTGCAGGTCCATTCGGCCACCCGGGAACTGGCCCATCTGGCCACGGCCATGACCGAACACATCGCCACGCTACATCTCGGATCGCCCCCCTTCGATATCGCCGCGGTCAAGACCGCGCATCTGGCCTGGCGCGCCCGGCTCGAATCCGTCATCGAAGGCCATGAACAGCTCGAAACCACCAAGGTGGCCAACCACCACCAATGCGTGTTCGGTCAATGGTACGACGCCCAGGGGCATTCGGAAATGGGGCAGATGCCCGCCTTCCGGGAAATCGGCGCGCACCACGAACGGGTCCATGCCCTGGCCAAGGAGATCGTGGGCCTGGCCAACCAGGGACGCCTCACCGACGCCAAGCGCCTGATGGACGATTTCGAGGCTTGCCGGGGCCGTTTGTTCGAGACGCTGGACCGGGTGTACCGGGACAATACGCGCTAGGAGACCACGCCCTCAAAGGAAGGCGCCGCGTGTGGAGATGGAGGAAGAGGGACAGCCCGCCGCATGGGCGGCGGGCCAGAAAGGCTTTGGTCAGCGGTTTTTCACCCGCTGCACGGCCACCAGGGATTCCAGATTGAATTTTTTGACCCGATAGCCCATCTGGCGAGGCGTGATGCCAAGTTCCCGGGCCGCCTTGTGCTGGATGCCGCCGCTGCGGCGCAGGGCATCGATAATGACCGATTTTTCAAGGCTCTTGAGGGACGGCGCGGACTCGGTCTCCCCGCCCGGCTCCTCGATCTCATCCTCTCGGGAAAAAATAGTCAGGTAGGGCCGAATGAGATCGGCGTCGATGCGCTCGTTTTCGGCCAGAATGACCAGGCGCTCGACCAGATTCTCCATCTCCCGGACATTGCCCGGCCAATCGTAGCGGCTGAGCACGGACAGGGCCTCGGTGGAAAACGACAACTTGCGGGCGTATTCCTTGGAGACCTTGTTGAGGAAATGGATGAGCAGACTCGGGATGTCTTCCTTGCGGTCGCGAAGGGGCGGCGCCTGCAGGGGGAAAACGTTGAGCCGATAGTAGAGGTCGGGCCGAAACGACCCTTCCTCGGCCAGGGAAGCCAGATCCTTGTTGGTGGCGGCCAGGATGCGCACGTCCACCTGACGGGTCTTGTTGCTGCCGAGCCGTTCGAATTCCCGGTCCTGGAGCACGCGCAGAAGCTTGGCCTGGAGCCCCAGGGGCAACTCGCCGATCTCGTCGAGGAACAAGGTGCCCTTGTTGGCTTCCTCGAACCGGCCGGGCTTGGTGGTGTCGGCCCCGGTAAAGGCCCCCTTCTCGTAGCCGAACAGCTCCGATTCCAGGAGGTTTTCCGGGATCGAGGCGCAGTTGACCTTGATGAAGGGATAGTCCTTGCGCTCGGACAGGTCGTGGATGATGCGGCCGATCAAGGTCTTGCCCGTGCCGGATTCACCGAGAAGCAGCACCGTGGCCTTGGTCGGGGCGACCTTCTCGATCTGGCGCTGCACTTCCTGCATGGCCAGGCTTTTGCCGACAATGTACAGCCCCTGGGTTTCCTGGGAGAGCTTGTACTTGAGCGAAACGTTCTCGCGCTTGAGGTCCTCGACCTTGGCCTCGAACTTGCGGTTGAGGCTCATGAACTGGGCGATGAGCGTGGCCACGACGCTCAAAAAGGCCACATCCTCCTCGAAGGAGACCTCGTCGCCGAACAGCCGGTCCACGTTGAGTACGCCGATGGCCTGGCCGTGGAGGATGATGGGCACGCCGATAAATGAGATGCGGTCCCGCTCGATCTTGCGCGAACCGGTCTTGTCCAGAAAAAGCGGTTCCTTGCGGATGTCGGGCACCACGTACGGCTTGGCGGTCCGAAAAATGAGGCCGGTGACGCCTTCATCGAGGTCATAGACCCCGCGGCTTTTCTCCTCGGCCGTGAGTCCCTGGGACACGCGGATGGACAATTTGCCAGTGCCCCGGTCCACCAGGGTGATGGCGGCCCGCTTCATGGTCAGGGTCTCGGCCAGGATGCGCAGAATGTCCTGGAGGGATTGCTCCAGATCCAGTGCCTTGTCGATGATGCCGCTTATGGCCGAAAGAACCGAAAGCTGGAGATTTAACGTTTTTGAAGCCATCGAGTGAGTTCCGCCATCTGGGCGGCCACGGATTCGGGCCCGGTACCGCCGGGTCCGTTGCGTCTGGCCACCGCTTGTTCGTAGCGCAAGGCGACAAAGACATCCTCTTGGATGTCCGGGGAAAAGGTACGCAATTCTTCAAGGGACAACGCTTCGAGGGGCACGCCCTTGGCTTCGGCCTGGGCCACCACCCGGCCCGTGACGTGGTGGGCTTCCCGGAAGGGCAGGCCCTTGCCGACCAGATAATCCGCCAACTCCGTGGCGTTGAGGTAGCCCTGGCAAAGGGCCTGGCGCATGCGCTCGGGCCGAAAAACCAGAGCGCCGAGCATGCCGGCCATGACCCGAAGGGATGCGCGCACGGTGTCGTCGGCGTCGAAAAAGGGTTCCTTATCTTCCTGGAGATCGCGGTTGTAGGTCAGGGGCAGGCCCTTGATCACGGTGAGCAGGCTCATAAGCGAGCCATACACCCGGCCGACCCGGCCACGCATGAGTTCGGCCGCGTCGGGATTTTTCTTCTGGGGCATGATGCTCGACCCGGTGGCGTAGGCATCGGGCAGAGCGACATAGCCGAAATTCGGATTGGCCCAGAGGATGATCTCCTCGCAAAAGCGGCTCAAGTGGGCCATAACCAACGAAGCGCAAAAAAGCGCCTCCAAGGCGAAATCCCGGTCCGAGACGGCATCCATGCTGTTGCCGAAGGCGCCGCAAAAGCCCACCGCCCGGGCGACCATGGCCGGGTCCAGAGAATAGGTGGTGCCGGCCAGGGCGGCCGCGCCCAGGGGCGAGATCTTCACCCGGCGCAAGGCATCGTCCATGCGCTCGCAGTCGCGCTTCAGCATCCAGGCATAGGCGAGCAGGTGCTGGGCCAGGCTCACGGGTTGGGCCGGCTGAAGATGGGTGCAGCCCGGCAGCAGGGTTTCCTTGTGCTCCGCGGCCCGGGCCAGGAAGACTCCGATCAGCTCCCCGGCCAAACGCGACCAGATTTCCAGGCTTTCGGCCACGTAGAGCCGGAAGTCCAGGGCGACCTGATCGTTGCGGCTGCGACCGGTGTGGAGCTTGCCGCCAAGGGGCCCGATCAGCTCGGTCAGACGCTGTTCCACGTTCATGTGGACGTCTTCGAGCTCCCCGCGCCAGGGAAATACGCCGGATTCGATCTCGTCCAGGACCTGATCGAGCCCGGCCACGATGCGCTCGGTCTCGTCGCCGGTCAGGATGCCGCGCTTGCCGAGCATCCGGGCATGGGCCTTGGAGCCGGCGATATCCTGCCGGTACATACGACGGTCATAGGAGACCGACTCGCTGTAGGCCTCCATCAAGGCCCCGGTGCCTTCGCCGAACCGCCCGCCCCACATCTTCGTGGAC
>JAWRKJ010000278.1:0-13756 GCA_040307025.1 Desulfovibrionaceae bacterium | reverse complement strand
CATCGGTCGGCTGGCCTCGGGCATTGCCCACGAGATCAATACCCCCATCCAGTATCTGGGCTACAATGCCGGCTTTCTGGACGAGGCCTTTACCGCCCTCGGCATGGTCATCGACAGCCAAGCCGCCCTGGCCGAGGCGGTGCGGGCCGGGGCTGCCGCGGCCGTGGCCGTGGCCCTGGACCGCACCGCCCGGGTCGCGGCCGAAGCCGATCTCGACTACCTGCGCCAGGAAATTCCCCAAGCCATTGCCAACAGCCGCAAGGGTATCCGGCAAGTTACCGAAATCGTGACCGCCATGCGCCAGATGGCGCATCCCGGCACGGGCGACAAGCTCTTTTTCGACATCAACGCCGCCGTGCGTGACATCATGGTCGTGACCCGCAACGCCTGGAAAAACGTGGCCGAGGTGGAATTGACCTTGGCCCGGGACCTTCCCCTGGTTTATGGTCTCCCGCAGGAGGTGTCCCAGGTGCTGCTCAACGTGGTGCTCAACGCCGCCCAGGCCGTGGAGGAGCAGGTGTCCCTGGAGCCCTGGACCCGGGGACGCATCGACATCGCCACGAGCCTGTCCGGCGACCGGGTGGTGGTGGCCGTGTCCGATACCGGACCGGGTATTCCCGAGGCGGTCCGCAGCCGGATCTTCGACCCCTTTTTCACCACCAAGGACGTGGGCAAGGGCACCGGCCAGGGACTGGCCATAAGCCAGGCCGTCATGGCCCGCCATGGCGGCGAGATCGATTGCGTCAGCCAGCCCGGGCAGGGAGCCACCTTTTTTCTGCGTTTTCCGGCCGCCGGGGCCACGTCCGCCGGATCGGCCGGCATGGACGACACCGCGGCGAAGGATTTGGAAAGGCCATGAGCGAACGCGCGCGCATCCTTTTTGTCGACGACGACGCGGAACTGTTGGCGGCCCTGAAACGCCGATACCGGAACCGCTATCAGGTCGATGTGGCCGCCGGTCCGGTCCGGGCCCTGGAATCCGTGACCGAACGGGGACCCTATGCCCTGGTCGTCACGGATCTGCGCATGCCGGGGCTTGACGGTTTGTCCTTTCTCGACCGCCTCAAGCGGGCCTGCCCGGACACCATGCGCATCATGCTCACGGGCCATGCCGACCTGGGCGCGGCCGTGGCCGCGGTTAATACCGGCCAGGTGTTTCGCTTCCTGATCAAACCCTGTTCCGAGGAGGAGCTGGATACGGCCGTGGCCGCGGCCGTGACCGCCTACGGCCAGGTTACGGCCGAGAAGGAGTTCCTCAAGGGCGCGTTGCGGGGCATCATCAAGGTGCTGACCGACCTGCTCGCCCTGCAAAATCCCGAAGCCCTGGCGCGGGCCACCCGGGTCCGGCGGCTGATCGCGGACATGGCCCGCTATCTGGAAGCGCCCGATGCCTGGCGCGTGGATCTGGCCGTGACCCTGTCCCAACTCGGTGCCCTGGTCATGCCCGAATCCCTGTTCGCCTGTCTGCGCGACCAGGGCATGCTCGAGGGCGACCGGGCCAGGCTTTTCAACCGCCATCCGGCCATTGCCGCCGATCTGCTCGCCAATATCCCGCGTCTGCGCGAAGTGTCGGACATCATCCGCCTGCAGCATGCCCGCTACGACGGCGTCGGTCGGGCCCCGGGCGAACCGGTCGGTCCGGCCATTCCCCTGGGCGCCCGGCTGCTCAAGCTGGCCCTGGACTATGACATCCTGCTCACCTCGGGCCGCGGCCGGCAGCAGGCCTTGGCCGTGCTGGCCGAACGTGAGGGGCAATACGATCCGCGTCTGCTTGAATTGCTCATCGAACTGGCCGGTTCCTTCGAGGGCTATGCCCGGGCCGAACGCTCGGTGGGGATGCTCGCCCCGGGCATGGTCCTGGAGGATCCGGTCCGGCTGCGGGGTGGGGAATTGGCGGCCGCGGCCGGGCAGGTCGTGGACCCGGGCCTGCTCGAACGCCTGGCGAATCTGGACCTGGACCGCACTGTCCGGGTACGGGTACGGATACCGACTGGCGAGGAAGCCGTGACCCAAGCGGCCGATCCGGATCTGTTGGCGTTGCTGCGCCGGGTCAGGAACCTGCCGCCGGGAGTGTAAGTGAGGAGTGCGTCCCCATGAGCAACGGCAAACGCCTGGCCGCCGAACAGGTGGTGAAACGCTACGAGCGCGTGGTGATGGACTATTGCGGCGAGGGTGGCTTGATGCTTGCCGTCACCGACGACGAGAGCTTCACCCGGCTGCTCAAATACGCCCTGGGCGGTCTGCGCGTGGATATCAAGACCGTCTATCGGGAATGCTCGGGCTATGACGAGGCCGTGGCCTTCGCCAACAAGGTGGCGACCCGGCTGGCCGTGCCACTGCTGCTGTTAATGGAGCGGCGCCTCCACAAACAGACTTGTCTCAAGACGGTCAAGGTGCTCAAGAGTTTTTACGGCGACCGGGTGCGGGTGGTGGTCATCGGTACCGAGGTGTCCCGGGACGAGCTCATTCTCACCCACGAGATCGGTGGGGACAGCTGCATCACCAAGCCCATTTCGACCAATGCCTTGATCGAGAAGATGGCCTTTGCCGTGCGGCCCAATACCCAGCTTGGCATTGTGCTCGACCGGGCGGCGGCCTTGATCGAATCCGGCGACCTGGACCAGGCCGAGGCCGTGGCGGCCAAGGCGTTCACCCTCAAGCCCGACTGCCTCAAGGGGCACCTGCTGCTCGGCGACGTGGCCCTGCGGCGCGGGGACTACGAGACCGCGGAACAGCGTTACGTGGCCGCGGCCAAGGCCGAAAAACTCTACATCGAGCCCCTCAAACGGCTGGTCACCCTGTGCAAGGAGTCGGGCCAGCTCGACAAGCAGCTGCAGTATCTGGTCAAGCTCGACACCCTGTCGCCGCTCAATTTCGAGCGCAAGGTGGAACTCGGCGAGGTCTTCCTGGCCAAGGGGGAAACGGACAAGGCCAGGGCTTGTTTCGAGGAGGCAAGACGGGTGGTCGGGCGGGTGGCGGCCGATATGCTGAGCGAATCCCTGATGGAGATTGCGGTCAAGATTGGGGAAAAAGATCAGGATATGGCGCTGCGCTGCGTTACCGAGGCCATTGCCGCCAAGGGCGAGGCCCTAGGCCGCGACGACTTGTGGATGTTTAACAACCGTGGCATATTGCTACGCAGGCAGGGATTGTGGAAGCAAGCGGTGGAAAATTACGAAAAAGCCCTGGCCGTGGCCCCCGACGACGCCGGTCTGCTCTATAATCTCGGCGTGGCCCATGCCGAGGGCAAGGAATACGACGTGGCCCTGCGGATTTTCGCCAAGGCCCTGGCCGTGGACCCGGGGTTGCCTAGGCAGGCGCCCTCGGTGGCCTTCAATATCGCCACCGCCCACCACCGTTGCCGCGAACTGGATGAGGCCCGGAAATACTTGCGCCTGGCCTTGGAACTGGACCCGAACTACGAGCCGGCCAAGCGGATGCTTTCCCACCTGCCGCATTGACATGTCCCGACGTACCACGTGCGCGCATTTCCTGGCCCGTTCGAGGGCCCTTTTCGCCATGGCCCTGCTGGTCCTGTGCGTTCTGGGCGACTTGAGACCCTCCCTGGCCGTCCCTGCCGCTCCGGCGCCTCCCGGACTGACGGTCGAGGCCTGTGGCAGTTTGTCCGAGAGGTCCGAGGGGGCGACCGGGCAGCGGCCGGCCCCGTTTGCCCGTTCGGGCCTGGTCCTTGAGCCCGGCGATCATGGTTTGGGCTGCCGGTTTCGGATCGGCGGCGGACCCGGGGGCGAGACCGTGCTGGTCGAGGTCCGGCTGACCCGGCCGGGCCTGGTCGGCGGCGGCCGAGCCGTGGATCGCTGGTATGTGCCGGCCCGTCGGGGCGAGACCGCCCTGGCCGGGCATCTGTTCGAGGCCGCCGGGGAAATCGCCCCCGGCCAATGGGACTTGGCCCTGTACCTCGACGACCAACTGCAAGCCGAGCGGCGTTTCGAGGTGCGGGGGACGCCGCAGGAGGCGTCGCCGACAGCGGTGGAGCCCCCCCCTGCTCCGGGCCTCCCGTCGGCTCCGGCACTGGCGGCCGCGCCGCCCCTCGCCTCCCCTCCGCCCTTGGTGCCGGATACGCCCGGAGCCCGCTCCGGGCATTCACCCCAGGAAACCACGGCCGCCGACCTGGAGATCGTCCTGGCGCCGGAACCAGCTTCGGACGGGGTACCCGAGGCCTGGGCCGCTTCCTTGCCACCGTCGGCCCCGCCCGCCCGGAAAACAGCCCACCAGACACCGCAACCCACCGCTTCCCGTAAGGACGCGTCCCCAAGCAGCCTTCCGGCGTCATCGGCCAAGACCGGTGCGTACCGTCCGGATGGCCAGGCGCCGGCCAAATCTCCTTCGCCTTCCGGGAAGACGGCGGTAGCTCCGGCCAAACCGGCCCCGGAACCCCGGGCCAGCTCCCCTGCTTCCGTTGCCAAGAGCCCTTCCACCCCATCAGGTCAGGCAACCGGCTATTATGCCTTGCAGACCGGAATCTTCAGCATGCCCGGCAATGCCGAAAACCAGGCCGCCCGGCTGCGTGGTCGGGGCTTGCCGGCCTGCGTGGCCGCCGAATCCGGCGCTGGGCGAACGCGTTACCGGGTCCTGGCCGGCCGCTACGGCGACCGCCAGGCGGCCCAGGCCTCGCGCGACGAGGTGGGCACGGCGGTCGGCGGCGGCGCGGTGTTGTTCCGGGTCGATCCGAGCCTGGCAGCGCGGCTGCGCTGCCATTAACCACGGAGATCCGGGGACAGGGCGAGGGGAACGCCTCCGGCGGCCAAAGGGCATGGTCCTTTGGAAACCCTTTCGGTTTTGGTTGGAAACCGTTGTGGGGTTGGGTTCGGGGGGGCATTCGGGACCTTGCCAGCGAAAAAAGCCCCGCTTCCTCTCGGGAGGAAACGGGGCCTGCATGTCAGTCGGTTGCCGTCTTATTGCTTCTTGGATTTATTGCAAGTGTCGCACGGGGCTTCCTGGCCGCCGGTTGCGCCCACCTTGCGCAGGACGTCCTCGAATTCGGCCAGGGGCGCCGCGCCCTGGACCGAGACGCCGTTGATGAGGAAGCTCGGCGTGCCGTCGATGCCAAAGGCCTTGGCCTCGGCCACGTCGGCATCGATGCGGGCGGTCAGTTCCGGCTTCTTGAGATCGCGCTTGAGCTTGGCCACGTTGGCCCCGAGCTTGACCGCCAGGGCCAGCACGGCCGGTTCGCCGGCCAGGGACACCTCCTGCTGGGAGGCGAACAGTTCGTCGTGGAAGGCGAAGGCCAGCTTGGGGTCCTGCAGGGCCAGGGCCTCGTACATCAGGGCCGCCTGCCGGGACAGATCATCCACGGCGTAGTGCTTGAACAGCACGCGCACGCTGTCGGGATGCCGAGCTATGAATTCCTTGAGCACTGCCGCACCTTGGGCGCAATACGGGCACAGGAAATCGGAATAGACCACCACCGTGATCGGCGCGTCGGCCGGACCGCGCATGGCCCGGGCCGGGTCGATGACCGGCGACCGGGGTTTTTTCACTTCCTCGGCCTGCCGGGCTTGGCGTTGGCCGTCCTGGTACTCGCGCTGTCCCGCCATGACCAGGGCGAACAGCTCTGTCTTGCGCTGGCCAAGGGCGTCCAGCACCACGTCGGGATGGTCTTTCAAGGCCTGACGCAGGGCGGTATCGGAGTTGGACGCACAGGCGGCCAGGAGCAGGACCGTAAGCAAGGTAAAAGCAAAACGCTGGATCATGCGGAGTTCCCCATTCCTTATGTCGCAATGCGTGCAAATTTACCCTGGGTCATGGGAATTGCAACAAGAATTTCGCTGTTGCAGGGATGCCAAGGGGCACTGCCCTCTGGCGCCAGCGGGTGTTTTTTTCCCCCTCCCCTCCTCGGCCTTCGGGCAGGACCCGGCCATCGGTTGCGTGTTTGCGCTCGACGTTATATTCCTGAAACGCTTTGCCCGAGTCGCGGGCTTTGGAGGAAGACCGGCATGCTTTCGAGGAAACTCTTCTGTGTGAACGACCCGACCCACGCCGATTTCGCCTGGGCCGCCGAGAGCCGTTTCCTGCACATGCGGAAATTCGACGCCCTGGGCAACACCGTGGCCCAGTGGACGGCACCGGTGGCCGATACGGACCCGGGCGAGGTGCGCTGTACCGTATGCGGCGGCGCCGTGTACGTGGCCGGCCTGCCGACCGCCCCCGGTCAGGTCGTGGCCTGCGATTTCCTGGGGCGGTGCCAGTCCGCTCCGGCCGACGCCAACCTGGCTCGCCTGGATGCCCTGGCCGCCCGGTTGGCCACGTGCCCGGACGCGGACAACAATCGTCTCGCGCCGGTGGTGGCGGCCCTGTTCGCCGCCGTGGCCGATGACCCGGCCGCGTCGGCCGTTATCGGAGCCCACGGTCTCAAGGACCGCTTTCCCGGATTGTAACGCGGTCGCCTGCCGGGTTGCCGCCCAAAGCGTTCCTTTCGGGGGCCGCCGGCAGCACCGCGAGAACACGTGTTTTGCGCAGGGGAACGCCCATAACGCGTGTCCCCGGCTGCCCGGTATCGGGCCCTAACCGCCGTCCCGCCGGGCCGGCCCGCCAGAGTACCAAGGAGGATACCGATGACCAAGGATCAGGCCGCGTTTGACAAGGCATTGGCCGTGGGCCGGCCGCCCAATATCGTCCGTCTTTTTCCCAATTCCAAGGCGCTTCTCGTGAGCGGCAAGGCCATTGACCGGGCCATGCGGGCCAAGGGCCAGGCCATGACCATCGCCGCCAACTGTCGCAACGGTTTCGTGCTGCGCGGGGCGCTGCTCGCCGCCCAACAGGCCGACGCGGCGGTCATCCTCGAAATCGCCCGCTCGGAATCCAACTACTGCGACGTGTCCATGTGGAATCTGGCCCGCCGGGCCGACCAGGCCATGAACGAACTGGGCATCACCGTGCCCGTGGCCATCCACGCCGACCACTACGGCATCAAAAAGCCCGAGGATGTGCCCGTGGCCAAGGAGGAAATCCCGACCCTGTTCGAGGCCGGCATCACCTCCATCGCCATCGACGCCTCGCACCTGCCCGACGAACAGAATCTGCTGGCCAACATGGAACTGGCGCCGGTGGTGCCGACCTGGGCCGGCTACGAGACCGAAGTCGGCGAGATCAAGGGCGCCTCGGGCCTGTCCACTCCGGCCGAAGCCCTGTTTCTCATCGAGGGCCTCAACGCCAACGGTATCCATCCGGACTGGATCGCCCTCAATAACGGTACCACCCATGGCATCGAGGCCTCGTCCACTGGCATCCAGGTGGAGCTGACCGCCCAGATCCACAAGGCGCTCGCTCCCTATGGTACCTCGGGCGCCCAGCACGGCACCTCGGGCAATTCCTCGGCCAAGCTCAAGGAAATCGCGGCCAAGACCGCAACCACCAAGGCCAACGTGGCCACGGCCCTGCAGATGATCGCCTGGGGCGTGGCCGTCAACGACTACGGCAACGCCATCCTCGACGCGGCCGGCCGGCTGGTCAAAGAGCCGGACAAGGGCCTGTCCGAGGCCTGCTGGCGGGCCATGGTGGAATATGCCGACGCCAAGGGGCTCAAGGCCGGGGATTACAAGAAGCTCAACGCGCCCTTCGAAAACAAGCTGCTCGGCCAGCCCGAGCCCGTGCGGCGGCGCATGGCCGAAGCCGTGGCCGGGTTCGTGCACTGGATGCTCACCGACGTTTTTAACGCCGGCGGCACCGCGTCCCTGGCCATCGAGGCCCTGGCCAAGGCCGGTTCCTACGACCTCGGGCCAAAGGCCGGCCGGATCGCCGATCCGGCGGACTGGACCCGGGAACGCATTCTCGAAAAAGCCCGGGACATGGCCCGGGACAAGGGACCGGAAGGCAATTTCGACGATTAACCACCACACTATGGAGCTGGGACCGGTGTAGGCGGCAGCCCCTGCCCGCCTCCGGTCCCGGCTGCCGGGTCGCACCGGGCCGTTTTCGGTCCGAGGGAGGCGCCATGGCCATGACGCTCACGTCCGCGGCCTTTGCCCACGAGGGGGACATCCCGTCCCGCCACACCTGCGACGGGGACGACCTGTCGCCGCCCCTGGCCTTTGGCGGGGTGCCGGGTGGGGCCAAGAGCCTGGTTTTGCTGTGCGACGATCCCGATGCGCCGGGCGGCGTATGGGATCACTGGGTGCTGTTCAACCTCTCGCCCGGCACCCCGGGCCTGCCCGAAGGGCTGCCGGTCCAGGCGAGCTATCCCGACGGCAGTATGACCGGCAAAAACAGCTGGGGGCGCCTGGGCTATGGCGGTCCCTGCCCGCCCCGGGGCACCCACCGCTACTATTTCAGCCTCTACGCCCTGGATGCCTTGCTCGACCTGCCCGCCGGCGCGTCCAAAAAAGACGTGCTCGTGGCGGCCAAAGGCCACATCCTGGCCTCCGCCACCCTCATGGGGAGGTTCAGTCGTTAAGGGGAAAGGCGAGGAGGGGGAGTGCCTCCGGCGGCCGGGAAGGGGGTCACCCCCCCTTCCCGGACCCATCCCGGATGGGGCCGCAACAAGCGGCCTCTCCTTTCACTTTATGAGGACCTTAAAAATTTTTCCTTTCAGGGGGTCCGGGGGGGATGATCCCCCCCGGCGGAGAGGTCCAGGAGGGGCGGCGCCTCTCCTGGCCGCCGGAGGCCTCTTCTCATTCCATTCCCGCGAATCCCAGTGCCTTGGCCAGCTCGGCGGCCTTGCCGGCCCAGGGGCGGCGTTCCCAGAGGGCGTTTTGGGCCGGCCACCAGTCCGGGTGCAGGTCGAGTTCCCGGGCCCGGGCCACGAGCCGGGTCAGGGTGGCGCAGTCCGGGTCAGGGCCGGCGATGCGTTGGGCCATGGCGTCGGAAAGCCGCGTTTCCAGGGCGTTTTTGACCGGCGAATTGCGTCCGGCTTCCAGCAGAAAAAGACGCAGCAGGGCCGCGCGCTTGCCGGTGAGCGGCACCTCGAACACGTCGTGCCAGACCAGTCCCGGCCACAGGTGCAGCCACAGCGGCGCCAGGTTGAGGGTGGACTGGGCTTCCTGGAGTTCGGTCACCAGCCTCCGGCCGATGGCCGCCTGGGCCAGCATGGACGTAAAGGCCGTTTCCTCGGCCTTGCGGGCAAAGGCGTCGGCCAGGGACTGGCGCTTGTTGACCGGCAAGCCCAGGCTCTGGAAGCAGAATCCTTCCTCGGTATCGCCGCCCTGTGGGGTGAGGCTCACGCAGCCGTCAAAGGGATCGGGTCCCTTGGCCGGGTGGAATTCCACGGCCAGGGTCTGGCGGGCGGTTTCCAGATGGTAGCCGATGACCGCCGTGCCGGTCAGCCCATTGCCGGCGGTTTGCCGGGCCAGGCGTACGGCCACGGACACCCCGGGCCAGTCGGCCGTGGCCTCGGAGCCGTCCATGGGCAGCCTGTCCGTGAGCGCAAGGCTGAGGAGTGCCTGGCTGACCAGGGAGCGGGGCGTTTCGCGCCGGGGTTTGACCATGGATTCCCAGATGTCGCGGCCCGTGCCCATCTCCGGCATGTTGGAGACGGCCGCGCCCAGGGTGGCGGCCAGTTCGGGCTCGGGATCGGCCATGCCGGTCTCCCGGGCCAGTTCCATGGCCCGCAGGGCGAAGGTCAGGCCGTTGACCGGCTCCAGGCGTGAGATTTCGTCGAAAAACCAGGCGCAACTGGCCAGGGAGGCAAGCCCCCATTTGCGCATGGCCAGCAGTTTCCAGGCCATGCCCCGGTCCGCGACGGACAGGTTCCGCGCCATATGGGCGGCCTCGTAGGCCTCCTGGGACAAGCTGCCGGCCATGACTTGGCCGTAGACGACCAGGGCTTTTCGCGGGTCGGTGAAAAGCGGCTTGGCAGTGGTGTCGAAATGGGCGGTCAGGCGGCCATCCAGGGTGTCCAGGGCCTTGCGCAACGGCGCGCGCCAGCGCTGGTTGTAGCCGGGATGGCCGCCGGTGGTGCAGCCGCAATCCGATCGCCAGCGTTCCACGCCGTGGGCGCAGCTCCAGGCCGAGGCCTCGCGGATGCGCACGTACTGCCTTGGCGGGTCTTTTTCGAGCACCGTGGCGAAATTGGTCAGGGTCAGGCCGTCGCGGCCGTTACGCGCCTGGTCCAGCACGTAGGCCAGGGCCATTTCGCCGAAGGTGAAATGGTGGCCGTAGGTTTCGCCGTCCGTGGCCAGGGCGAGCAGGCCCGGACCGGCCGCACCGGACAGACGCCGGAAAAACTGTTCGCCGTCGGCCAGGAGCCGGTCGAAGGCCACGGCCTGGGACAGGGGGCCGTGGTAGAAAAACACGGCCATGGGCCGGCCAGACGGCAGCAGGACCTTGTAGGGCCGGCGGATGTCCAGGGAGCCGGCATCCACTGGGCGCCAGTTTTGGCCGTCGTCGCTGACGTCCGTGGCCTGGGACGGGGCCAGGATGGTGAAGGCGATGCCGGCGGCGGCCAGAGTCTCCAGGGTCGGCGTGTCCACGGCCGTCTCGGCCAGCCACATGCCCTCGGGCGCCCGGCCGAAGCGGGCCGTGAAATCATCGACGGCCCAGGCGACTTCCAGTTCCTTGTTCATATCCGTGGTCAGCGGCATGATCACGTGGTGGTAGACCTGGGCCAGGGCATTGCCATGCCCCAGCCGGGCCAGACTCTTGCGGTCGGCCTCCAGGAGTCGGGCATGGGTGTCCGGGGCCGAGCGAGCAAGCCAGGTGAGGAGGGTAGGGCCGACGTTGAAACTCATCCACTCGTAGCAATTGACGAGTTCGGTGATGTGTCCGGCGCCGTCCAGCCGTCTGGCCCGGGCCAGTGGCGCGTAGGACTCGCGGCAGATGCGCTCGTTCCAGTGGCGGCTCGGGGCGGCGCTACCCTCGGGCAGGATGTGTCCCAGCCAGGGGTCGTCCCGGGGCGGCTGGTAGAAATGGCCGTGAATGCATAACGCGCGGTCCATGGGATCACTCCTGTCCGCCCGCACGTTCGATGCGCGCGGGGTTTTGCCTGGGGGTCTCGAACACCTTGCGGTCCAGCGCGTCCAGGGCCTTGGCGGCCAGGGCGGCTTCCCGACGGCGCAAAAGCGAGGCGTCGATATAGTGGATTTCCAACGGCCCGGCCTTGGGGCTGGCCAGGGCGATGGACACCCCGGGCCAGGTCCACAGGAACAACCGGGAACCGTCCTCCGAAGCGCGGGCCGCCGGCGGGCCGTACTTGGTGGCATAGGCCGACAGCACCCGCTCGAAGTCTTTTTCCGGGTCGCCATCCCGGGCGGCCACGATCAGGGTGACGCTGGCCAGCCGGTCGGCGTCGTAGGCATAGACGACGCTGGTTAAGGGGATATCGCCCAGGTTCAGGCGTTCCCCGGGGCGGTGGTAGTATTTGCGGCCCCGGTGACCGTAGAGGTATTCGGCCCCGGCCAGGGCGGACAACGGCGTGCCGAACACGGCGCCCCGGAAGGAGCGGGGCGGATCGCCCCGGGAAAAAAGCCGCAGCCCTCCGGAAATGACCGGCGGCGCACCGGCCGCGGTTTCGGCTTTGACCACCTCGGCCAGCAAGGCGGCGTCGGCGTAGCGGATGGACAGCCCGCCGTCGGCCGCGTCCCGGGACAGGGCGATCTGGGATTTGGGCCAGCTCCAGACCAGATCTTCCTCCAGGGTGGCGGGCACGGCCCGGGGCGGGCCGTATTTGGCCAGGTAGGCCCGGCGCAGGGGCTCGAAGTCGGCGGCTTCCGGGGCCCGCATGATGGCGGCGAAGAACCGGCCCTTGGAAAAGCCGTAGAGCACGTCCGTAAGCCGGATTTCGCCCAGGTCCAGCCGGTCCCCACGGCGTCGGTAGTACAGGGCCGCGCCTTCCCTGTAGGCCAGCTCCATGCCCGGGATGGTGGCAATGTCCCGGCCGAAGCGCAGGCCGCGAAAACCGATGGGGCCGTCGGCCCGGATGGCTTCCGGGGACTGCCAGATTTCGCGGTCGTCGTGGTTGAGGTCGGGCAGATAGACGTAGTCGACTTCGCTGCGGCCTTCTCGGGCGAAGTGGGACAGCGAGACGGTCAGCAGGTTTGGCAGGCGCCAGACCAGGCGCAGGGTGCCCGGGGCGCTTTCGTTGATCGGGCGGCCGTATTTGGCCTCGTAGGCACGCACGAGTTCGGCTTGCCCCTCGCAGCCGGACACGGTCAGGCGCACGCAGTACAGCGCGCCGCGCGAAAAGCCGTAGCGGATGTCGGTGGGACAGTCCTCGCCGAGCAGCGGTTTGTCACCGGGCCTGCGGTAGTAGGCCACGTCCCCGAAGTGGGCGAGGGGGGTGAGGGATGGCAGGTTTTCGAGCCTGGCGCCGAAGGCCAAGCCGCGAAATTCCGGTCCCTTGGCCGGCGTGGCGGCCAGGGCTACGGTGCTCGCGAAAACGAGCGTCAGACAGCACAGAACGGCGCGCAGCAACAGGATCTCCGTGGCTAACGTGCCAGGCGCTTGCCCAGGCGCCGGGCCATTTCCCGCAGGCTTTCGGCGAGCAACCCCACCTCGTCCCGGCCGGCAGTGCCCAGGTCGCCGGTCAGACGCCCCACGGACAGGTCCCGGGCAAACAGGGCGCAACGCCGGACCGGGCCGCCGAGGACAAACGCGGCCAGCCCGGCAAAGACCAGGCCGACCAAAGCCACGCCGCAAGTGGCCAGGATGGTGCCAAGACGGGCCCGGTCGAGATAGCTGGCCAGGGTCGCGGCGTCGCCGGCGGATTCGGTCAGGGTGGAGCCGCCGAGATCGGTGCCCGCGGTCAGGGCGGCCCGTTCGGCCTCCAGGATCTGGCGGCCCGTGGCGCGCAAGGCTTCCCAGTCGGCCAGCAGCATGGCAATGGCCTGCCGGTAGTCGGACAGGGCGGAGAAGACCGCTACCAGCCGCTTGGCATCTTCATCACTGCCGGCCTTGAGGTCGCGCAATTTGGCCTCGGCCTCGTCAAGTTGGGGCACGGCGGCGACAAGCAGGGCGGGATCGCGGTCGGCCCGGGCCGATTCGGCCGCCAGGGCCGGTTCGCGGCCGGCGTCCATGGCCGCCCGGATGGCCTTGAGGCGCCGGGCATGCTGCCGCAGCGGCTCGGGCTGGGGATATTTGGCGGCCAGCTCCTTGTCCCACTGGGCGGTCTTCCAGTCGGCATAGGCCTTGGCCGCGTCCTGGTAATTCTGGGCCGCCTGGGTCAGGGCCTCCCGATCGGCGGTCACGCGTTCGTTGCCCGCGACCGAAGCCTCGGCCGCCTTTTTGTAGGTATCCAGGAAATAGCCGATTTTTTCCACCTCGGCGGCCATGCCGGCCATGCCCGGATGATCGCCCGCGGCCTCGCGCGCGGCGTGCAGGGCATCGGCGGCCTGGGCCAGCTCCTTTTTGGCCTTGTCCAGGGATTCGCGGTCGCCGGACAGGGCATAGCCCCGGATGGCCTGGGCGGCCAGCAGCAACCGGCGTTCCACGGCCACGGCCAGATCGGCCCGCGGCAGGCGCACGGTCTCCAGGGACCGGGCCCGGTCGGCCAGGACATTGAGGCGGGTGGAAGCGAAAAGCCCCAGCAACAAGGCGGCCAGAACCGGCAGCAGCACGGCCAAACCGAGTTTCAACGGATAAAGCGGAAACCTCATGCCGATGCGTCCTTTGGTTGGAATGCGGCACGGGGGCGGCGGGAAACGGCGAACCGGGCTCCCGGGCGTTTCTTCACCCCGGCTATAGCGGGAAATGCCGGGAATTCAAAGGGGCATGGCTTTTGAAGGGAATGGGAGGGGGATGCGGGGAGCGGAATGCCTCCTGGCCGCCGGAGGCGCTCCCCATTCCCTCCGCAAGGCTAGCCGAAGCG
>JAWRKJ010000277.1:0-9672 GCA_040307025.1 Desulfovibrionaceae bacterium | reverse complement strand
ACACTACCACCCGGTATACGTTCGAAGATTTCGTCTATGGGTGCCAGCGCATGGAGTGCCTTGTCCGGGAAGCCCAAACCCTCGCCGCCACGGACAACAATGTCCTCATTCAGGGGGAAAGCGGCACCGGCAAGGAGATCCTGGCCCAGGCCATCCACCACGGCAGCTCCCGGCGCAATGCTCCGTTCGTGGCCGTCAATTGCGCGGCCTTGCCCACGGAACTCATCCAGAGCGAACTGTTCGGTTATGAAGAAGGCACATTTACCGGTGCCAAGCGCGGCGGCAAGGCCGGCACGTTCGAGTTGGGCAACGGAGGCACGATTTTTTTGGACGAGATCGGCGACATGCCGCTTGATGCCCAGGCCAATCTCCTGCGGGTCGTGCAGGAGAAAAGCATTGTCCGCGTCGGTGGCAGCCGGCCCATTCCCTTGAACATCCGGGTCGTCGCCGCCACCAACAAGGTCCTGCCCAAGGAGATCGAGGCCGGCCGTTTCCGGCTGGATCTGTTCTACCGGCTGGCGGTCATGCACCTCGCCATTCCGCCCTTGCGGGAGCGCAAGGAAGATTTGTGGCAGTTGGTGGAATCCCTGGTCCGCAAACAGCAGCCCGCATTGGCAGGCCTGCGTTTTTCGCCGCAAGTGCGGGCCCTTTTTGAGCGCTATGACTGGCCGGGCAATGTCCGGGAGCTCGAAAACGTGCTTTTGAATATTGTGAGCCGGATGTCTGGTGGATGCGTGACGGTCGACGATCTCCCCGAAATGTTCGCCGCCACACAGGGGACGCTGGAAAACGTCGATCCGCTGAAGGATACGGAGCAGAAAATGATCGCCGCCGCCCTGGCCCAATGCAACAACAATGTTTCCCAGGCGGCCAGGGTCCTGGGCATCAGTCGGGCGACACTGTATCGCAAGCGCAAAAAAAACGTCTGACCCGGACCGGCCCGCTGTGGCTCGGGCGCAAGAAGCCGACGCCAGCCCTGGGCGGGGTGGACGAACCCGAGCCGCTAAATGTGTCACTCGAATTTTGTCTCTGAACCCTTGACAGCGTAATCTGTAACTCGGTATCAACAAAAGCTGAAATTGGAAGACGAGTGACTTGCGCAGTCATTGGACTGCGCATCGGGATTTGTCATGACGTTGTAGGAAAGGTATTCGCGCCCTCCCCACTGCAAACGGGATGGGTTCGTCATAACCGGAGTTCTCCGGGCAACCCTGCGTTTGAGACCACAGGTCCCGTATCGATGAAAGTAGCCCTCTCCTGGTTCTCCCTTTGCACGGCACTTTCTTTGGCTCTTGTCAATTTTGGCTGTATGAAGGTCGGTCCCGATTTCGCCCGACCGCAAGTCCAGAGCTACGATGCGTGGGTGGAAAAAGAATTCCCCGGAGTGCGGACACAACTCCCCGTGCACAACGAATGGTGGGAGGTGTTCGGCGATCCCACGCTCGACAAGCTGGTCCGGACCTCCTTCGAGCAAAACCTGCCCCTGCGTGTGGCCGGCCTGCGCGTCATCGAGGGCCGGGCCCAGCTCGGCATCGCCGTGGGCAATCTCTATCCCCAGACCCAGACCGCTTCCGGTAGCTACAACTTCGAAAAAGTCAGCCACCGCAATCCCAACTGGCCCCAGCCGGGCTCCAAGACCAGTTCGCCCGACGCCATCTGGCAGAATTCCGTGGCGGCCAGCGCCGCCTGGGAGCTCGACTTCTGGGGGAAATACCGCCGGGCCATCGAATCGGCCGACGCGGCCATGCGGGCCAGCGCCGCCGATTACGACAACGCCCTGGTCAGCCTGGCCGGCGACGTGGCCCAGACCTACATCGCCCTGCGCGTCAACGAGGCCGAGCTCGAAATCGCCAGACAAAACGTGGAGATCGAAAGCCAGGGCCTGCGCATCGCCGAGGCCCGCTTCCGCTACGGCGCCACCAGCGAGCGCGACGTGCAGCAGGCCTCCACCTTCCTGCTCTCCACCCAGGCCACCATCCCGGTCATCGAAAGCAACATCAAGAAGCAGCGTCACGCCCTGGCCGTGCTGCTCGGCCAGTCCCCGGACAAGACCCCGGAAGGCCTCGATGTCTCCAAGGGCATCCCGGCCCCGCCCTGGGAGATCGGGGTGGGCGTGCCGGCCGACATGCTGCGCCGCCGGCCCGATGTGCGGGCCGCGGAATTCGCGGCCATGGCCCAGTGCGCCAAGATCGGCGTGGCCAAGGCCGATCTGTTCCCGTCTTTTTCCCTGTTCGGGAGCATCGGCTTCCTGGCCAGCGACGTGGGCGCCTTCCGGCTGTCCGATTTGCTCACCCAGCAGGGCTTCATGGCCCAGTTCTCCCCCCAGGTGAGCTGGAACCTGTTCAACTACGGCCGCATCATCAACAACGTGCGGGTCCAGGACGCCAAGCTCGAGGCCCTGCTCATCACCTACCAGCAGACCGTGCTCACGGCCCTGCGCGAAGTCGAGGACGCCCTGGCCGGCTTCATCGGCGCCAGCGGTCAGGTGGTCTCCCTGGCCAAGGCGGCCGAGGCGGCCAAGCGCTCGGTGGATCTGGCCTTCATCCAGTACAGTGAGGGCAAGACCGATTACACCACCGTGCTCGTGGCCCAGCAGGAACTGCTCAAGCAGCAAAACGACTTGGTCTCCACCCAGGGGTCCGTGGCCATCAACCTGATCCTGCTCTACCGCGCCCTGGGCGGCGGCTGGGAAGTGCGCCAGGGCATGCCGTACGTGCCCGCGGAAGTGCAGCAGGAAATGCGCAAGCGGACCTGGTGGGGCAGGGAAATGCAGGAAGATCCGCAAAAGATCACCGATCCCGCGAAGCGTAACCTTTTTTGGTACGCGCCGGATATTTAGCTTCGAGGCCCGGGGCCCCGCCAACGGCGGCCCGGGCTGCGCGTGACGGACGGTTGGGATGTCGGGCCGCGGCCCCAGGCAAGCGGCAACACGTAAACACGGTTTGACGGATAGCCCATGCAAACGCAGCACCACAGACTTGTCCCGGCTTTGGCCGCCTTTTTTCTGCTGGCGGCCACCCTCGTCACCTTGGGCAGTTGCAAGGGGGGCAACGAATATGTGGCGCCCCCGGCGCCGAAGGTCCAGGTGGCCAAGCCCATCCAGCGCGACGTGACCGAATACATGGACTTCACCGGCAACACCCAGGCCGTCAACACGGTCGACCTGCGCGCCCGGGTCGAAGGCTTCCTGGTCAAGCAGGCTTACGCGGACGGTGCGGACGTCAAAAAGGGCCAACTGCTTTTCGTCATCCAGCCCGAGCCCTACGAGGCCAAGCTGCAAGAGGCCAAGGCCTCCCTGCAAAGCCAGCTGGCCGGACTGCACCAGGCCGAAATCGAGTTTACGCGGGCCAAAAACCTCCTCAAGGAAAAGGCCGGCCCGGACACGGACGTGGTCAAATGGGACGCCCAGCGCGAGCAGTACAAGGCCGGGGTGGCCAGCGCCAAGGCGCAGATCGAGATCGCCGAGATCAACCTGAGCTACACCCGGGTCACGGCGCCCTTCGACGGCCGGGTGAGCCGGCGCAACGTGGACGTGGGCAACCTGGTCGGCGGTGCGGACAAGACGCTTCTGGCCACGATCATCAGCTACGATCCCATGTACGTCTATTTCACCCTGGGCGAGCGCGACATGCTGCACATCCAGGAAGCGGGCGGACAGGAAGGCGCCAAGGAGCGGGCGGGACGCATCCCGGTCGAAGTGGGGTTCAGCGATTCGAGCGACTACCCCTACGAGGGCGTCATGGATTACTACGGCCTGGGCATCGATCCCAAGACCGGCACCATTTTGCTGCGCGGTGCCCTGCCCAATCCCGACGGGAAAATCGCTCCGGGGCTTTTCGCCCGGGTGCGCATTCCGCTCAAGGCCCGGCAAGCCCTGCTCGTCCCGGATACGGCCGTGGGCCAGGACCAGACCGGCCATTTTGTGCTGGTGCTGAGCGACAAGGGCGTGGTCGAGCAGCGCCCGGTGGAGGTCGGTTTCTCCGTGGATGACCTTATTGTGGTCAAAAAAGGGCTTTCGGGTCAGGAGCGTGTGATCACAAGCGGCCTGCAACGCGTGCGCGCCGGCGCAAAGGCCGAGGCGCTTCCGTCAAACGACGCCAAGCCTTCGCCCGCCGGTCCCAAATCCTAAGGAGCGCCGGCATGCTCTCCAAATTTTTCATCGAACGGCCGGTTCTGGCCAACGTCATCGCCGTCCTGATCATGCTCCTCGGCGTGGTCACGCTCCTGCGGCTGCCCGTGGCCCAGTACCCCGAGATCACCCCGTCCACGGTCCAGGTGACCACGAGCTTCCCCGGGGCGAGCCCCCAGGTGCTGATCGATTCCGTGGCCGCGCCCATCGAGCAGCAGGTCAACGGCGTGGAAAACATGCTCTACATGAGCTCCAACAGCGCCTCGGACGGCTCCTACACCCTGACCGTGACCTTCGAGGTCGGCACCGACGTGGATATGGCCACGGTGCTCGTGCAAAACCGCGTGAACCAGGCCCTGGCCCGCCTGCCCCAGCAGGTGCAGAGCCAGGGCGTCACGGTGCAGAAAAAATCCACCGCCATCCTTATGTGCGTCACCCTGGAGTCGCCGGACGGCACCTTCGACAACCTGTTTTTGTCCAACTACGCCTACCTGCGCGTGCGCGACGAACTCTCGCGCATCCCGGGCGTGGGCGCGGTCAGCGTCAACGGCAGCGACGAATACGGCATGCGCATCTGGCTCGATCCGGACAAGGTCAAGACCTACGGGCTCTCGGCCCAGGATGTGATCAACGCCGTTTCCCAGCAGAATGTCCAGGTCGCCGCCGGCCAGATCGGCCAACAGCCCGCCCCGGATTCCATGCATTTCCAGTACATGATCCAGACCCAGGGGCGTCTCGAAAACGTCAAGCAGTTCGAAGACATCATCATCAAGGCCGATTTCAACCAGACCGGCCAGGTGTTGCGCCTCAAGGACGTGGCCCGGGTGGAACTCGGCAGCAAGACCTACGACCTGTTCGCCGAAAAGGACGGCAAGCCGGCCAGCCTGGTCGCCATCTACCTCCTGCCCGGGGCCAATGCCCTCCAGACCGCCGACGCCGTCAAGGCGGTCATGAAAAAGGTGTCCCAGGATTTCCCCCCCGGCCTCGTCTACACCATCCCCTTCGACACCACCCGGTTCGTGAACCAGGCCATTCACGACGTCTACAAGACCCTGATCGAGGCCGGCATCCTGGTGCTCCTGGTCATCATGCTCTTTCTCCAGGATTTCAAGGCCATGCTTGTGCCCGCCACCACCGTGCCGGTCACCATTCTCGGCGCCTTCATCGCCATGGGCATGCTCGGGTTTTCGGTCAA
Organism: Desulfovibrionaceae bacterium; assembly: GCA_040307025.1. Taxonomy (GTDB): domain Bacteria; phylum Desulfobacterota; class Desulfovibrionia; order Desulfovibrionales; family Desulfovibrionaceae; genus Solidesulfovibrio. The sequence goes on along the minus strand of JAWRKJ010000277.1, from coordinate 4,348 downwards.
CCTGATCACGCTGTTTGGCATCATCCTGGCCATCGGCATCGTGGTGGACGATGCCATCATCATTGTGGAGGGCACGGCCCACCACATCGAGCAGGGGAATACCCCCCACGACGCGGCCATCGCCACCATGAAGGAGCTTTTCGGCCCCATCATCGGCATCACGTTGGTGCTCATCTCGGTCTTCTTGCCGGCCTCGTTCATGCCCGGCATCACGGGCCAGCTCTACCGCCAGTTTTCCCTGGTCATCGCCTCCACGGCCGTGATCAGCGCCATCAACGCGGCCACTCTCAAACCCACCCAGTGTGCCTTGTGGATGAAGCCACACACGGGTGAACTCAACGCCTTTTTCAGGGGATTCAACGCCGTCTACAACCGATGCGAGGCCGTCTACACGCGAATAGTGGGCTTCATGGTCCGCCACGCCAAAATGGCCATGCTGGGCTATGTCGCGCTCATCGTGGTGACGGGCATCGGCTTTGCCTCGCTGCCCACCGGATTCTTGCCGGAAGAGGACCAGGGCTACGCCATCATGAGCGTCCAGCTGCCGCCGGCGGCCTCGCTCACGCGCACGGCCAAGGTCATCAAGCAGATCGACGGGTTCCTGCAGGAAACGCCCGGCATTGCCGACTGGATCACCTTCGGCGGCCTGTCCATTCTGGATTCCCTCAATCAGCCCAACATGGCGACGATCTTCCTCATGTACACCGACTGGGACAAGCGGCCCAAGGGCGTGACCCAGGAGACCATTTTGCGCCATGTCCAGGCGCGGCTGGCCACCTTGCAGGACGCCGTGGCCTTTGTGATGGTGCCCCCGGCCATCCAGGGCCTGGGGCAGTCGGGCGGGTTCCAGATGGTGGTGGAAGACCGGGGCAACCTCGGTCCCGTGGCCTTGCAAAACGCCTGCTACGGGCTGGTGTCGGTTGGACGGAGCCAAACCGGGCTCACGCCGCTCAACGTCACCTACAACGCCTCCACGCCCCAGATCTACGCCGACATCGACCGCACCCAGGTCGAGTACAAGGGCGTGAGCTTAAGCAACGTCTTCAGCACCCTGTCGACCTATATGGGCTCGACCTATATCAACGACTTCAACAAGTTCGGCCGCGTCTATCAGGTGCGGGCCCAGGCCGAGCCGCGTTTCCGCCTCAAGCCCGAGGACCTGCTCCAGCTGGAAATCCGCAACAGCAAGGGCGAGATGATGCCCCTGTCCGCGGTCACCTCCATCAAGGAGATTCTCGGTCCCACGGTCCTCAACCGCTATAACCTCTATACCTCGGCCTCGGTCTACGGCTCCGCCGCCCCGGGGTTCAGCTCGGGCCAGGCCCTGACGCTCATGGAGCAGATGGCCAAGGACAAGCTGCCCACGTCCATGGGCATCGAATGGACCAACATGTCCTACCAGGAGAAAAAGGTCGGCAACCAAGCCTATCTGATTTTCGCCCTGGCCGTGGTGCTGGTCTATCTGGTCCTGTCCGCCCAGTACGAGAGCTGGTGCACGCCCACGGCCGTGATTCTGGTCGTGCCCCTGGCCCTGCTCGGCACCATGCTGGCGTTGCTGTTTCGCGGCATGGACAACAACGTCTACACCCAGATTGGCGTGGTGCTGCTCATCGCGCTGGCCAGTAAGAATGCTATTTTGATCGTGGAATTCGCCCGGGAACGCCGGGCCAAGGGTGAGGACATCAATACGGCGGCGGTGGAGGCGGCCCGGATGCGGTTCCGCCCCATCCTCATGACTTCTTTTGCCTTCATCCTGGGCGTGGTGCCGCTTTTGACCGCTTCCGGGGCCGGCGCGGCCAGCCAGCGGGCCGTGGGTACGGCGGTTTTCGGCGGCATGCTCGCCTCCACCATCCTGGCCGTGCTGGTGGTGCCGGTGTTTTACGTGCTGGTGCAGCGCTTCGCGGAAAACGTGCTGCATGTCGATCAGCCCAAGCCCGAAGCCGGCCCGCAGGATACCCGGCCCTAAAGCGCGCGTGCCTTGCTCCCTCACAGGGGGGCGCGTTGGAGGGGGCGCTTCCGGCGGCCTGGGCGTGCCCCTGTGGACGCTGGAGGCTACCTCTTCTGACCCAGTGCAAGCTTGGCCTGGGGCACGGCATGTTGCCGCTGACGGCAAACCGTCAGGCGCTTGCGCGCGAGGTCTCTCGGGATCGCCGGGAAGGGCGTTGCTGGCCCCACCCAAGACGCAACACGACTCCATCCCGCGACAGACCATCAGCGCATCGAATTCTTCGACGCCAAACGACAACACGCATATATGCCAAGATAAAAATGCAGCAACTATGTCCGACGAAACGGGTATGATCCAACAGGCCGAACGTTAAGGACAATTTTGGGAGACACGGGCCAGGTCACCCGGGAACTGCAGGTCGCAGGATACCAGACCAATCCCAGCCGCCAAAGGAGCCAACGGGCAGAATCCTCTGAAAATCGAGTAGGGGGGCCTTGCGTCCCAGTCCTTCCACACCCGCGGACGTACGGTTCCGTACTCCGGCGGTTCACGTCACACGCTGCAACCTGCGCAGTTGATCGAGCAGCGATACGACAGGCATCAAAGAATTTCTTGGGGAGGCCTCGGCATTTCACCACGGCCCGCGTCCGTTGGTGGCCGAACGCCAGGCACGCTCCTCGGACAGTCCCGGCGCATCAGGTCCTTTGCCCGCGTGGAGTTGCGTTCCCTGTGACGCCAGAGCACAGGATGCCTGCCGAGGCCGCATCGCTGTTCTTCCTTTTTTAATGGCGATATTATACTTTGCAAACCCACTATAAAATGGTGGTAACCGCTCACAGGGTCAAATTTTGCCCTCATGAATCCAGGCGATTTCGGGACAGCTACCGGCGAAGAAGGCGGTCATGGCATCGACGAGAACAGGAAATATTCTCTTCCCTCGAAGCCGGCAGGTCTGGCGCAGGGACAGGATTCGCTCGGCAAAACGTCCACCCTTCTCGCTGACGGTGCCAAAACTGGCTTTTCGCCACAGTACGGCAAAACGCAGAAGGCGTTCGGCGTGATTGTTCGTCGGGGCAACACCGGCTTCCCTGAGAAACAGCCACAGATGATCCATTTCGTCGATGAGGCGGCGGGTCAGTTTGCCGGCGTCGTCTGGCCGGTCGCTGTATTTGGACACGAGGCGAATGAAACGCGCATAGAACATGTTCCATTCGCCGACCGTGGGCGGTGCTTTGGCCATGTGGCATAACCGCTGCAATTCCTTATGAGTCCAGGCGCCACACTTGGCGACCGCCTGGTCTTTTCGTTCCGCGAGTCCTTTGGCGTGGCGGATCAGATGGGCCAGGCAAGTTTGACGCAGCCCCACCCATTTCACGTAAACGCCATACCCGTCGCTGACCAGAATGCCTTGCCAATCCTGAATCAATGCCTGGAAAGCCTTCTTCGACCGATGCTGGTGAATCATGAAGTACGCAGCCAAGCTATTGCCCATGACCCACAGCCATTGCAGCATTCCTTTGCAATACCAAGCGGTTTCATCCACGTGATTGACGGGAGAATTTCGGACAACCGCGCCGATGGCTTGGTAATGGGGTTCGATGGCGCGGGAGACTCGGTCGAGGATCTTCTGAATGGCTCCTTGGCTGACGTGCAGGCCCAGCACCGAGAAGAGGAAGTCCTGAGTGGCGCGTCGGGAGTCGGCTTGGATGCCGGCCATGGAGGCAATAATGGAGGAGAGTCTCGGGCCGTAGCCCGTGCGGTGCTGCGGGGGAATGAGTGCCTTGAGCCTTTTGCCGCAGTGGTGGCACCGACCTCGGTGCAGGATGAAATGTGTCACTCCCAGCGTGATCTCAGGCAGTTCAACGACTTGATGACGTAGTAAGGCTCCACATCCGTGAGGCTGTTGCAGCCGCAGGTACATTTTCCGGGATAGAGTTCCGTGACTTGGGTTGGACTGAGAGCCTGCTGCCGAAAACCCTTATTCAATGAAAGCGATCCTGCCAGGGAGAATGGCTGTCGTGTTGCCAGGCAACAGACTTCCCGAGACATGGGGCCTGAAAATGAAGGTGATTTCCCAAACAACGTCGCGCGTTACGTCGAGACAGGCCTGTTGTGCGGTGCTTCCTCCGGCCTGGAGCCGGGGCAAGAGGCAAAAACGGTAGGGGCCTGACCTTGTAGGGCCGTCTTTTTACTGAAATTATTGTTTTTTGACTTTCCCGGATAGCGTGGAAGCGGGGTCCACACCGGTCGCCGGATATGTCGCGGTTGGCATGGCTGGGAATCCCGTTCTCGTTGAACTCTGCGAACCATTCCCGGGCCCTCTTCTCGAAGGTCACGGCGTCGGCGGCGATTTAGGTTTTTTCTTCCTGGCGGGGCCAACCGCAACGCTGGCTTGACATG
>JAWRKJ010000276.1:0-3895 GCA_040307025.1 Desulfovibrionaceae bacterium | reverse complement strand
GGCGGCCAGGAGGGGACAAGTGCCCCCTCCTGGACCACCCCGGTCGGGGATGGTGTCCCGAATCCTGTATGTGAATCAGCTTCCTAAAAACGCTTTGTAGGCCAGCATGGAGGCGTAGACGTCGGCCACGCTCGTGATTTCGAACGGGCTGTGCATACTGAGCACGGCCGGGCCGAAATCGATGATGTCCATGCCGTAGACGGCCAGGAATTTGGCCACGGTGCCGCCGCCGCCCAGGTCCACCCGGCCGAGTTCCGCCATCTGCCAGGGCACGCCCGCGCCGTCGAGCAGGTTGCGCAGCCAGGCCACATACTCGGGATGAGCGTCGTTGGCCCCGATCTTGCCCCGGTGGCCCGTGAACTTGCAAAAGACCGGACCCGAACCGAGCAGCGCGGAATTGAGCTTTTCGTGCAGGTCCTGGTAATCCGGGTCCATGGCCGCATGGACGTCGGCGGACATGGCCTTGCCGGCGGCAAACACCCGGCTCTTGCGCGCACCGGCATCCCAGGCGTCGATCAGATCTTCCAGGCAGTATTCGAAAAAGCGTGACTTGGCACCGGTCGAGCCCTCTGAACCGATTTCTTCCTTGTCCCAGAACAGCACGATTTGCGTGTGTTCGGGTTCGGGCGCGGCGAGCAGGGCGTTCAAGGCCGTGAACACGCACACCCGGTCGTCCTGGCCGTAGCCGCCCACCAGCCCCTCGTCCAGGCCCACGAACCGGGCCGGGCCGGCCGGCACGGCTTGCAGTTCGGCACTGTAGAGATCGGCCTCCTCGATGCCGTAGCGGGCATTGAGGAGCTTGAGTACCTTGGCCTTGATGGCCTCGTTGCCGTTTTTTTTGTCTTTATTTTCCGTATTGGAGTCGTCTTCGCAGGCCGGGGCATCCTCGGGGCTGTGGCCGACGAGGATGTTGAGCTTTTCCGCCTCGAAAGCTTCCGAAAGCTTCTTTTCAATCTGGCGGTAGGCCAGATGGGGCAGCAGGTCCGGGATCATGAACACCGGATCGTTCGGTTCCTCGCCGATGGTCACGGGCACGACCGTGCCGTCCTTTTTGGCCACCACGCCGTGCAGGGCAAGGGGCCTGGCCAGCCATTGGTGCTTGCGAATGCCGCCGTAGTAGTGGGTCTTGAGCTGGGACACGGCGCAGTCCTGGTAGAGCGGACGCTGCTTGAGATCCAGGCGCGGGGTGTCGCAGTGGGCCCCGACCAGCCGGAAGCCCTCCCGGAGCGGTTTCTTGCCTTTGCGGGCCACGAACACGGTCTTGTCCTTCATGACCCGGAACACGGCGTCGGTCGTGAAATCACCCTCCGGGCACTCGGTGAAACCGGCCTTTGCCAGGGCGGCGCGCACGAAGTGGACGGTTTCGCGTTCGGTCTTGCAGGCGGTCAGAAAGGATACATAGCGGCCGGCCAGCTCGCGCATGGCCTCGCGTTCGGACGGTGAGGCGTAGGTTTCCCAACAGCTTTTGGTTTCGATGGCGAAGGAAGGGGTTTCCTCGGTCGCCTTTTCATTGTCTTCGGTCATGATGCGCATGGCTCCTTGGATGCAGTGGTACGAACACGCACTATAAGCCTCTCGGCCGGCAGAGGGAACCCCCGGCGGCAGGGGAAACAAGGGGCGGGCGCAAAACGGCTAGGCCGTAACCAGGGCGTCGGCGAGCACCCGGGCCACGAGTTTGCACTCGTCGTCGGCCAGGGTGCGGGGGTCGAGGAGGAAGGCGTCGTCCTCGATGCGGCCCACAAGCGGTGGGTCGGTGGCGAGGAGCCGGCCGCGCAACACTTCGGGAGAGGGCGCGCCGGGCCCCGGCGTCAGGGCGACTAACGTGGTGGGCAGGTCGTGTTCGGGAAAGGCGCCGCCGCCGACCCGGGAGGCGCCGGGCCGCGTGGTCACGGCATACCGGCCAGCGAGGGTCTTTTTGAGCAGGCTCGCCACACGTCGGGCCTTTTGGCGCAATGCGTCCGGTGTGGCCGTGATCATGGCCAGGGTGGGGATGCGCGTGCGGGCCTTGGCCGGATCAAGGTACAGACGCAGGGTCGCTTCCAGGGCGGCCAGCGTCATCTTGTCGATGCGCACGGCCCGGTTGAGCGGGTTTTTGCGGATGGCCTCGATGTATTTCGCCCGGCCGAGGATGATGCCGGCCTGGGGGCCGCCCAGGACCTTGTCGCCGCTTAGGGTCACGATGTCGGCGCCGTCGGCCACGGCCTGCTGCACGGTCGGTTCGCCGGGCAGGGCCAAGGCCGTGAAATCGGTCAGGTTGCCACTGCCCAGGTCCTCGATGACGGGCAGGTCATGGGCGTGGCCCAGGGCGACAAGCTCGGGGAGCGGCACCTCGCTCGTGAAACCGACGATGCGGTAGTTGGAGGTGTGGACCTTGAGCAGGGCGGCGGTGTTTTCGTTGATGGCGTTTTCGTAGTCCCGGGGATGGGTGCGGTTGGTGGCGCCGACCTCGTGCAGGATGGCGCCGGACTTGGCCATGACCTCGGGGATGCGAAACGAGCCGCCGATTTCCACGAGCTGGCCGCGCGAGACCACGACTTCGCGGCCCTTGGCCAGGGTTTCCAGGGTGATGAGCACGGCGGCGGCGTTGTTGTTGACGACAATCGCCGCCTCGGCCCCGGTCAGGCGGGTCAGGATGTCGACCACGTGGCTGTAGCGGCTGCCGCGCTCGCCGGTCGCCAGGTCGAATTCGAGATTGGAGTAGCGTTCGCAGGCCGTCACCACGGCGGCCGTCGCCTCGGGGGCGAGCAGGGAGCGGCCGAGGTTGGTATGCACGACCACGCCGGTGGCGTTGAGCACACGCCGGAAATGGGGGCGCGTGGCGGCTGTGACAAAGCGGAGCAGGAGCGGGCGCACGTGCTGCGGGGCGAGCTGGGCCGAATCGGTGAGCCGGCCTTCCCGGATGTCGGCGCGCAGGCCGTCCAGGAAGTCGGTCACGGCCTGGCGGACAAGGGCGCGCGGCAGGTTGCATAGAGCCGGCAGGCCGGACAAATCGGCCAGCACCGTATCCATGGCCGGGAGCAGTCGGAAGAGCTGTTGCACGGCGGTCTCCGGGGTTGGCGGATCAGGAGGCCGGCGCCGGGAAAAGCGCCGCGAGCAGGTACATGGAGCCGCAGGCCAGCACCGTGCCGGGCAGCTCCCGCACGGCCTGCAAGGCCGCGGCCGGATCAGCCACCGCATGGGCCTGTGGTCCGAGCGCCTTGGCCACCTCCGCCGCCGGCCTCGCCCGGGAGATGCCCGGCAGCTCGGGCACGTAGATGCGGCCGGTGGTCAGATTCCTGACCAGGGGGATCATGGCGTCGAGGTCCTTGTCGGCCAGGCAGGTGTAGATCACGGCCGTGGGCTTGATGGCGAGGCTTGCCAGGGCCTCGGCCAGGGCGGTCAGAGCCGGCGGATTGTGGGCGCAGTCGAGCAGCAACCCGGCCTGCATGTCCGGCAGGCGCAGCAGGTGGAGCCGGCCCGGGATAAAGGTCTCGCTCAGGGCCCGGCGGATGGCGTCAGGGTCCGGGGTCAGGCCGAGGATCTCGGCGGCCAGGGAAAAGCCGGCCAGGGCCAGGGTGGCGTTTCGGGCCTGGTGCGGACCGGCCAGGCGCAGCTTCACATGGGGGATTTCCAGGTGCCTCTGGCCGCGCAGGATGGCTTTGCGCTGGCCGGGGTCGTAGGTGGCGAGTTTGCCGGCCTCGCGCAGTTTCGTGCCCAGCCGGTCGGCCTCTCGGTGGAGGACGGCCAGGGCCTCGGGCGTCTGGGGGCCGGTGATGGCCACGCCACCCGGGACCATGGCCAGGGCCTTGTCATGGGCGATGTCGGCCAGGGTCGGTCCGATCACGGAGGCATGGTCCATGCCGATGGGGGTAAAAAGAACCAGGTCGCGGGTCAGGGCGGTGGTGGCGTCGCCGGC
>JAWRKJ010000275.1:0-8549 GCA_040307025.1 Desulfovibrionaceae bacterium | reverse complement strand
GGGGGGCCCCTCCTGGACCACCCCAACCGAAAAGGCAACCGGAACAAAACGGTAAGGTGCAGTCCTCGTTGTCGGGGTCCGGGGGGATCATCCCCCCGGCGAGGTCCAAGGGCAGCGCCCCTGGTCGCCGAAGGCTCTCTTTCCCCTACGCACCCGCCACCAATCTCCCCTCCAGGTCCGCCGGCATCACGGCGTAGCCGCCGCGCGCGCCCGGAGCGAGCAGGCCCAGGTCGCGGGCCCGGCCGAGCAACCGGGCCGGGGTGGTGGTCAGGGCCGGCAGGATGAAGCCCGGCGGGGAATCGGGGTGGCTGGCCAGCAGGCAACGCACCTCGTTCCAGAGATCCAGGTCGTCGTTGGAGGCCAGGCTGTCCGTGCCGAGGCACAGCCCCACCCCGGCCGCGACCAGGGCCGGGGCATCGGCCGTGCCCACACCGATATGGGCGTTGCTGCGCGGACACAGGCACACGGTCGTGCCGGTCGCGGCCAAACGTGCCCGGTCGGCGTGGGTCAGCCACACCCCGTGCACGGCCAGCGTGGACGGCCCGAGCAGTCCCAGGGCCTCCGCGTAGGCCACGGGCGAACAACCGGGCGGTCGGAAATCCCGGGGCAGCACCCGGCCGGCAAGCAGCGCCGCCAGATCCCCCCGGCCCGTGGCGAGCAGTTCCACTTCGCCTTGGAGTTCGGCCAGATGCAAACAAAAGGGCGCGCTCCGGTCCTGGCAGACCGCGTGAGCCCGACGCAGATTGTCCGGGCTCGTGGAATAGAGGGCATGGCCGCTGGCCGCGACCGCGCCGGTTCCCTGGGGGAGCGCTGCCACGGCCGTGTCCAGTCCGGGCGGGACGAGGGGCTCCGGCAGAGGCCGAAAACCGAAGGCCTCGTGGCAGACCAGGAACTTGAGCCCGGCTCCGGCCAAGGCCCGGACAACCGCCGGCCCGGTGCGGCTGCCGACATCAATGACAGCGCCGGTCCCGGTCCGGGAGAGGTTGGCCGCAAACGTGGTCAGGGCGACGCCGTCCCGATCGGACAGACGCTGCCGGGCCAACCAGCCGGCCCAGGCTGTAAAGCCTTGCCCCTTGGGGGAACGGCCGGCCAGATGGGACAGTTCGAGATGGGTATGGGCGTTGAGCAGGCCCGGCAGCAGACACACGGGCCCGAGGTCCGTCACCGGCCCGGAAAACCCGGTCAGCACCTGCCGGGCCGGGCCGATATCCAGCACTTCCCGCCCGCGCAGCACCAGAGCCGGCGCATCGAGCGGCCCGGCACCCCGCACCATGGTCAGGGCCTGTCTGGCCCGGACGGCGTGGACCGGGAAGGCAGACCGGGCACTCAATGCTTGAGCGCAGGCAGGGACTTGGTGATGAAGGCTTGGAGCTTGCGCACCTGCTCTTCAAAGAAAGCCCGTTTGTCGTGCAACCTCGCCGTATCGGCATTACTGGCCGACGTATCCACGGCATACGGCGTATCGAGAAGACGTTGCAACATCTTTTGAATAAAATCGATACGGCTAAACAGGTAGTTCTTTTCGTCCCGACCGTAGCAGTAGGTGGTCTTGTTGTAGAGGATATAGAAATCCATGGCATTGGCTGTCAGCAGAATGAGCCGTTGGGTACGCTGCTCCAGCTCGGTGTAAAAAATATAATTGACCGTCAGGGGATACCCTGCCGCCTGTTTTTCCGCTTCCAACGCCTGCTGGTTTTGGACGGAAAACGCGGAAAAATCCTTCATAAAATTGGTAAAAGAAGCGATACAGTGGTGAAGGTTTGAAGCATCGTCCTGGGCCCAGGCCCCGGTCGACACCAAGACAAGACAACCCAGGGCAAAAACAGCTCGTTTCATGGCGTGTGACCAACCGGTTGAAAGTCCGTACAGCCGGCGGGGCAAAGGCCTCGCGACCTGCCAGGGACTTTTCCCGAAAGGTCCGGGGAAGTCAAACAGGCCGCGCCTCCAGACGAAAATCGGGCCGTTCCTCGAAGCGTATGTGCGCCCTTTGCAGGCCCAGGGCCGCATAGGCCGGCCCCAGCTCCCGGGCTTGGCCGAAAAGTTCCCCGGAAAAACGCCTCGGCGCGGTGAGCCCCACCGGCCGACCGCCAAGGTCGCGAAACGCTTCGGTGAGGAGGGCCAGATTGGCCCTGGCCCGGACCCGCGATCCCAAGGCCGGATGCCACGGCCCGGCCACCAGCGCCTCCAGAAACGCAGGCTCGGGCGCCAGACCGATGCGCGTCACCCGGATCCCGGCCCGCCACAACACCGGCAAGGCCAGAGCCAGGGCGTCCAGGGTCGTGTCCAAATCCCAAGGCTGGTAGCGGCCGGCCCGGTACAGGGTTTCCAGGGCGGTGCCCCGGGGCACCAGACAAGGGTGCAGCCGGACCAGATCCGGGGCCAGATCGGCGGCTACGGCCACGTCCGCGGCGAGATGGTCCGGGGTATGGCCGGGGAGTCCGGGCAGCAGTTGCAGCCCCAGGCCCAGGCCGGCCTGGCGCACGGCCCGGGCCGCCCGGATGGAAGCCGCCGCGTCATGGCCCCGGCCCGAGACCGTAAGGACCGGATCGCAAAAGGTCTGGGCGCCGATTTCGACCAGATCGAGCCCGCAGGCGGCCAGGCGTTCGAGCAGGGCCGGCGCGCAGGCATCGGGCCGGGTGGAGCAGCGCACCCGGGTCACGCTGCCCGCTTCCCGGGCCCGCCGGGCCGCAGCCAGAAAGCGCTCGGGCCAGGGTTCGGGCAAGGCGGTGAACACGCCGCCGTAAAAAGCCAGCTCATACGGCCCCCGGCCGGCGGCCCGGGCCTCGGCCAGCCCTGCTTCCATGGCGGCCAGGATGGCGTCCGGCGCCTCGGCCGCCCGCCCCGACTGCAGGGGCTGGGCGCAAAAAACGCACCGCCCCGGACAGCCCTGATAGGTCAGATACACCGGCCAGATCCTGCCCGGGGACCCCACGGGTTCGGGGTGGCGGAAGATGCGCACCAGATTCCGAGCATCCGGCGCGGCCACGACAGTCTGGACTGGACAGAGTGGGCCGGGTTGCAATATTTTTCTCCTAAACCTCTTGAAAAAATACTTTTCCGTCGTTATGAAGGGACCAATGCGTTTGACCGGCCCGATTTCGGGTATTGCATACAGGGAAACGGGTTACCCGAACCCTTCGCGAGGTACCTGCCACCATGCAATCAGCGGATTGCCTTTTTTGTAAAATTGTTCGCGGCGAGATCCCGTGCGCCAAGGTGTATGAGACCGAAGAGGTCCTGGCGTTCCTGGATATCGCGCCGGCGGCGCCGGGCCATGTCGTCATTGTGCCCAAGGCCCATTATCCCACCCTGCTCGATGTGCCCGAGGATCTCGGCTGCGCCCTGCTCGGCGCCGTGAAACAGGTGGGACGGGCCGCCATGGCCGCCTGCGGCGCAACCGGATTCAACGTGGCGGTCAATACGTTCGAGTCCGCCGGACAGGTGGTGTTCCACGCCCACATCCACGTGATTCCCCGGCAAAGTGGGGACGGCCTGTCCCCCTGGGCCGGCAAACCCTACGACAGCAACGAAACCATGGCGCGGCTGGCCGCCTCGATCCGCAGCCGCATCGCCCTGTGAACCAGGAAGCCAACACGTCGGAGAACGCCATGACCGGAAAGACCCTCACCAAGGCCGATATCGTCGACTACATCTATGAAAAGACCGAGCGCAACCGGGCCGAAGTCAAGGTGCTCGTGGATCATCTGCTCGATCTCATGAAGCAGTCCATCAAAAAGGACCATTCGCTCCTGGTCAGCGGTTTCGGCAAGTTCGAGTCCTACGACAAAAAGGCGCGCAAGGGGCGTAATCCCCAGACCAACGAATCCATCATGCTGCCGCCGCGCAAGGTGGTGGTGTTCCGGCTTTCGCGCAAGTTCCGGGCCGAACTCAACCCAGACGAAATCCTGTAAATCCGCCGCATGGCCCGCGTCCCCGCCGTCTTGTCCGCGCGGACGCGGGCTTTCCCGCCAAGCGGGCCACACTTCGGGAAGCCCGGCCCTCTGTCGTGCCGGGCCGGCCGGAGCGCGTTGTCTTCCCCTCGTTGTCCCACGTGGTTCACTGGGCAATAACAAAAGCTCCCGCATACGTCCTGGCCAGGCGCCGGCGCGCCTCCTCGGCCGCGGCCACCGAGCTGAAGGTGCCGGCCAGCACCCTCCAGTACCGCGTGCCCTCGATCTCCTGGTCTAGGATGCGTGAACCGGCATAGCCGCCGGCCACCACCCGGGGCAGCAGCCGCACGGCGTTTTCCTGCTGCACGAAAGCGCCGACCTGCACGTAAAACGGCCCGGGCAACTCCCCGCCCGGCGCCACGCCCGGCACGTCGCCCACCACTTCCAGCCGCACCCGGGCCGTGCCCGGCGCGTAGATCCCAAGTTCCTGGGCCCCGGCCCGGGACACGTCCACGATGCGCCCGGCCACGAACGGCCCCCGGTCGTTGACCCGCAGTACCGTCGAACGCCCGTTTTTAAGGTTGGTCACCCGGACCATGGTGTGCATGGGCAGCAGCTTGTGGGCACAGGTGGGCTTGTACTGGTCGTAAATTTCCCCGCACGAGGTCTGGCAGCCGTGGAATCCCGGCCCATACCAGGAAGCGAGGCCTTCCTCCCGGAAGCCCTTGGCCGATTGCAGAGGGGTGTAGGTAACGCCCTTGACGGTGTACGGACGCTGGGTGGCGGGCAGCCGGGAACGGGTCGCCTTGCCGGCGCACCCTGCGAGCAGCAGCACCGCAAGGGCGGCCGGAAGCCAGGACCGCACTACGGTACGTAAACGACGAAAAACAGGGCCCATGCGCTATGGTAGCCGGGCGGGCGCGCCCGGGCAAGTCCCAAGACCAACCCAGTCCCAAGACCAACCCAAGGCCGAACCGGACAGCGGCCTCAGAGTTTGGGCCAGTCCCCCCAGGTCCGGTCGAGCAGTCCCAGGACATCGGGCTCTTCCAGGGGCTTGGCGTAGAAGAAACCCTGCCCCAGATCGCAGCCCAGGCCGGCCAGTTCGTCGAGCTGGGCCAGGGTTTCGATGCCCTCGGCCACCACGGCATAGCCCAGGTTGTGGGCCAGATGCACCACCGAGCGTACGATCATCTTGTTGCCGTGCTCATCCATGCCCGAGACGAACCCCCGGTCCACCTTGAGCACATCGAGGGGAAAGCGTTGCAGATAGGCCAGGGACGAATAGCCGGTGCCGAAATCGTCGATGGCAATGCCGATGCCCAGCTCTTTGAGGCTGCGCAGCTTGAGCATGGCCGACTCGGGATTTTCCATGAGCACGCTTTCGGTGATCTCCAGACGCAGATCCGCCGGCCGCATGCCCGTCTCGCGCAAAATCCGCACCACCTGTTTGACGCAGTCGGGCTGGGCGAACTGGTAGGCCGAGACATTGACCGCCATGGCGAACGGCCTGTCGCCCAGGCTGTCCTTGCGCCAGCGTACCATGGTCCGGCAGGCCAGCCGCAAGACCAGGGCGCCCAGCGGCACGATGACGCCGGTCTGTTCGGCGGCGGCGATGAATTCCTCGGGCGGCACGAGGCCCACGCCCGGACGCCACCAACGCACCAGCGCCTCCACCCCCACCGGCACCAGGGTCTTGAGGTCGAACACCGGCTGGAAGTGCAGCACGAACTGTTCGGCTTCCAGGGCCTGGCGCAGACTCGTCTCCAGGTCCATGACCCGCTCGGCCTGTTCCCGCATGGACCAGTCGAAGACGCGCAGCCGTCCCTGCCCGGACCGACGGGCGTTGTACATGGCAATGGCCGCGTTTTGCAGCACTTCCTCGGGCCGGTCGTAGCCGCCCGGTCCCAGCACGACCCCAAGACTCGCCGTCACGTGGAGCTGGTGGCCATCCACGACCACCGGCCGGCGCAGATGTTCGCGCAAGGCCTTGGCCAGACGCAGGGCCTCGGCCGGCGTGGCGACATTCTCCAACAGCACCGCGAATTCGTCCCCGCCCACCCGGGCCACGGTGTCGTGGGGCCGGAGTTCCCGGCGCAACTGGGTGGCCACCCGGCGCAACAGCCCGTCGCCCACCAGATGGCCCAGGCTGTCGTTGACGAGCCGGAAACGGTCGAGGTCGAGGAAAATCAGGGCAAAAACGCAATTGGGCTGCTGGCGGGTCTTGTCCATGGCCTGGGCGATGCGCTCCAGGCACAAGGCCCGGTTGGGCAACCCGGTCAGGTTGTCGTGGAAGATGCGGTAGCGCAGCCGTTCCTCGCTGTGCTTGCGCTCGGTGACATCCTCCAGCACCACGGCCACTTGCCCCTCCTGGGGGCAGTAGGCCTGGGCCACGAGATAGAGGTTGCGCGCGGCCAGGAAATTCTCGAAACACACCGACGCGCCCGGGCTGGCCGCCTCCATGAACCGTTCGAGCCACACCGGCTCGATACCGGGCAACATCTCGCGCAGGCTGCGGGACCGCACCGCATCCAGGGTCAGGCCCGTCATCTTCTCGAAGGCCGGATTGGCATCCAGGATGCGAAAATCAAAGCGCTCCCCGTCCCCGGGCAGCAGTTCGAGCAGCAGGCAGGCATTGAGCATGCGGGTAAAAAGCTGGCGGTACCGGAGTTCGCTGCGGCGCAGCTCCTGCTCGGCCTGGTGCTTGCACAAGGCCACTTCCACGGCCGTGCGCAACCAGTTGGGGTCCACGGGCTTGAGCACGTAGCCGTAGGGCGCGGAACGCTTGGCCCGCTGCACCGTGACCTGATCGGCGTGGCCGGTCAAAAAGATGACCGGAATGCCATAGTCATCCCGGATGCGGCAGGCCGCTTCCACCCCGTCCATGGAACCTTCCAGGAAGATGTCCATGAGCACGATATCCGGAGCAACGGTGCGGCACAGTTCCAGGGCCTGTTCGCCCGAAGCCGCCATCCCGGCCATGACATAGCCCACCCGGTGCATGACGGCCTTGAGGTCCACGGCCACCAGCCGTTCGTCCTCCACCACCAGCACTCTGGGCGCCCGGGTGCCAAGACGGACATCGCAAGGAGCATCCGGTGGCCCCGGATGCATCAATTTCGGTACGATCGCCTCTTCCCCCTGACCAAAACGTACAGGAACTTCGAACGCATGATACGATCTTTGCCGCTGGAGTACAAAACAAACCTGCGCCGCATCAGGGCAGGTTCTTTCCCCGCCGGCTGAGGACCAGGGCCAGGGCGGTGGTCAGCTTGACCAGATCCACGTTGTTTTTGCGCACCACCCGGGCCAGACGCCGGGCCAGGACCGTGACCAGCTTGACCCCGATGGCCGGATGATTGGTGAGAAAGTTGAAAAACCGCTCCCGGTCGATGCGCAAAAACCGGCAATCGGTCAGGCAGGTGACCGTGGCCGACCGGATATCCCGGTCGAGCAAGGCCATCTCACCGAAAAAAGGATGCTGGGAGTCCGAGAGCTCGGCCAATGTCTTGCCCGTGCTTTCGGCCTCCAGCACGGGCAGGGCCGTGCCCTTGAGCACCATGGACTTGCTCACCCGGACCTTGCCGTCCACGAGCAGAAACATGTCATCGCCGGAATCGCCCTCGGTGATGACATCCTTGCCGGCCGGCACGGACACCGGCTCGAACGCCGGATGGACCGTGGCCAGTTCCTCGTTGGAAAGGCCGGCGAACAGTTCGGTCCGCTTCCAGGAATCCTCGCTCACACGACACCCCCGTCGTCGGTCCCGGCCGGCGTTTCCCTGGACTGCCCGCCCTGGGCCGCGGCCAGCCGGCCCAGACGCAACACGACCAGCCCGTCGAACCCGGACAGGTCCACGCCGTCCCCGGGATGCACGAGCACGCTCGGCCCTTCCTGGCCCAGCCGTCCTTCCTGGCCGTAGGCGGAAAAAAGCTCCAGGATGAACTGGTCCAAGGCCGAATCCGCGTCGAGCAGTTCCTTGATGGTGATGTCGCGGCGCAGACGAAACACGGCCACGGGCAAATCCCCGCCTTCGGTCGCGGCCTTGGTCACGAGTTGGGACCAACGCTGTCCCCGCTCCTCCCGGGTGAGCAGGCGTACGCCCATGCCTCGGTGCCCGTGCTCGCCAAGCAGTCGTTCCATGAAATGCCACAGGGCCGGATGTTCGCCCAACGTGCCAAGCGCCCGGCCGGTCAGCTCGCCGCGGATGAGCGTCACATCCACCCCGGCCCGGGCCAGGTGCTTGCGATTGGTTTCGAGCCTGGCCTCGGCATACAGCGGCACCTTGGCGGCCAGTCCCCGGAAGGTCAGGGCCGTCAGCAGGGTCTGCTGGTCCGCCTCGTCGGCCGCCGTGGTGTCGTCGGACAGGATGTAGGCGGCCCGGGCCGTCTGGGGCGAGGCCCGGCCCAGAGCGGCTTCCTGGGCCGGATTGCCCCGGCAAAAGGCCAGCCGGTCCTTGAGGTTCAGGTCCACGGTTGCTTCGGCAAAGGCCTCGGGCGTCATGGCCGCCACCACCACCACGGCCGGTCCCCGGCTGGGCGGCGTGGCCTCGACCAGGGTCCGGATCAGGTTCGGGGCATGGACGTTGAAACCCAACATGAGGGCATGTCCGGAGGTTTTCACGGGTAGCAGCCCCTGCTGTTTGCGGTTGTGGGGGGGGGG
>JAWRKJ010000274.1:0-13979 GCA_040307025.1 Desulfovibrionaceae bacterium | reverse complement strand
CGCCTCCTCCCTCCCTACCCCTTTCGCGAAAAAAGCGCCGCCGCCAGATCGGACAGGGTGCCAACCTTGGTGCCGGGGCACAGGATCGGGCCGTAGCCGAGGCGTTCGGCCTGTTTGAGGCGTGTGTCCTGGCCGGCCACGGGCCGGATGCGGCCGGACAGGTCCACTTCGCCCCAAAGCACGGCTCCGGGCGGCAGGGGGCGGTCGTAAAAGGATGAGAGCACGGCGGCGGCAATGCCGAGGTCCAGACCCGGGTCCTGGATTTTGAGCCCACCGCCGATCTTGGCGTAGATATCGGTCTGGCCGAAATTGAGGCGCAGGCGCTTTTCGAGCACGGCGAGCAGCAGATGCAGCCGGCCCACATCCAGCCCCAACGCGGCCCGGCGCGGCATGGCCAAAAACGATTTGGCGGCCAGGGCCTGGATCTCCACGGCAAAGGGCCGGCGTCCCTCCACGGCCATGACCACGGCCGAACCCGAAGTGGCCGGGTCCCGGTCACCGAGAAAAAAGGTGGAAGGGTCCGGGACTTCGGACAGCCCGGCTTCCCGCATTTCCATGACGAGCAGCTCGTCGGTCGGACCGTAACGATTTTTGAGCACGCGCAGGATACGGAAAAGATGGCGGCGCTCGCCTTCGAGGTAGAGCACCGTGTCGACCATGTGTTCGAGGAGCTTGGGGCCGGCGATCTGGCCGTCCTTGGTGACGTGGCCGACCAGGATCAGGCAGGCCTGGCCGCGCTTGGCCGCTTCCACGCAGGCCGCGGCCACGGCCCGCACCTGGGACACGCTGCCCGAGGCGCCCTCGACCGAGGCCGCGTGCATGGTCTGCACCGAGTCCACGATGACGAGTTCCGGCGCGCTGGCGGATTCGAGGACCGCGACAGCGGCGGCCGCATCCGTGGTCGAGGCGGCAAGCAGCCCGTCGCACAGCACGCCGAGCCGTTCGGCCCGGGCCCGGAGCTGGGGCATGGATTCCTCGCCCGAGATATAGACGACCTGCCTGCCGGCCTGGGCGGCGAATCCGGCCAGCTGGAGCAGCAAGGTCGATTTGCCGATGCCCGGCTCCCCGCCGACCAGCACCGCTCCACCCGGCGTGATGCCGCCGCCGAGCACCCGGTCCAGACCTTCGATGCCCGTGGACCAGGGCGCGAAATCCTCCACCGGATGGGTGGCCAGGGGCATGGGCTCGGACGTACCGGAAGACGCCACACCAGAAGTCACACGCCCGGGCGCAACCGCCCGCTCGGCCATGGTGTTCCAGGCCCCGCACCGGGGACACTGGCCGCGCCAAGTCAGCGAGGTGCCGCCGCACTCGGTGCAGACGAAGACGCGTTTGGACTTGCCCGCCATCCCGGCCTACTGCCTGGGCGGATCCTTGGCGTCCACGACCTTGACCCCGAACTCCTTGACCGCCTCGGGTGGATCGAAAAACACGACCATGAACGGTGTTTCGCCGCCGGTCTGGATGTTCGTATTGTTGGTGAGCACCCCGACCTGGGAGGACAGGGCGGCCTTGAGTTCATCGCGGGTCATGACCTGGAGTTGAAAAAGCGAGACCGTGTTGCCGGCCAGGGCGTCCTGGGACGCAAGCGAAGCTCCCTTGTCGTCAAACAACGTGGCCTGGAGCTTGATCATCTCCTTGGGCGTCTTGAAATTGTTGACCGCCTTGCCTTCAATGACAAAAAGCTGGCCCGCCTTCTCGTTGGAGACGTAATACTGGCGGACGTTTTGCAGCATGATCTCCTTGACCCTGGCCGCGTCCTCGGGCTTGGCCGGCGTCTCGGCCGCAGGCGTCCCCCCGGCTGCCGGTGCAACGGGCTTGCCGGCTTCGGGAGCCGCAGCTTCGGGAGCGGCCGGAGCGGATGCGGGCGATTCCGGCTTGGCCGGAGCGCTGGCCGCCGGCGGTTCGGCCGGAGCCGTGGCCGCCTTTTTCCCGGGCCACAGATCAAGGAAATGGATGGCGGCCACCAGGGCCAACAGGATGACCACCAAAGCGGCGCCGATGACGAAGAGACGCCGGCGACGTTCATTTGACGGTCGGCTGCCTGGCAGCGGGATATCGGCCACATCGGACAGACTGAATCCCGGCCGCACCGGGCCGTCGTCCTCGGGCGTCTCTTCGGCCGGAGCGTCGAAAGGTTCGACCGAGGAAGGCTTGGACGCGCTCTGAGCGGCGGCGGGCACGTCCTTGGGGGGCGCCGCCAGGGCCGCACCGGCTGTTTCCGGCGGCGCGGTCATGTCATCGGGAAAATCAAAGTCCGTCAGCCCGGCCACGGATTCGGGCTCGGGCGGCGAAACCGGGAAAACATGGCGGCATTTGCCGCACCGGACCTTGGCCCCGCCGGAACCGATCTTGTCGTCGGGAAGCCGGAACTTGGCCTGGCAATTCGGGCATTGTACGATCATGGTGCCGTGTCCCACCCTGTTGGCGTTTATGGGCCAACCCCTTGCAATACGAGGGCCGAAACCTAGCGAATCAGCTCATACACTCCGCGAAGACGGCGCAGGCGCTCGTTGAAATCCATGCCGTACCCGACCAGGAAAACCGGCGGCGCCGTGAACCCGACAAAATCCACGGTCACCTCCACCTCCCGGCGGTAGGGCTTGTCGAGCAGCACGCACGAAGCCAGGCTGGCCGGCCCGCGCTCGCGCAAACGCACCAAAAGCGCGGCCAGGGAGCGGCCCGTATCGACGATATCGTCCACCACCAGCACATGGCGCCCGGCGATGTCGGTCCGCAGATCGGACAAAAACCGCAGTTCCCCCGGAGAGGTACCCGCGCCGTAACTGGCCAGTCTTACGAAATCAAGGACCGGGCAAAAGGTCAAGGCGCGCAGCAGGTCGGCCAGAAAAGGCAGCACTCCGGTCAGCACCCCGACCAGAACCACATCCCGATCCGTACCGGCGTAGCGCGCCGACACTTCCCGGCCCAGTTCCGCCACTCGGGCGGCCACGGCCGCTTCGGAAAACACCTCGCGCAAGGCTTCCGCCATCGGCGCCCCCTTGCGTTGGCCCCTACATCTCCATGATGAGCGCGGATTCGTCGCACTCGGGAAACTTGGGGCAGTTGATGCAGTCGGCCCAAACCTTCTGGGGCAACTTTTCCTTTTCCACCGGGACAAAACCCAGGCGCTCGAAAAAATGCGCCCGGTAGGTCAGGGTGAAGACCCGGTAAATCCCCAGGGTCACGGCGTCGCTCAAGCACGCTTCGACCAGCTTGCCGCCCCAGCCCTGTTTCTGCACGGTTTCGTCCACGGCCAGGGAACGGATCTCGGCAATGTCCTCCCAACAGATGGACAAGGCACAGCAACCATGGATCGTGGGACCATCGCGTTCCGCCAGGACAAAAAAGTCCCGCACATGGCTATAAAGCTGGTTGAAGGAACGCGGCAACAAAAATTCCTGGCGCGCGCAATGCAGCAGCAGACCATGGACCTGCTTGACGTCCGGGATACGCGCCTTGCGGATAAAGAGATCGGTCATGAACCATTGTCTTTGAGCAGGGACGTGATCACCTGCCGCAGCATCTCGCCGGGCATGTAGCCGGCATGGTTGAGGGCCTGCTGACCGGTGGTGTCGTAGACCAGGGTTTTGGGGATCATCTTGACCCCAAAGGTGGTCAGGACATCGGGATCGGCCAGATGCACCGGGAAATTGAACGGCGTCTGCTTGACGAACCGAAAATACTGGGACTGATCCTGGTCCAGGGAAATGCCCAGGAACACGACCTTATCCGAGGGAAATGCACGCCGGGCCTCGATAAACTCCGGAATTTCCATGAGACATGGCTTGCACCAGGAAGCGAAGAAGTCAATCACCACCACCTTGCCCTGGGCGGCGGTAATGGCGTCCAGGACTTCCTGGCCGGTAATGGGACCGGATTCCTGGGCAAAGGCCTGGCTCCAGGCGGCCAGGGTCAGGGCCAGGGCAAGGCAAAGCGGACGTATACGCAAGGGCGTCCTCCAAACGAGTCGGATCGGCGGTGCGCGTCGCGCCACGCCAGGGGCAGGTTTAATCCAAAGGCCGGCGGGCGCGCCAGCCTTTTTTAGGCCGGGGTTTCGAGCAAGGCCTTGGCCTGGCGCACGGCGTCCACGGCGTCCGCGGCATGGGCATCGGCGCCGATGGCCCGGGCAAAGGCCTCGGTGACCACCGCCCCGCCGACCATGACCCGGGTGGAAAGTCCCCGCTCCCGCACCAGACGCACGGTATCCTCCATGCGCACCATGGTGGTGGTCATAAGCGCCGACAGCCCGATGATGGACGCGCCGTTTTCGGCGGCCGCATCCACGATGCGTTGCGCCGGCACGTCCTTGCCGAGGTCGATGACCTCGAACCCGTGGTTTTTGAGCATCAGGCAGACGATGTTCTTGCCGATGTCGTGGATGTCGCCTTCGACCGTGGCCATGACGATACGGGCCTTGGCCGCGCCGGCCGTCCTGGCCAGCAGCGGTTCCAGGCGGGTGAATCCGGCCCGCATGGTCTCGGCGGCCACGAGCAGCTGGGGCAGGAAGAATTCCTTGCGCTCGTAGCGCTCGCCCACGTCCATGATGGCCGGAATGAGGTCCTCGTCCAGGATGGCGGCGGCGGTGCGGCCCGAGGCCAGGGCCTCGTCGATCAGGCCGTCGATGGCGTCGCGCTTGCCCCGGATCACGGCCTGGCGCAAGGGATTGCCGTCCACCCCGCTTTCCGCGGCCGCGGTTCCGGCCGCCGCCGCCACGGGCTGGCTCGGCTTCCAGGCACCGTACCGGGCGATGAAGCGGCCGGCCTGGGGATCGCGCCCGAGCAGGACCTCGCCGGCACCGGAGGTCTCCATGAGCCGGGCGATATTGGGGTTGGCGATGGCGGCGGCCAGGCCCGCGCCCAGGCACATGGCGAAAAAGGCGCTGTTGACGAGTTCCCGGGCGGGCAGACCAAAGGAAATGTTGGACAGGCCGAGCACCGTGGGCAGTCCGAAGCGCTCCCGGCACACCCGGATGGTCTCCAGACAGGCGAGCGCCGCCTCGGGCTTGGAGGACACGGTCAGGGCCAGGGCGTCGATCAGGATGAGCCGGCGGGGAATGCCCAGCCCGTCGGCCTGGGCCACGAGTTCCTCAATGATGGCCAGGCGCTCGGTCGCCGTGACCGGCAGCTTGCGGCCCTTGAGCGGCAACAAGATAAACGGGGCGCCGTGTCGGCGGCAGATGGGCCCGAGGGTTTCCATGCGCCCGGGTTCGCCGCTGATGGAATTGACAAGCGGCGTGCCCGGCGAGGCCCACAGGCCTTCGGTCAGGGCGTCGATGTTGTTGGAGTCCAGGCACAGGGGCAGGGTTTCCCGCTTGGTGAGCTCCATAGCCAGCCCCGGCAGCACCGCCGCCTCGTCCACCATGGGCGCGCCCACGTTGACGTCCAGGATGGCGGCCCCGGCCAGCCGCTGCTCCTCGGCCAGGGCCAGGGCCCGGCCATACTGCCCGGCCACGAGCTCGGCGGCCAAGTCGGCCTTGCCGGTGGGATTGATGCGCTCGCCGATGATGGCGCAGGGCTGGCCCCCGCCCAGGGCCACGGTGGTCGCCCGGGTGGTGACGGCCAAAAGCGGATGCGCGGCCGGCGTGGGCCGGGTCCAGGTCTTCCCGGACAAGGCCGAGGCCAACGCGGCGATATGGGCCGGGGTGGTGCCGCAACAGCCGGACAGGGCCTTGGCCCCGAGGTCCGCGAACCGGGCGGTTTTTTCCGCGAATTCCTCCGGCCCCATGGGAAACACCGTCTGGCCGTTTTCCAGGCGGGGAATTCCGGCATTGGGTTTGACGAAAAAGGGCGTGGACAGGCGGTCGGCGAACACGCGCACCACGGCGGCCATGTCGTCCGGGCCCTGGCCGCAGTTGACGCCGACCAGATCGACGCCGAGGTTTTCCATGGCGTCGGCAAAGACCTCGGGACTCGAACCGGTCAGGCTCGTGATGCCCTCGAAGGTCATGCACACGGCCACGGGCAGGTCGCACACTTCCCGGACGGCCAGGACAAGAGCCTTGGCCTCGGCCAAGTCGAAATGGGTCTCGCCGACGATCAGGTCGCAGCCGCCGGCGGCCAGGCCTTTGATCTGCTCGGCAAAAGCAGCCACGAGCTCACGCAGGCTGACCTTGCCAAGGGGCGCCACGAACTGGCCGGTGGGACCGACCGAACCGGCCACGAACCCGCCCGGACCGGCCGCCTGCCGGGCCAGCCTGGCCATCTCGCGGTTGAGCCCGACCACGTCGGTGCCGGCCGGCAGCTTGAACCTCGATCCGCCGAAGGTGTTGGCGGTGATGACCCGGGAGCCCGCGTCCACATATTCCCGCTGGGTAGCCACGATGGCCTCGGGATGGGCCAGGCCGAAGAGTTCCGGGGACTCGCCCGGGGCCAAGCCCCGCCCCTGAAGCAGGGTGCCCATTGCCCCGTCGAAGATCAGAATGCCGTCGTCGGCAAGCGCTTGTCTGAAATCGCTCACACCCACTCCTTCATCGTTCTCGGCCGGTTCGGGTTTGAAACGAGCCTCGTCTACTGAAAAACGTTGAAAAGGACAAACCAAAACTTTATGGTGTCGATTAGCCACGCTCGACAGACGGCACCAGGCGGCGACCGGGCCGCCCGAAAAGATTCCGACGCGGTCCGTGTCGCGACCATATAACCCGACCGACTTCACGATGGAACAAGCAGAAGATCCCGAATTGATTCTCGACGATACGGACAAAGAACCCGAAGATCCCGACACCGACACCCTGGAGTCCGAAACCGAAGAAGATACGTTCCGGTTGCCGGTTCCGCGTCCGGCTTCGGGCGGTTCCCTGACCGTCCGGGATCCGTTGCAACTCTACCTGCGCGAGATCAGCAAGTTTCCCATGCTCGCCCCGGAAGAGGAGTTGGAACTCGCCCGGCGGGTACGCGACGCCGGGGACCAGAAGGCCGCGTTCCGCCTCATTTCCTCCCATCTGCGCCTGGTGGTCAAAATCGCCATGGACTTCCAGCGGCGCTGGATGCAAAACGTCCTGGACCTCATCCAGGAGGGCAATGTCGGCCTCATGCGCGCGGTCAAGAAGTTCGATCCCGACAAGGGCATCAAATTCTCCTATTATGCCGCCTATTGGATCAAGGCCTATATCCTCAAGTACATCATGGACAACTGGCGGATGGTCAAGATCGGGACCACCCAGGCCCAGCGCAAGCTGTTTTACAACCTGAATAAGGAACGGCAGCGGCTCCAAAACCTGGGCTTTGACCCGAGCGCGTCCCAACTCTCCGAAGCCTTGAACGTGACCGAGGCCGACATCGTGGAAATGGACCAGCGCTTAAGCGGCAACGATCTGTCCCTGGACGTGTCCCTGGGCGAGGATTCGTCGGCCACCCGCATGGATTTCCTGCCGGCCCTGACCCCGGGCATCGAGGAGATGTTGGCCGGCGACGAAATCGCCCACCAGCTCGACAAGCACATCCAGAGCATCCGACCGCAACTCAATGAAAAGGAAATCGACCTGCTCGACAACCGCATGCTCTCCGATTCGCCGGTGACCCTGCGGGAAATCGGGACCAAGTACGGCATCACCAGGGAACGTGTGCGCCAGATCGAGGCCCGGCTGCTCGAAAAGCTGCGGGACCATCTGTCCAAGCGCATCGAGGACTTTTCCTCGGATTGGATTCACAAGGAAGACTAGTTTCGAAGTGACGGCTTCCGCTTCCCGGGATACGCCCGGCCGCCAGGCGGCCGGTTCGGACCGGAACGAAAGCACCCTTCCCGAACGCAACACGCGCGGCCAGGCCACGTTCCCCTTCCGCCTCCGGACGGAACGGAAGAGCCCGCCGCATCGGATGCCGGCCATGTCTGATACGACGCATCGCCATTTCCCGGCGCGACTGCCACTCGTTTTCGTGTTGGCCCTGTTACCGTGCCTGCTCTCCAACTCCTGCGCCTCGTCGACCGGGGCGCGCAAGGCCCACGCGACCAAGGAACTTTCCGCCGCGGCCGAAACCGACTACCTGTTCCTCGTCTACCAGGATCTCCTGCGCCAGGGGAACAAGGACGAGGCCATCGCCACCTTGGAAGACCTGGCCAAGCGGCATCCCTCCCCGGACATCCTCGTGGAGCTGGCCAACCTCCAATGGGGCCAAAACGAGCGCGAAAAAGCCACCGCCACCCTGGAAAAGGGCCTGTCCGCCTTTCCCGAGGCCCGGCAACTCACTTTTTACCTGGCCAACGCCTATCAGATGCGGCGCATGAACGCCGAGGCCGTCCAGATCCTGGAGCGTTTTCTGGCCCAGCATCCGGGTGACGCCCCGGCCGCCCGGGAACTGGCCTCCATCCTGATCGATGGCGGCAAGTTCAAGGAAGCGGCCGTCCTGCTCACCAAGCTGCCGGCGGACAAGCGCGGCCCGGCCGGCGCCTTCCTCCTGGCCAAGTCCGCTGCCGGCCAGGGGCAACCCAAGGAGGCCATCCGCTTCCTGCGCGAAGCCCTCGCCCAGGACCAGACCCTCATGCCGGCCTGGGCGGATCTGGCCTTGCTGCTGGAACGCGAGGGTGACATCAAGGGCGCCGAGGACTGCTACCGGACCATGATGTCCCAGGGCGAGGACACCACGGAAATCCGGGCCAAGCTCGTGCGCCTGGCCATCAAGCGCAAGGACCCGGCCGCCGCGCTCAAACTCCTCAGCGCGGTCGCCACGGACAAGTCCCTGCTCCTCGACGCCATGACCGCCTTTATCGAGGCCAAATATGTCAAGCAGGCCCGCCAAACCCTGGCCATGCTGACGGCCCTGGACCCCAAGAGCCCGGAACTGCCCTTCTACCGGGCCGTGCTCGCCTACGAGGGTGAAAAAAATCCCCGTGCCGCCTTGGACATCCTGGCCAAGGTGCCCCAGGACAGCCCCAATTACGACAAGTCCCTCGGGTTTCGCATCCAGATCGCCCTGGAGATCGGCGAGATGGCCACGGCCCGGGAGCTCGTGCGTCAGGCCCGGGATCGCTTCCCGGACAACAAGGAATTTTTGGCCGTGGACGCGGCCATCCGGGACAAGCTCGGCCACACCGACGAGGCGGCCGACATCCTTAAATTAGCCGTGGACAAGGCGCCCAACGACCTCGACCTGCTCTACCGCTACGGCGTGGCCCTGGAAAAGCTCAAGCGCCGCGACGAGGCCACCCGGGTCATGGAAAAAATCGTGAACCTCGACCCCAAAAACGCCGATGCCCTCAACTATCTCGGCTATTCCCTGGCCGAGGAGGGACGCGACCTGGACAAGGCCCTGGTCATGATCAACACGGCCCTGGAGCGCGAACCCGACAATCCCTTCTTCCTCGACTCCCTGGCCTGGACCCTGCACAAACTCAAGCGGCCCGCCGAGGCCTTGGCCACCATCCAGCGGGCCATCTCCCACAAGGTCACCGACGCCATCATCTGGGAACACTACGGTGACATCGCCGCAGCCGCCGGCCGCAAGGCCGAGGCGGTCAAGGCCTACCGCACCGCCCTGGATCTCGGCTCCGACACCCCGGACGCGGTCCGCAAGAAACTGGAGGGACAGCTGTGATGTCCGCCACGATCCATTTCGTCCGTTGCCTGCTGTGCCTTGGTCTGGCCGTGCTCGCCGCCGGCTGCGCCGCCACCCGGCCCACCGGCCCGGGCCTCGGCGAGGCCAAGGCCGTCTACGCCACCTTCCTGGACAACCAGGCCAAGGCCACCCGGGTCGCCGCCTTTTCCCTGACCGGGTCCATGAGTTTCGCCGCCCACGGCAAGAGCGGCCGCCTCAATTACCGCTTCTACGGCAACCTGGCCGATCCGGCCCGCCTGGACCTGGCCACCACCATGGGTGGGGCCTATGCCGGCCTGCGCGAGGACGCCTCGGAATTTACCGCCTACGTGCCCGGCAAGAACACGGTCTTCCGCCACGCCGACACGCGCCTGGGCGCGGCCAAGCTCGGCATGCCCCTGCCCTTCACCCTGCGCGAGATGGCGGCCCTGGCCTGCGGCCGTTTCGGCGAGCTGGCCCCGGCCAAGTACGGCGCGGCCCAAAAGGTCCAGGACGGCTACCAGTACACCTTTTCCGGGGACCCGCGTCTGTCCGCCCTGACCCTTGACTTCGAAGGAAAACCGCGACATCTCACCGGTCGGGGGGTGGAACCATGGCAGGTCGACTTTTCCGACGATGAGCCTGTACCCGGCATGGCCGTGCCGGTCGCCCGCAAGCTGACCCTGACGACGCCGGGCGGATCGTCCCTGATCATCCGCGTCAAGAGCCTGCAACTGCGCTCCGATCCCTATCCGGCCGCCGATCTGGAACTTCCGGTCCCCGCCCATGCCGCGTCCCGCTCCCTGGACATGCCCGGGGACGGTTCGTTGTTGCCGGAATTGTAAGCCGGCGGCCCTCTACCGCGCCGCCCGACGGCCGAACCTCTTGCCCAGGAGAGTCGCCATGCCACGCATGCTCTTTCTCGGTTCCGACCATGCCGGAGTGGCCCTCAAGGCCGCCCTCGTCGCCCATCTGACCGAGGCCGGCCACACCCTGACCGATCTCGGGCCGTTCGACACCACAAGCGTCGACTACCCCGACTACGCCAAGCTCGTGTGCCATAAGGTCCTCGAAACGCCCGACTCCCTCGGTATTCTCATCTGCGGTACCGGCATCGGCATGTCCATGGCCGCCAACCGCATGCCCGGCATCCGGGCGGCGGTGTGCGTCAACGAATACCTGGCCCGGCTCACCCGGATGCACAACAACGCCAATGTGCTGTGCCTGGGCGAGCGTGTCATCGGCGTGGGGCTGGCCGCCTCCATCACCGACGTCTTCCTGGCCACCGACTTCGAAGGCGGCCGCCACCAGCGACGCATCGACGGCATCGAGAGCTGCCGGTTCGTCGACGGCACCCTCAACCCCTAACCGCCCCCTGCCAAGGATCCCTCCCATGACCACCAACGCCGCTGCCCTCGACCGCCAGGCCGTCAACGTCATCAAGGGCCTCGTCATGGACGCCACCCGCAAGGCCAATTCCGGCCATCCGGGCGGCGCCATGTCCTCGGCCGACATGGCCTACGTGCTGTTTAAGGATTTTCTGCACTACGACCCGGCCGACCCGGCCTGGTTCGACCGTGACCGTTTCGTGCTCTCGGCCGGCCACGAGTCCATGCTGCTGTATTCCCTGCTCACCCTGCGCGGGCAGTTGACCATCGAGGACCTGACCCGGTTCCGCCAGTTCGGCAGCCGCACCCCGGGCCACCCCGAAAACGAGGCCACCCCGGGTGTGGAATGCACTACCGGCCCCCTGGGCCAGGGTTTTTCCATGGCCGTGGCCGAGGCCATGCTGCGCGCGCGCCTGGGCCAGGACATCGCCTGCCACCGCACCTTCGCCCTGGCCTCGGACGGCGACATCCAGGAGCCGGTCTGCCTCGGTTCGGCCGCCCTGGCCGGACTGTGGGGCCTCAACCACCTCGTCGTGCTCTACGACCGCAACCAGGTCCAGCTGGCCGGTCCGACCAGCCGCAGCGACGCCACCGATCACAAGAAAGTTTTTGAAGGCCTGGGTTGGCGGGTCATCGAGATCGACGGCCACGACCACGAGGCCATCCGGGCCGCCCTGGCCTCGGCCATGACCGAGAAAAAACGCCCCACCCTGATCATCGGCAACACCGTCATCGCCCGGGGCTCTGCCGGCATGGAAGGCAACTGCGCTTCCCACGGCGCACCCTTTTCCGAGGCCGAGATCAAGGCCACCAAGCAGTTGCTCGGCCTGCCCGAGGAGCCGACCTTTTACCTGCCCGACGATGTCCGGCTCCATTTCCAATCCCGGTCCGGGGAACTCCTTGGCGCGCGCCGCGACTGGAACGCCCGGCTCGAAGGCCGCCTGGACTCCGACGCGACCTTCGAGGACCTGTGGCGCCGGATCAAACGGACCCCGGGCAATCGGACCCTGGCCTGGCCCACCTTCGAGACAGCCAAGCCCATTGCCACCCGTTCGGCCTGGGGCGCGGCCCTAAACGCCCTCATCGACCAGCTGCCGCTTATGGTCGGCGGCTCGGCCGACCTCGATCCCTCCAACCAGACCGAGAAATTCCGCGAGCTGACCGGGGTGTTCGGCCGGGACAATCCCCTGGGCCGCAACCTCTCCTTCGGCGTGCGCGAGTTCCCCATGGGCGCCATTGTCAACGGCATCTCCCTGCACGGCGGACTCCTTCCGTTCGGGGCGACCTTCCTCATCTTCTCCGACTACGAGCGCAACGCCCTGCGCATGTCGGCCCTGCAGCGTCTGCCCGTCCTGCACGTGTTCACCCACGATTCCTTTTACGTGGGCGAGGACGGCCCGACCCACGAGCCCATCGAGCAGACGAGTTCCCTGCGACTGATCCCGAACATGCTTGTCATGCGCCCGGCCGATGCCAACGAGACCTGCTCCTGCCTGGAAGCGGCCCTGACCCAGACCGACCGGCCCACGAGCCTGCTCCTCACGCGCCAGAACCTGCCCGTGCTCGACCACAAGACCTTCCCCAACCTCAAGGAAGGAACCAGGCGCGGCGGCTACATCCTCCAGGAAGCCCCGGGCGGCGTGCCGGACCTCGTGCTGCTGGCCTCGGGCTCCGAGGTCTCCCTGTCCATGGAAGCGGCCAAGCTCTTGCCTGACCTCAAAATCCGCATCGTGAGCCTGCCCTGCCTGGAGCTTTTCAACGAGCAGCCGGCGGACTACCGCGAGGCCGTGCTCGGCCCGGCCGGCACCCCGCGCTTCGCCACGGAAGCCGGTCGGCCGGAGTTGTGGTGCCAGTACACCGGCAGCCTCGACCGGGTGCATGGCATCTCCCACTTCGGCGCCTCGGCCCCGGCCGGCAAGCTCTGCCAGGCCTACGGCTTCACGCCCGAAGCCCTGGTCGCCAAGATCAAGGCCGCCCTGGCCTTGTAGCATGTCATGATCGCTGCGGCCCGGACACTCCCGGGCCGCAGCCCGAAACAGGGCGATATTTTCTTTCCCCTCGATCTCCCCGCAAAGGAGCACCACATGGAAGCGCCGGACAGAAATCTCGGATTGGATCTCGTACGGGTGACGGAAGCGGCGGCCCTGAGCTGTTCGCGCTGGCTCGGCCGCGGCGACAAGAACGCCGGCGACCAGGCGGCTGTGGACGCCATGCGCCTGTCGTTCAACACCCTGCCCATCGACGGTGTCATCATCATCGGTGAGGGCGAAAAGGACGAGGCCCCCATGCTTTACAACGGCGAGCGCGTGGGCAGCGGCCAGGGCATTGCCGTGGACGTGGCCGTGGACCCGGTGGAGGGCACCAACCTGCTCGCCTACGGCCGGCCCAACGCCATTTCCGTGGTCGGCATCGCGCCCCGGGGGTCCATGTTCAACCCGGGCCCCAGCTACTACATGCGCAAGCTCGTGGTGCCCGCCCAGGCCAGGGACGTGGCCGACCTGGACGCGCCCGTGGAAGACAACCTCAAGCGCATTGCCCGGGCTCTCGGCAAGGATGTGGACGATCTGGTCGTTTTCGTCCTGGACAAGCCGCGCCATGCCGACCTCATCGCCTCCATCCGCCGGGCCGGTGCGCGCATCCAGCTCCACACCGACGGCGACGTGGCCGGTTCGCTCATGGCCGTGGACCCGGATCATGTGGTGGACATCATGATGGGCACGGGCGGCACTCCGGAAGGCGTGTTGTCGGCCTGTGCCATCCGGGCCCTGGGCGGCCGGATGCTCGCCCGCCTCGATCCCCAGAAGGACGTGGAAAAACGCGCCATGGCCGAGGCCGGCATCGACTGCACACGGATTTTCACCGAAGAGACGTTGGTGAAAAGCGACGACACCTATTTCGCCGCCTCGGGCATCTCGGGCGGCACGTTTTTACGCGGGGTGCGCTTCACCGGCACCCACGCCATCTGCAATTCCATGGTCATGCGCGGCAAGACCGGCACCATGCGCCGCATCGAAACCCGCATCCGCCTGGACAAGCTCATGCAGATCAGCGCCGTCAAGTACGATTAGCAGAGAAGCAAACC
>JAWRKJ010000273.1:0-5058 GCA_040307025.1 Desulfovibrionaceae bacterium | reverse complement strand
TCCGTATGCCCGGACCTCGACGTGATCGTGGTGCCGATCGGCGGCGGCGGACTCATCTCCGGCGTGGCCACGGCGGCCAAGGGAGCCTGGCCGGGCGTCGAGATCATCGGCGTCCAGGCGGCCTGCTATCCGTCCATGCTGTGCGAACTCAACGGCGAACCCCACCAGGGGCAAGGCAACACCATTGCCGAGGGCATCGCGGTCAAGTATCCGGGCAAGCTCACGAGCGAGGTGGTCCGGGCCCGGGTGGACGACATCCTGCTTGTGGACGAACCCCGGCTCGAAGAAGCGGTGGCCCTGTACCTTTTCATTGAAAAGACCGTGGCCGAGGGGGCCGGGGCCGCGCCCCTGGCCGCCCTGCTCGCCCATCCGGACCGGTTCAAGGACCGCACGGTGGGGCTGATTTTAAGCGGCGGCAATATCGACCCGCGCCTGCTCGCCTCGGTCATCACCCGCCAGCTCATCCGCGAGGGCCGCATCGTCACCCTGCGCGTGCCCATAAGCGACCGGCCCGGCATGCTGGCCAAACTTACGGCCGTGCTGCGCGACACCGGCGCCAACATCATGGACATCCAGCACCACCGCACACTGCTCGCCCTGCCCGCCAAGGAGGCCGGTATCGAGGTCACCTTCGAGGCCCGGGACAAGGCCCACGGTCAGAGCGTGCTCGCCGCCCTGCGCGAAGCCGGCTTCACGCCCGAGATCGTGTAGGGGGGAGAGGCTGGGACAGGGAGACGCCTCCGGCGGCCAACGGGCTCACGCCCTTTGGAATCCTTTCCCCAAATCCAAAAAGCTCTTTTGCAACTCGCACTAAAAACGCCCGGACCAGCACGGCCCGGGCGTTTTTGTTTGGCAGACGCAGGCACGAATCGGTCAGGCAAAGAGCAGGCCGACCCGGTAGACAATCACGGACACCACGAAGGCGAAGCCCATGGAGCCGAAGACCGAAAACGCGGCCCATTTCCAATTGGTTTCCCGGGCGATGGCCACCACCGTGACCATGCAGGGCGTATAGAGCAGCATGAAGGTGAATACGGACAATACCGCCGGGAGGCTCCAGGCCGGATCGGCCGCCAGACGTTCGCTCAGGCCCTCGGACTCCTCGGGGTCCACCTCGCCCATGGAATAGGCCGTGGCCATGGTGGAGACGAACACTTCCTTGGCCGCAAAGGCGCCAAGCAGGGCGACATTGGCCTGCCAGGGAAAACCGGCCAGGTCGGTGGCGGGTTTAAGAGCCAGGGCGATCCGGCCGCCGAGGGTATTTTGCAGGGCCACATCGTTTTGTTCGTCGTCGATGGACTTGGTGGCGTCCTCGGTCAGCTTGGCCAGGTCTTCCTCGGAGGCGGTCGGGTTGTCGGCCTTGACCTTGGCCACGGCTTCCTGGCGCTGGGCCTCGAACCGGTCCACCTTGTCCTTTGGCAGTTCCGGGAAGGTCATGATGGCCCACATGAGGATGGACACGGCCAGAATTACGGTACCGGCCTTTTTGATGTACTGCCAGACCCGCTCCCAGGTATGGAAGAGCACGCCGCGCAGGGTGGGCAGGCGGTAGGGCGGGATTTCCATGACAAAGGGCGTGCTCTCGCCCTTGATGACGGTCCAGCGCAAAAGCCGGGATACGAGCAACACGAAGGCCCAGGCCGCCAGCACCACGAAGAACATGGCCTGGGTCGGGTTCCCCGGGAAAAAGGCGGCCACGAGCATGAGATAGGCCGTGGTCTTGGCACCGCAGACCATAAACGGCGCGGTCAGGATGGTGGCCAACCGTTCGCGGGGGCTGCGCAAGGTGCGCGCGCTCATGACCCCGGGCACGGCACAGCCGCCGGGAATGCCGCCGGACATGATCAGCGGCATGACCGACATGCCGTGCAGGCCGAACACCCGCAGCACCCGGTCCATCATATAGGCCACCCGGGCCATGTAGCCCAGGTCCTCCAGGAAGACGAGCATGGCGAACATGATGCAGATCAGCGGCGTGAAACCGATGACCGCGCCCACGCCGTCGATGACGCCCGAGACGATAAGCGATCGGGCATAGCCTTCGGGCAGGTACTCCGTGCCCAAGGCGCTCAGTGCCTTGAACCCGGCCTCGATCCAGCCCTGGGGATAGGCGCCGAGCATGAAGGTGATCTGGAACATAAGCCACAGCACGCCGAGCATGATGCACGGGCCGAGCAGCCGGTGGGTGACGATCCGGTCGATGTTGTCCGAATGGGTGCGGCGCAAATCCTCGCTGCCCCGGCTCACGCCCTGTTTAAGCAGGCCGTTGATGAAGCCGTAGCGCCAATCGGCGATAATGGCGTCCGGGGTGGTGGCGCTGTGCTGGCGGGTATGGGTTTCGGCCTGCTGGCGCATGATTTCCAGGGTTCCGGACGTGGCCGCGTCCCGGGCCCGGCCCTTGGCTATGACCTGCTCGTCGGCTTCGAGGTATTTGATGGCCACCCAACGGGCATCAAGCCGGTCGGTCAAAAACTGCTTCTCTTCGATGAAGGCCGTCATCTGGGCCAGGGTCGGATCGAGTTCCGGGCCATAGGACAGACGGATCGGCTTCCACTGCCCGCCGCGCTCCTTGGCCACGGCGGCCACGGCCTGCATAAGCTCCTCGCGCCCCTGGCCGATGCGGGCCGTGCACGGCACCACCGGCACGCCGAGCAGCTTGGACAGCTTGTCGCAGTCAATGATGACCCCGTTGCGCTTGACCTCGTCCATCATGTTGAGGCCGAGCACCAGGGGCGCGCCGATCTCCATGAGCTGCACGGCCAGATAGAGGCTGCGCTCCAAGGCGGTGGCGTCGACCATGTCGATGATCACGTCGGGATGTTCGTCCACGATGACATCCCGGGCGACGAGCTCTTCCATGGAATAGGAGGTCAGGGAATAGGTGCCGGGCAGGTCGACGAGGTGCACCTCGTGTCCGTCGAGACGGTAGGTGCCTTCCAGGCGGTCCACGGTGATGCCGGGATAGTTGCCGACCCGGGCCGAACCGCCGGTGATGGCGTTGAACATCGTACTTTTGCCGCAGTTGGGCTGGCCGGCGACGGCCACCCGAATCCCGTTCGCCATGCTAGAGAGCCTCCACGTCGATGTAATCGGCTTCGTTGTTGCGCAATGACAAAGTGAATCCTTTCATGCGCACGGCCACCGGATCAACCAGTGGCGCCCGCCCGACAATCAGAACTTCTGTTCCGGGCACGAGGCCCATGTCGCGAATCCGTCGCCCCAGTTCGCCGCTGGCGGTAATGGCGGATATCCGTCCCGCTTGGTCGACAGCCATTTTTCGCATGGAAATGACCATAGCACGCCTCCTTTTCCAACTCGCGTCTGGTGTCGCTGTCCGGGCCGCCCCAGGCGAACCATCCCGGTGTATTGCTTCATCCGGGTCGTTGATAATTGATTTTAAAAATCAATGTCAACAATAAAAACCACTCG
This sequence comes from Desulfovibrionaceae bacterium, assembly GCA_040307025.1. Lineage (GTDB taxonomy): Bacteria > Desulfobacterota > Desulfovibrionia > Desulfovibrionales > Desulfovibrionaceae > Solidesulfovibrio. The sequence continues at coordinate 1,629 of JAWRKJ010000273.1, read as the reverse complement.
TGCTCCGCACCAGTCCCCAGCGCTTCGCTGCCCGGTCTTTTCTCCGCTTCGAGGAGGTGATGTGCCCTCTGGTCGGGGGGACAGGGGGGCGTCACAACGCCAAACGCGTCTGAAACGCCAGCAATCCGCACGAGGCACGCAGCCCACGAGGCCGTCCCGGCCAACCAGTAGCCCCCTTCGGCCGCATCTGGCCAGGGGCGGATTGCGCAAGGACCTTTTCGCATCCTGTGCCGTCCCCTGGCAATCCCGTTGTCCCGATTTTCGTGACTTTTCCGGAGCCGCGCCCGGTTGGGCAGCGTGGTTCGCGCGCGGTGCGTTGCAATCGTACAATTGCCGAAATACCGGCATTCAGTCGAACGACGCCCCCTGAAGGCTCCCCCTTGGGGTCCCAGTATAATTCCAGATTGTTAGAATTTTGACGCAAGGCAACGGTCCGTCGCCAGGCAATTGTGCCGTGGTCCCGGACGAGGACAAAGGGCTCCAAAACCGACCAGCACAGCCAGATGCGATGCGGGTAAACCGCTCTTGCAAAAAAACCGGCCCCCAAAATGGAGGCCGGTTGTGTTCAGACGGTTACCATCCGTAGCGCGGAGGAGGCGGGGGTGGATAATAATAGCGCGGCGGTGGCGGATAATAATACACCGGTGGGGGCGGCGGCGGGACCACATACACGGGCGGGGGCGGCGGCGGGGCAGAAGCCACGATTGCGCCGCCAACGATGCCACCAAGCACCGCGGCTCCGAGCATGGCGCCCGGCCCAGGGCCGTAATACCCATGTGCCAGGGCCGTGCCGGCGCTCGCGGTCAGCAGGAGGCAGCACAGACTTAACGCCCAAATTATCTTTCGCATGTTTCTAACCTCGGACCTTGTGCGTTCGCTGCGGGGTGCGACACTTCCCGAAGGACTCCGGCATACCATAACCACTTCCCGGCAAATAGCCAGTCCCCGAAGCTTGTCTGTCAAAGATGCAAAGAAGGGGCCAAACCGCGCTCCCGGTCGGCGCAGGTCCACCCCGGCAGAAACGGATTCCAAGGGACGTCACCCGTTGGCCACCGCACGCGTCGGTTGCGAGGCAGTGCGCAGCCCCCTTTCCGCTGTTCACAGGATACGACGCAATTTCATGATCACAATGACCGCCACGGTCATGGCGATGCCGATGCCGGAGACAATGGTGAAGGCGGTGGTGGAATGCTGGAATGGCAGTTCGACGTTCATGCCGTAGAGGCTGGTGATGAAGGTGGGGATCATGATGATGACGGTCAACGAGGTGAGCGCCTTCATGATCTGGTTGAGGCTGTTGGAGATGATGGAGGAATAGACGTTGGCGATGGAGGTCAGCACTTCGGTGAAGATCTTGGACATGTAGATACCCTGGCGCGTTTCGGTCAGGGCATAGTCCAGGCCGTCCTCCTCCTCTTCGGTAAAAACAAGCTTTTGGCCCGTGCCCACGCTCAGCCCGCGCCGGATGATCCGGTCGATGATGAAATCGTTGGTCTTGAGGGCGGAGTGGAAGTAGGTGACGGTCTTTTGGAGGTTGAGCAACATCTTGAGGTCCTCGTTGGACCGCGTATCGGCCAGGTCGTGCTCCAGTTCCTGGATTTCCGCCGAAATCTCCTTGAGGTACTGCAT
>JAWRKJ010000272.1:0-3573 GCA_040307025.1 Desulfovibrionaceae bacterium | reverse complement strand
CCCCCCGCCTGGCCGAAAGCTCCAAGCAGGCCGCCGTGCAAACCTCCACCCGCCTGGATACCGTTATGGTCCAGGCCGAAGGGAACGCGGGCCTGCTGCATATCGCCCACGAGGCGACGGGCGAGCTTCTGGATTTGTCCTCCCGGGTCGGCCAAGCCCTGGAGGCCATCGCTTCCAACGCGGCCGGCGCCCGGGCGATGGGGGAGCGCGGGGCTGAAACCGTGGGGCGTTCCCTGTCCCCCCTGGCCCAGGTCGGAAACGCCCTCCACGAAACCCTCGGCCAGGCCAAGGCCATCGAGGAAGCCGCTCTTGCCGGCCAGGACCACGCCAGGGGACTGCGTCAAGCCCTCACGGGCGTCGACCAACTCATGACCCGACTGTGCGGCGCCACGACGGGCGAGGACTCCGACGCCTGCGATTGAAACGTCGTTTCGCCGTTGCGTCGGGAATATTCGTTGAACTTGAATTCTCCGGAGGTGAACATGGAGAGGGAGACATCGCGGGATACCACCCATCTGGGGGCGCTCATTCCCGGCAGCCGTTGCATCGTGGCCAAGGTTCGCTGTGACGGTTGCCTGGGGCAACGGCTGGGCGATCTGGGCCTGGTGCCGGGCGAGGAGGTGACGGTTGTCCGCAACGCGCCGCTTCGCGACCCCATCGAAATTAAAGTGAGCGGTTTTCTGGTGAGCTTGCGGCGTTGCGAGGCTTCCCTGGTCGAGGTGGAGGCCCAATGAGCGGACGCATCCTGGCGGCCTTGGCCGGCCAGCCAAACTGCGGCAAGTCCACGGTGTTCAACATGCTCACCGGGGCGCGCCAACATGTGGCCAATTTCCCCGGCGTCACCGTGGAGAAAAAATCGGGTCTGTTCAGACTGGGCAACCGAGCCTGCGAACTGGTGGACCTGCCCGGGGCCTATTCCGTCAGTTCCTATTCCCCGGAAGAGCGTGTTACCCGGGATTTTCTTCTCTTCGACCATCCACAGGTGGTGGTCAACGTCATAGATGCCTCGAACCTGCGCCGTCACCTGTGCCTGACCGTTGAACTCCTCGAACTCGAAGCCAATGTGGTCGTGCACTGCAATATGATGGACGTCGCCGCCCGTCGCGGTCAGGAGCTCGACCTCGACCTGCTCGCCCATCGCCTGGGCGTGCCGGTCTCCAAAGGGGTGGGGCGCAAGGGGCAGGGTCGGGACGATCTTGTGGCGGTCATGACCTCGGCCATGAACCAGCCCCCCAAGGACGAACCCTTCCGGGTCGATTATGGCCGGCTGGAACCCCACATCCGGACCGTGGAGGATATCCTGGCCGAGGGCGGCGAACTGGGCGCGCCGCGCCGCTGGCTGGCCGTGCGGTTGCTCGAGGGCGACGCTGGGGCGCGGCAATTCGTCGCCGAGGTGTTTTTCGAGCCGGCGCGTCTGGCGGATGTGGTGGCTGCGCGTCAGGCAGCGTTCCAGGAGGAGGCCGGCGAGACCGTGGCCGCCTTCGCCGCGCTGGTCCGCCGCCGGCTGGCCAGGACTCTGGCCCAGGCCGTCATCGTCAAGGCCGCCGGACCCGAGCGGACCCGCACCGACGCCATCGACGACTTTGTGTGCCATAAGTTCCTCGGGCCGCTGGTGCTCGTCGGCGTGCTGTTCGTGCTGTACCAGGTGTCCATCGTCTGGGGCTACAAGCTCACGAACTACACATGGCCGCTTTTGGCTTGGCTGAAGAATTCCGTCGCCGGCTTCCTGCCGCCTGCCGGCATGCTCGAGGACCCGATGCTGCGCTCCCTCGGGCTGTGGTTCATGGACTCCATAAACGCCCTGCTTAACTATATCCCGATTTTTTTCCTGCTCTTTTTCTGCGTGGCCTTTCTGGAGGACTCCGGCTACATGCCGCGCATGGCGTTCATTTTGGACCGGCTGTTCCGGTCCTACGGCCTGCACGGCCAGTCCACCCTGCCCATGGTGCTGGCCGGCGTGTATCTGGGCGGCTGCTGCGTGCCCGGCGTCATGGCCTGCAAGGCCATTCCCGACGACAAGTCTCGGCTGGCCACCATCCTCATCATCCCGCTCATGAACTGCCTGGCCAAGGTGCCGCTGTACGTGCTGCTGGTGGGCGCGTTTTTCCCCGGCCACGCGTCGACGGCCATGTTTTTCATTTCCACGGTGACGTTGTTCATGGCCTTGCCCATCGCCCGACTGCTGTCGGGGACGCTTTTGGTCGGTCTCGACAGCGCGCCCTTCATCATGGAGATGCCGCCCTACCACATGCCGACCCTGCGCAACCTGCTGACCCGCGCCGTGGAGAAAGTGGCGCTTTTCATCCAGAAAATCGTCACCGTGGTAGCGGCCGTGGCGGTCATCGTCTTCGTGCTGCTCCAGTTCCCGGGCATCAGCCACGAGCACATGGGCGCCTACGAAGCCCGGCTGGAAGCGGCACGGCTGAAGCTTGACACGTCCGTGGCCGGAACCCGGTTCCAGGCGGTCCTGGCCGGCCACGGGCTGCTGCAGTTTTTGCGCTACGAGGAGGCCTACAAGGCTGCCCGGAGCGGCGTGGAGGACGCCGAAACCGCCAAAGCCGTGGACAGCCGCTTTCGCGAGGAAAGCGCCGACTACTTCGCTTTGCTCAAACCTCGGGGCGACGCGGCGGCCAAGGCCGCCCTGGCCGGGGTGCGGGCCTTTGCCCAGACCAGGGACTCCATCACGTTGGAAATGCGCAAGGAACGTCTGGAAACGAGCTTTCTGGGCATTTTAGGCCGGGCGCTGGAACCGGTCACACAGTTTGCCGGCTTCAACTGGCGGGTCAACGCCGGCCTGCTCTCGGCTTTCGCCGCCAAGGAGTCGGCCGTGGCCACTCTTGGCGCCATCTATAAGCTTGAAGCCGGCAGCGGGGACAACACTTCCCTGGAGACGTCCATGCGCCGGGGCGAGGCCGATTTCACGCCGTTGCACGCCTTGGCCCTCATGCTCTTCATGGCCCTTTACCCACCGTGCATGGCCACGTCCATGATGATCAAAGTGCAGACCGGGCAGGCGAAGTGGATGGTGCTGGCCATCCTTTACCCCATGCTTCTCGGCATCGTCGTGGCCAGTGCCGTCTTTACCGGAGGAAGACTGCTCGGCCTTGACGGCGAAACCGCCATGTGGGGCTTCTATGCCATTGCCGTGGCGGCCACCGTCGTGGCTGGGATCGTGCCCCATCGCGACAGGAGACCGCTGGCCGTGGCGACTGAAGCCTGTCCGGTGGGGCAAAACACCTGAATCGTCGTCGGGCAGGTTCTTTGCCTGCCCGGGTAAACCTCAACCCGCGCGGACGCGGTTTTCGGGAGTATCGCACCATGAGGGCAAAGATGAAAATGAGAGCTGTTTTCGTTATCGTCGCCTTGGTCCTGGCCCTGGCTGGGACGGCCCTGGCCCACACGGCCCTTTGCACGTGTTTCGACAACGCCGACGGCACCATTACCTGCGAGGGAGGCTTCTCCGACGGTTCTTCCGCCTCTGGCGTCGCCCTCATCGTCAAGGACGGGTCCGGCAAGGTCATCGAGCAGGGAGCTATGGACAAGACCTCCAAGTACACCTTCAAGAAACCGGAA
>JAWRKJ010000271.1:0-2926 GCA_040307025.1 Desulfovibrionaceae bacterium | reverse complement strand
TGGCAGTGGGGACAGGGTTCGGAGGTGATGGACAGGGCCGAGGAGCCCAGGCGCTGGCGCACGATTTCGAGCAACCCGAAGCGGGAAATGCGGCCGACATCGGTGCGGGCCCGGTCGTTTTTGAAGGCGGCCCGCAAGGTCTTTTCCACCTCGGCCACGTGCTTGCGGTCCTTCATCTCAATGAAATCGATGACGATCTGGCCGCCGATGTCGCGCAAACGCAACTGCCGGGCGACCTCTTCGGCCGCTTCGACATTGGTTTTGAGCGCCATCTCGCGAAAATTGGATTCCCCGCCGATCTTGCCGGAGTTGATATCCACGGCGGTGAGGGCCTCGGCGTGGTCAAAGGCCAGGATGCCGCCGCTTGGCAACGTCACCTCGCGGCCGTAAAGTTGTTCGATCTGCTTGCGCAGGTTGAAGCGGTCCCAAAGCGGCACGTCCATGTCGGTGTGCTGTTTGACGATGCCGGGCCGGCGCGGATAGACCAGGGTGGCCATTTCCGACACCTTGGCCGCGGTTTCCGGCTCGTCCACCCAGATCTCGCCCACGTCGTCGGTCAGGTAGTCGCGCACGGCCCGGGAGGCCAGATCGAGTTCCTGGTAGATCAGGCTCGGGGTCTCGGCCGTGGTGCCGCGCTGGCGCACTTCCTTCCACAAGCGCTTGAGAAACGACAGGTCCCGTTCCAGGGAGGTCTTGGACTGGCCCAGGGCGGCGGTGCGCACGATGATGCCCAGTCCCTCCTCGAGCTTGAGCCCGGAAATCGCTTCCTTGAGGCGCTTGCGTTCGGCCTCGTCCTCGATCTTGCGCGACACGCCCCGCTGTTCCCGGCCCGGAGTCAGGACGAAATAGCGGCCGGGCAGGGACAAATACGTGGTGAGAAAGGCGCCTTTGTGCCCGGTCGGTTCCTTGACCACCTGGACGAGCAGTTCCTGATTTTTTTTGAGCGCTTTCTGGATGGGGGGAAATTTGGGCCGGCGGTCTCCGGCATGGACGATCTGGTAGTATTCGGGATGGACTTCGTCGATCTGCAAAAAGCCGTTGCGCTCGGCGCCGTAGTTGATGAACGCCGCTTGCAGGGCCGGGTCGATATTGTGGATGCGGCCCTTGTAGATATTGCCCCGGGTCTTGGCCTGATGGACCATTTCAACATAATATTCAAGAAGTTGTCCATCCTCGGCCACGGCCACTTCGACCTGTTCGCCGGGGAGGACGCCAATAAACATCTTCTGCTTGCGCTTGGTGCCTCTGCTCATCAGGAAATCTCCCTGTCCCGGGGGCGCGGCCCGTCGGGACGAAATGCGTTGCTCCGGCGCTAGCCGGAATAAAAAGTGTCGTGCCCCAGGACCTCGCGGCGCACGGTGCCGGCGCGGGCAAGGGCCTGCAAGGCCCGCTGGATCTGTTCCAGGGGGGCGTCGAGGGCCAGGGCCAGGGCCGGGGCGGTCTGGGGGCGCCGTCTGACGGAAGCGGCGATACGGGCCGCAAGTTCTTCCGTCGCAGCGCCGGCGAGCACGGCCGCCGGGCCATGGCCCGCAGTGGAGGCCGAAGCGGTTGCCGCGCCCAGGGCCTCCCGAAACCGGGCCAGGGTGTCTTGTGGCACAGGCCCGGCGCCGGCATGGGCCCCGGGACGGGACATGGTGGTGACGTCCACCCGGTCGGGAGCGAGCTCCCGGCAGTAGTCCCGCAGCAGGGCCAGGTTTTCCTCAGTGTCGTTGACACCGGCCACAAGCAGGATCTCGAGAAAGATCCGGCCCGCATAGCCGGCGCGAAAATCGAGCAGCCCCTGCCGGATGCCCGCCAGGGACAGATCCGGATGGGGACGGTTGAGACGGAAAAATTCAGCTTCGACCAGGCTGTCCATGGACGGCAGAATAATATCGGCCAAGGCGAGGTCCGCCCGAACGTCGGGGTCGGACAGCAGACTCGAATTGGTGAGCACGGCCGTGGACAGGCCGGGAAAAAGTTCCTTGGCGCCGGCGAGAATGGCGCCGCATTCGGTATTGAGGGTCGGCTCGCCCATCCCGCCCAGGGTCACGACATCGGGCAGGTGGTGCGCCTGGGCCTTCCAGTTGGCCAGTTCGTCCAGCAAGCGGCAGGCCGGCGCATACGGTTTCCTGGTGCGGGTCAGGGCCTCGGTGGGACCCGCCTCGCAATACAGGCAATCGAAACTACAAATGCGTCCACCCAGCCCGTCCAGGCCGAGCGAGAGTCCAAGACGCCCCGATGCGACAGGGCCGAAAACATACCTGAGGTGGTCCGTGGCGCGATCCTCCTTGTCGCGTCGCATACTTGACAGGGCCGCCCGGGCGTGGTCAAGGGCCAACGACCCAAACACCAAATCGGGGTGACACGTGAAACAGGGCGATTTGATACTTCTGGTCTCTCCCAAGGGCAAGCGATATCTGCGGCGGTTCGACCCGGCGGTCACCTTGCATACCCAGGAAGGCGTGATCCGTTTCGCCGAAGTGGGCCAAGCCGACTGCGGCGGCGCCGTGACCACCCATCTCGGCCATGTCTTCCGGGTGCTGCGACCGACGACCTATGATCTCATCAAAGGGGTCAAGCGGTCCACCCAAATCATGTATCCCAAGGAAATCGGCTATGTTCTGCTCAAGCTCGGCATCGGCCCGGGCATCCGGGTCGTGGAGGCCGGCAGCGGCTCGGGCGGCCTGACCCTGGCCCTGGCCTGGCATGTGGGCGAGACCGGCCGGGTTTACACCTTCGAGCGCCGGCCGGAATTCTACGCCCTGTCAGGGGAAAACCTGGCCGCCGTGGGCTTAAGCGCCCAGGTCTGCCGCTACAACCACGACATCGCCGAGGGTTTCCTGGCCCCGGGCGTGGTCCCGGGCGATCCCGCCACCGACCCGTCCGGCGCCGACGCGCGCTTTCTCGATGTGCGCACGCCCTGGGACCATCTGGAAGCGGCCCC
>JAWRKJ010000270.1:0-5803 GCA_040307025.1 Desulfovibrionaceae bacterium | reverse complement strand
CCCCCCCCCCGTCCACATCCGCCCGGCCCGAGCGCCCGCGAACCTCGATGGCCAACACTGTCAACGCCTGGCGCCGCGCCACGGCCCAACATCTGGGGCTGCGCACCCGGGTTTACGTCCTCCTCGGGGCACTGCTCCTGGTCAACCTGACCGGTCCGGCCATCATGATCTGGTACGCGGCCACGGCCCGGGACCTCTACACGACCACGGCCGACAAGGACCTGGCCGCCCTGACCGCCGCCCACGAGCTGGAAAACGCCCTGCTCAACCAGAAGGGCTATGCCACCTATTATTATCTGAGTCAGGATGTGACCTGGCTCGCCAAGCTCGACGAGAGCCGGCGGGTTTTCGCCCTGTGGCTGGAGCGGGCCCGGCAGGAAGTCGAGGACAACGAGGCCGCCACCCTGCTCGACGCCATCGCCGCGGCCCATGCCCGCTACACCGCGGCCAAGGACAACGTCATCGCCCTTTACCGCCAGGGCCGCGTCGACGCGGCCAAGCACGAGCACTGGGGCGTGCGCGAGGAGTTCGACGACGTCCGGGACCTGTGCGAAAAATTCAAGGAGCTGCACCGGGCGCGCATGCGCGAAACCGGCCGCATCTACCTGGAGCGTACGGATCTGGTCATGGGCGTGGCCGTGATCGGCGTGCTGGTCAACGCCTCCCTGAGTTTTTTCCTGGCCTATGTCCTGGTCGGCCAAATCCTCGACCCCCTGCGCCGCCTGGCCCGGGACGGACGCAACGGCGAAACGATCGGCCCCCTATCCAACGAGGTCAAGGTCATCGGCCAGAAGTTTCGCGACCTCATGGACGATGTGGACAAGGCCCATCTCGACCTGGAAACCAGCCGGGGGCACCTCATCCAGACGGAAAAGCTGGCCATGGCCGGCAAGCTGGCCGCCGGCGTGGCCCATACCATCCGCAATCCCCTCACGTCGGTCAAAATGCGACTTTTTTCCCTGGAACGCGGGCTCAAGCTCGACCCGAGCCAAAAGGAAGATTTCGAGGTCATAGCCGAAGAAATCGGGCATATCGACACCATTGTGCGCAATTTCCTGGAATTCGCCCGGCCGCCCAAGCTGGCCGCTCAGTCCGTGTCGCCCTCGGACGTGGTGGACACGGTTCTGCGCCTGCTCAAGCACCGGCTCGACTCCTACAACGTGACCGTGCAGCTGGAACGCAGCAAGCGTCTGCCCGAAATCCAGGCCGACCCGGACCAGCTCAAGGAAGCCCTGGTCAATCTCGTGCTCAACGCCTGCGAGGCCATGGTCGAGGGCGGCACCATCACCATTCGCGAGGAAACGGGCATCCTCGAACCCCACGGCCGCATCCTGGCCGTGCGGGTCACGGACACCGGCCCGGGCGTGCCGCCGGCCATTGCCCAAAGCGTGTTCCAGCCTTTTTACACCACCAAGGGCGAGGGCTCGGGCCTGGGGCTTTCCATCGTGCGCCGCATCGTCGAGGAGCATGGCGGCTGGATCACCCTGCAATCCCCGGAGGGGCGCGGGGCCACGTTCACCATGATTTTTCCGTGCGAGGGGGACAGGGGATGGCACAGGTCCTGATCGTCGATGACGACCACCAGTTGCGCATGAGTTTCGAGCGGCTGCTGGCCGCCGAGGGCTTCGAGACCCGCACCGCCTCCTCGGGCGAGGCGGGCATTGCCGCCGTGCGCGAGGCCCTGCCCGACGTGGTGATCATGGACGTGCGCATGCCGGGCATGTCCGGCCTGACCGCCTACGCGGCCATGCGCGAGATCGAGCCCAGGCTCCCGGTCATCATCATGACCGCCTACGGCACCACCGACATCGCCATCGAGGCCACCAAGATGGGGGCCTTCGACTATATTCTCAAGCCCTTCGACATCCCGGACATCCTGAAGCTCCTGGACAAGGCCGTGACCGCCGGGCGCAGCATGCGCAACCGGGTGGCCGTGGGCGCCGAGGCCGACGCCGCCGCCACCGAAGCCATTGTCGGACGCAGCCCCTCCATGCAGGAGCTCTACAAATCCATCGGCCGCGGGGCGCCCACCGACGCCACCGTGCTCATCCGGGGCGAATCCGGCACGGGCAAGGAACTCGTGGCCCGGGCCGTGTACCAGCACTCCCTGCGGGCGGACAAACCGTTTCTCGTCATAAACTGCGTGGCCATTCCCGAGACCCTCCTCGAATCCGAACTGTTCGGCTACGAAAAAGGCGCCTTCACCGGCGCGGCCAGCCGCAAGGTGGGCAAGATCGAACAGGCCAACCACGGCACGGTCTTTCTCGACGAGATCGGCGACATGCCGCTGTCGATCCAGGCCAAGCTCCTGCGCCTGCTCCAGGAGCAAAACGTGGAACGCCTGGGCGGCCGGCAGGTCATCCCGGTCGACGTGCGCATCATCGCCGCCACCAACCGCGATCTGGAAGCGGCCGTGCGCGACGGGCTTTTTCGCGAGGACCTCTACTACCGGCTCAAGGTGGTGACCCTGGCCCTGCCGCCGCTTCGGGAGCGGCCCGACGACATCCCCCTGCTCGCCCGCTATTTCCTGGCCAGCCACGCCCGGGACATGGGGCAAACCGATCCGGGACTGTCGCCCGAGGCCCTGGCCCTGCTTGGAGCCCGGCCCTGGCCGGGCAATGTCCGGGAGCTTTCCAACACCCTCAAAAAGGCTCTCATCTTCAACCGGGGCGCCCCCCTTGGGCCGGACGAGGTCCAGAAGGCGGCCGGCGAGCCGTTGCGCGAAAGGGCCGTGGCCGGCGAATCCCTGGACGAGGCCGTGGCCCGGTTCGTGCGCCAGGAATTGACCAGCGGCCGGGAAGGCGTGTTCGAGGAGCTCATGGACCATTTCGGTCTGCGTATCATCCGCGAAGCCCTGGAGGCCACCGGCGGCAACCGCACCCAGGCGGCCCGGCTGCTGGGCCTTTCCCGGCCCACCCTTATCGCCAAGATCGAAAAATACGGCCTGCGCGTCGCGGCCCGGGTCCAGTCCGGGGAACGTTGAGGCGCGGGAGCGGGAGCGGAAGGAGTAGCTTGGGGGTAAGGAGAAGCCTCCGGCGGCCAAAGGGTGCTGCCCTATTGGAAACCCTTTCATTTTAAATTCGTTCCTGAGGCCGCGCCGGCTGGCAACGCGGCTGATGCGCTTGCGGACAGGCCCCTGTCCGATTCCTTTCCATCCGATCTTTTTACGGACTGTCAAAAGACCTGACACCCCTTTCCGACAAAAGGTCCGACACCCCCTCCGGCACTTGTGAAAAAAAGTGCTTTTTCATGGCCTTGTCGGCTCCCATGTGAATTGTCTGGCTGGCATGGGACTTGCCTTATGCGATGTACGCGTACCAAAGGGAGGACAGCGTGGATCGTCCAGGGCACACCATCCTGATCGCCGAGCGAAACGCCAATATCCGGGAGCTGCTGCGCCGGGAATTCGGCCGCGAGGGCCACGTCGTCGTGACGGCGGGCTCCGGCGCCGAAGTTCTGTCGTGTCTCGCGACCTCGGGGCGGGCGCGGGTGGATGTGCTGGTCCTGGACGCCGAGATCGCCGCGCCGGATGGGGAACTTCTCGCCAAGCGGCTGGCTCGCATCCGGCCGACCCTGCCGGTGGTGCTCCACGTATTTCCTGGCCTGGACACCGGGACGAACGGCTTTGCCCGGGTCGAGAAGGGTGGCGACTTCGAACGGCTCAAAGCCGTGGTGCGCACGATGTTGGACGGACCGGACCGGGACGGTTCTCCCTGTGGGGAGCGACCGGGACGAGACCTTGGGTAAACGTCGCGGGGTGGGGACTCGCGCGGCGAAAAGCGCGAAAACGGATCTTCAAAACGGAGGAAGCCAACATGGGGTTCGGTAGGCAGGTATTCGAATTTCTCAAGGCGGCGTCGGTCGCCCATGCCCAGTGGGATATGGAAGTTTCCACATCCATCATCAAGAACAGGAAAAAACTCCTGGTTCTTATGGTCCTGTTGCTGCCCATCGTGGCGGTGTCCTTTGTCGAGGCCGGCGACTACATCGGCGGCAAACATGCCTATGCCCCGGCGTTTTACACCTCCACCATCTTCCTGGTTTCGGTGGCCGTGGGCCTGGCCGCCGGCCTGATCACCGGCTGCATCGGCGCGGGCGGCGGCTTCATCATCACCCCGGCGCTCATGGCCGCCGGCGTCAAAGGCATCCTGGCCGTCGGCACCGACCTGTTCCACATCTTCGCCAAGGCCATCATGGGCACCACGGTGCACAAAAAGCTCGGCAACGTCTCGGGCAAACTGGCTGTCGCCTTCCTGGTGGGGTCCATCGGCGGCACGTTCGTCGGCGGCGCCGTCAATAAATGGTTCTACAACAGGGACCCGCTGCTTTCGGACATGTTCATCAGCATCATCTACGCGGTGCTGCTCGGATTCCTCGGCTTCTACGCCCTGTTCGACTTCCTGCGTGCCTCGCGTAAGGACACCGGCGGCGATGCCCACGGCGGCGGTCAGAGCCTCGGCATGACCGGCATGGCCGTCAAGTTGCAGAACCTCAACATCGCCCCCATGATCTCCTTCGACGAGGACTTCGTGCCCGGCGGCAAGCGGATTTCCGGCTGGATCGTGGCCGCCGGCGGCATGATCGTCGGCATCCTGGCCGCACTGATGGGCGTTGGCGGCGGATTCGTCACCTTCCCCATGTTCGTCTACGTCTTCGGTGTCTCCTCCATGACCACCGTCGGCACGGACATCCTCCAGATCATCTTCACGGCCGGTTTCGGCGCCGTGGCCCAGTACGCCATCTACGGCTACGTGTTCTACTCCCTGGCCATGGGCATGCTGCTCGGCTCCCTGCTCGGCATCCAGGTCGGCGCGCTGACCACCAAGGTGGTCAAGGGCATCCACATCCGCGGTTTCTACGCCATGTCCATCATCGCCGGCTTCATCAACCGGGCCACGACCTTGCCCAAGAAATTCGTGGAGATGGAATACATCAGCCTGCCCAAGGCGCTCGTGGCCAATATCGAGTTCGTGGGCAACATCGTCTTCTGGGTGGTCGTGGCCGCCTTCGGCATCTGGGTCGTCGGCAAGTTCATCACCAACATCTCCTCCCTGCACCACCAGGAGGTCTAACCAATGATTGCCAGCAAGAAAAAACTGACCACCGGCCTGTTGCTGTTGATTTCCTTCGCCTGCGTCTTCATCACCCTGTTCATGCCCATCTTCGGCGAAGGAAGAAATGGCCTGCAATTCTCTGACGACCTGTTCAACAAGCTGGCCAAGGGGTCTTCGTACTTCATCCCCAAGGTGCAGGCGACCATCAAACCGACCGAAGGCAAGCAGATCACGGTCAACGTCAAGTTCAAGAACCCTGACATGGCCAAGACGGCCGACGTGCTCCTGGCCAAGGTCGGCGCCACGGGTGAACTCAAGGGCGATGCCTACGAGGTCAAGGGCGATCTGGGCAAGATGCTGACCCAGGTGGTGGTCGACTGCGACCACATGTATAAGGACAACGGCAAGCCTGTGGCCGAGTTCTACGGAATGGACGAAAAGACGGCCACCAAGGGCTGGCACACCCTCTTAAGCGCGATGATTCAGCCCCTGCAGCGCCAGAAGATGATCGATGAAGCCAACATCATCAACACGGTCTGCCAGAAGGCCCTGGAGCCGGCCTACAACTTCTACGGCATCCCGGCCGAGCACATCGCGACCAAGATCCCGACCGTGACCGCCCTGCTCCTGTTCTACGTGCTCTACACCATGTGGTACGGATTTGCCATCTTCGACATTTTCAACGGCATCGGACTGTCCATGAGCAAGTCCAAGATCAAGAAGGAAGCGTAACCCCCCCCCCCCCACCC
>JAWRKJ010000269.1:0-16329 GCA_040307025.1 Desulfovibrionaceae bacterium | reverse complement strand
AGGCATTCCTCCTCCCCTCAGCCAGCCACGACTTTGCGGGCCGTGCCGTTTTTATAAAACGGCAGGGTACGCCGGAAGGCGGGCAGTTCGGCACGGGCGGCCTTGATGCGGAATTCCTTGGCCTCGGCCGCGCCGGCCTTGACGTAAGCCAGGGCAATGGCGTGCCCGAGGCTCGGGGCAAACGAGGCACTTGTCACCACGCCGACCGTGGCGCCGGTCTTGTCCGTGACCGTGTCGCCATGCCGGGCGCTGCGCCGGCCCGGGATTTCCAGGGCAAGCAGCTTGGCGTCCAGGCGGGCGGCCTTGCCCTTGCCGACGTATTCGGCCGGGGAGGTCAAAAGCCAGCCGTAGCCGGCCTCGGCCGGGGTGTGTTCCTCGTCCAGATCCTGGCCGTAGAGCGGATAGCCCATTTCCAGGCGGATGGTGTCGCGGGCGCCGAGCCCCGCCGGCAGCACCCGGGGATCGGCGGCGAGGGCCTCCCACAAGGCCAGGGCGGCGGTGGCCGGTAAAAACAGCTCATAGCCCAGTTCGCCGGTATAGCCGGTGCGACTGATCATGACCTTGGCCCCGGCGAACTCGGTCCAGGTGAAGTTGAAATACTTAAGCCGGCTGCAATCTCCGGGCACCCGGTCGCGCAGGACCTCATAAGCCAGCGGGCCCTGGAGGTCGATCTTGGCCGTGGCCTCGGAGTCGTCGGTAAAAACGAGTCCTTCCGGCAACCGGGCCTTGATCCAATTGAAATCGATGGCGATGCGGGCGGCGTTGACCACGAGCATGTAGCTGTCCGTGTCCAGGCAATAGACGATAAGGTCGTCGATGACGCCGCCGGCCTCGTTGCACAAGAAGCCGTAGCGGCATTTGCCCGGGGCCAGGGTGTCGAGGTCGTGGGTGACGATGGCGGACAAGGCCGCGGCCGCGCCCTGGCCCGAAAGATGGAACTCACCCATGTGGCAGATGTCGTAGATGGCGGCCTTGGTGCGGGTGTGTTCGTGTTCGGCCAGAATGGACGTGTATTGCACGGGCATGTCGAAACCGGCAAACGGCACCATCTTGGCACCGTGTTGGCGGTGCCAGTCGGAAAGCGGGGTGGGGATGGGCTGTTCCACGATGAACTCCGAATGCGATCGGGCCGGGTGGCCCCGACCTGCTGGGGTGATGCGGTCGGCCGGATGGGGGCCGCGTGGGGTTAGGAATTTTGCGCCACCAAGGGCACGACAATGCCTTGTTCCTTCTTGACCTTGCGGATCGAACGGAATTCGTCGAGCAGGGAGACGAGTCGGCCATAGGTCTTTCTGACGGATTGTCCGTAGGGTGAAAGCTCCATGTCCTTCTTTTTGATGTAATTACGCAGTAGATAGCGGTCGTTGAGGATCATCTCGCCCAGTGAGAGGACGTGCTCGACCAGATTGTCAAAGTAGTTGACGATCTCGAACTTGAGGTCGTTTAAAATCTCGGTGAAGATGGACAGCATCTGGAGATAGGAAATATTCTCGCCCTTGTAGTTGCGATCCTGAAGATCTTCGAGCATTTTGACCTTGCGCGCCTGCTGGATGTAATTGTACTTGCTCCAGACTTCCTGGTGCAGATCTCGCATGCCGGAGAAATCTTCGTAGTTGTCGGGATCGAGCAGATAGTTGTCCATCACCTTGACGACGTTGGAGTAGAATTCGTCGGAATAGCTGATGATACGCCGCTGGTGCTTGGACAGCCAGGCATAGAGGAATTTGAGTTTTTTTTCGTGGGTGTCGGTATTTTCCACGATTTCGTTGCGCTTGTAGACGATGCGGCCGTTGTATTCGCCGCGCACGATGTCGTTTAAACGCAAGAACAGGCTGTAGGTGTCCTTGATGATGTTGATCCGGGTGAAGGCCTGTCCGGTCAGGGGATGGATGATTTCCTGGCCGGCCACGGACAGAGCCCGGTCCTGGCGCACGTTGTTGGCGTCGTACTTGTGCTGGCGGTAGATGACCCGGACGATGACCACCCGGCGTTCGGAGTCGATGAAATAGCCGCCTTCCTCCAGGGCCTTGATGGCCTCGGTTTGGGTCTTGTCCACCGTAATGAGGGCCAGTTTCTCCACCCGGGGGTAGTACCGGGCCTCGGGATGGGAGTAGAGGGTGGTGATGGCCCGGTCGGTCTGGCCCAGAACCCGGACCATGAATTTTTCACCCATGCGGAACAACCGCCGGGCGAAAAGCGCCGAGGAGGTCCGCCGTTCGGACACGATGGGGAAGCCGTAAAGCTCCATGAGGAACTGGTAGACGAAGCCCCGGTTGCGTTCGTAGCGCCGGTCGTCGCCCACGGCGAATTTTTTGATGTTGAGCCCGAAGCGCTTGAGTTCCGTGTCGAGGTAGGACGGGAAGGAACAGTAGACGCCGGACAGGTAGAAGTCGCTCTGGCTGTCCATGGACATGACGTGGGCCCGGTCCATCTGGAGGATGGTGGGCAGCAGGGTGGCGTAGTTTTCAAGGCTTGTGACGTCGGCCTCACTGAAATCGCGGCGGAAATGGTCCTGACTGACCTTGGGCAGCCGGGCGCAGAAGGTCCGGGTGTTCTGGCCGAAGATCGAGGCTTCCAAGGGGCATTGTTCCCCGGTTTTGGCGTCGCTGTAATCGAGCAGGCAGTGCAGGATGTCGTACTGGAAGATTTCCTGAAAATATTTCAGGGGCCTGGCCATGGCCACCATGGAAAAGCCCGGCAGGTTCTTGTATTCGAAGGGGTCGGCCTCGAAGGATGGCAACAGTTCGCGGAAATCCACCAGCGGGTAATTGGGCTGCTCGCAAAACGGCCGCAGCAGACACTCCTTGAGGTGAACCCAGTCCAGAAAGCGCTTGAGGTCCGTCAGCGACTGCACGCGCAGGATTTCCCCTTTCCGGGGACGCTTGGCGCCATTGAGAAAGGGGGCCTCGGGGGTTTGGGAAAAGGCGTCTTTCCAGTCGAAGCTCATGGGTGTGTCACCGGTTGCAAGTGCGCGTCAGATTTTTTTCAACGACGAGGAAAATACCTTTCTATCCTAAGAGTCGAATTTGATAAAGTCCTTCCTGCGTCACCTTCCGCCCTGGGCGGTACGAAGCCCGCGCGGGTTCCGATCGGGTTTGACGCCATGCCCGGGGATACCTATGATGCCTTTCCCCTCACGTTCACGTCGGCAGGGAAGGGAGTAACCATGGCCATCATCGCAGTGCCAGGTCGGCGATCCGTCACGCCATCTGGGCCAGGCAGGCCTTGTCCGGGCCGTTTGCCATTGCCTTCGGGATCGGCCCAGCGTTTCACGTCCGGCCGCTTCCCCTGCCGTGCCGTCGTCCGCCAACCGTAACAACGCACGCCATGATCGACATTCCTTTCTACGAACGGCTGCTGGCCATCGTGGGCAATGTGTTCGACGCCTATTCGGCGGTGCTGTTTTTGCCGGAAGGCGATGGGGCCGTGTGCCGGGCCGTGGCTTCCTTCAGTCTGGGCGAGGCCCTGGACAAAAACGCGGTCATCGCCCCGGGCCAGGGGCTGGTGGGCTGGATCATCCGCGAGGGCAAGCCGCTTATCATCAGCAATTTCGATCAGCGCCGGGGCGTGCTCGGCTACTACCGGGGGGGCGAGGAAGAGCGCATCCGAGCCTTCATGGGCTATCCCGTGGCCGCGACCGGCGGCGCCTTGTGCGTGGACAGCCGCAAGACCTACACCCTGGGCGACAAGGAACTCAAGATCCTGGCCCAGTTCGCCGATCTGGCCGGGGAACATCTGACCCGGTGCCGCGAGGTGGCGGTGAGCCTGACGGAGCACCGCTACTACCAGTGCCTGCGCCGCATGGCCGGCCTGCACAAGGCCAAGCCCAAGTGGTCGGCCTTTCGCGACGGTCTGCTCGGCCTGCTCTCCGAGGCCACGGGCTATCGCCACTGTCTGTTGTCCGTGCGCGACGAGTCCGGCCGGTCGTATTTTCTGGAAGGCGCGAGCGAAACCCCTTTTGCCGGACCGCGCGAGGCGCTCCAGCGTTTTTCCGTGGGCCAGGGACTGGTGGGCTGGGTGTTCAAAAACCAGACCCCGGTCTCTTCCGGGGACAAGGACACCGCCGGCACGGCCGGTTTGCCCCTGTTCGGCCTGGACGTGCCGGCCGGGGAATTCAAAAGCGTCATCTGCCTGCCGATTATCTTTTCCCGCAAAACCAGGGGCGTGCTGACCCTGGCCGACCAGCGCGCCCTGCCCGTCACCGAGGAGCTTAAGGCCTTCGCGTCCATGGTGGCGGAGAATCTGGCCCTTTTTCTGGAAAATCTGCATTTTCGGACCCGCCTGGACGTCTCCCGGCCTGCCCGACCCAAAGGGGAATAGACTTTTGGGCCCGCGCCATCTACCATGCGACACTGGCCCTGGGGCGGTCGATTATCCGATATCGAGAAATTCAATGCGAGCGTGGGCATGTTGTTCAGCAAGTTCTTCCGTTTCCTCGGAAAAGACCTGGCCATGGACCTGGGGACGGCCAATACCCTCCTCTATACGCCGACCGAGGGTATCGTGCTCAACGAACCGTCGGTCGTGGCCATCGATACCCGTAGCGGAGATCTGATTGCGGTGGGCAGCGAGGCCAAGGAGTTCCTGGGCCGCACCCCCGAACGCATCCGGGCCATCCGCCCCATGAAGGACGGCGTCATCGCCGACTTCGAGGTGACCCGGGCCATGATCGCCTTTTTCATCCGCAAGGTGCTCACCGGCTTTCGCTTCGCCAAGCCCAAGATCGTCATCTGCGTGCCGACCGGCATCACCCAGGTGGAAAAACGGGCGGTCATCGAATCGGCCCATCTGGCCGGGGCCCGGGACGTCAAGCTCGTGGAGGAGCCCATGGCCGCGGCCATCGGCGCCGGGCTGCCCATCGAAAAACCTTCGGGCAACATGGTCGTGGACATCGGCGGCGGCACCACCGAGGTGGCGGTCATTTCGCTGTCCGCCATCGCCTACGCCGAATCCGTGCGCGTGGCCGGCGACGAGCTCAACGAGACCATCCAGCGCTTCATCCAGGACGAATTTCAGATCCTCATCGGCGAGAATCTGGCCGAGCAGATCAAGATCATCATCGGTTCGGCCATGCCCCTGCCCGAACCGAAAACCATGGAAGTCTCGGGCAAATCGCTCATCGACGGCACCCCGACCACGGTCACCGTGGGCGACGAACACATCCGGGAGGCCATCCGTGAGCCGGTCAACATCATCGTCAACGCGGTCATGAAGGCCCTGGAAAAAACGCCGCCGGAGCTCGTCACGGACATCGCCAAAAACGGCTTGCTCCTGGCCGGGGGCGGCGCGCTTCTGGCCGGCCTCGACGAGCGCATCCGCCAGGAAACCAACCTGTCGGTGCTCCTCGACGAAGACCCGCTGACCACGGTGGTACGCGGCACCGGACGCAGCATGGAGGACCGGCTGCGCTATCGGGACGTGTTCCTCAACTAGACACGATGCCGCCGTCCCCTGCGGCCCCTGCGACCGCTCGGCGAGCGGCGGCAGGGAGACCGCAGCAAATGGACATCGCCAAAATCCTGGAAGGCGCCCGCGCGGCCGTGCTTGAGGCCGGGGAGCGCATCCGGGCCGATTTCGCCGCCCCGGCCGGCATCCGCCACAAGGGCCGCATCGATCTGGTCACGGCCACGGATCTGGCCGTGGAGACCCTGCTCAAGGAACGGCTTGGCGCCTTGTGCCCGCAGGCCGCTTTCCTGGCCGAGGAGACCGCCGGCCGGACCGAACTTACCGGTCCGACCTGGATCATCGACCCCCTGGACGGCACCACCAATTTCGCCCACGGCTTTCCGTTCGTGTGCACCTCCGTGGCCTTGTACGACGGCCGGGACGTGGTGCTGGGGCTCATAAACGCCCCGATCCTCGGCCAGTGCTTCACGGCCGGCCGGGGACTCGGCGCCTTGTGCAACGACGCGCCCTTGGCCGTTTCCGCGGTGGCCGCACTCGAAGGCGCCCTTGTCGCCACGGGTTTCCCCTACGCCATCCGCGAAAATCTCGACGAGATCACGGCCGATCTGCGGGCCGTGCTGGCTACCACCCAGGGCATCCGGCGTCCGGGCGCGGCCGCTTTGGATCTGGCCTATGTGGCGGCGGGCCGCCTCGATGCCTTCTACGAGATCGGCCTCAATCCCTGGGACGTGGCCGCCGGTTGGCTGCTCGTGACCGAGGCCGGGGGCATGGTCACGTCCTACCGGCCCTTTGCGCCCTACAAGCTGGGTGACTTCCGCATCCTGGCCAGCAACAGCCACCTGCACGCCCCCATGTCGCGATTGCTGGAAAAGGCGGCGGGGGTGTGAGAAGGGAGGGGAGACGCCTCCGGCGGTCAGGAGGGACTGGCGAGCCCCTCCCGGGCCACCCCAATGGTGGGAAGAGGGGGGCTATCAGACTTGGTTGGGAAAGAGGACTTTTTGTTCGAAGAAATAGACCAGGCCGGGGGTGAGCATGTCCCGGTAGTCGCGCGCCAGGGCGGTAAGCTCGCCCAGGTCCACGAACATGCCGCCCGCCACCTCCTGGGGATTGGGGCGGGGTGGGGCGCTGATGCGGCCGGCGGAAAAAAGGGTTACGAAGGCCCGGGAGGTCTGGTCGCTGCCCGGCACCATGTGGAGCACGGTCAGGTTTTGGGCGCGCAGGCCGAGTTCCTCGAACAGCTCCCGGCTGGCCGCCTCCACCCGCGCCTCGCCGGCCTTGACGTGGCCCGAGGCCGACACGTCGAACCGGTTCGGATAGAGGTTTTTTTTCGGGCCGCGTTTTTGCAGGAACAGCTTTCCGTCGGGCCGGAACACGAGCACGCTCACCAGCCGGTAGTACAGGGACTGGCGGATGGCCTCGCTTAAGGGCATGACCGCGAGCGGCCGGTCGTTGTGGTCCACCACATCGACCAGTTCCACGGAAAGGGCTTCGGGTTTTGTTTTTTTCACGTGTCGCCTCTTGCCACCAGGGCTCGGGCGACCATGCCATGGATGTACGGCAATGGAAACCGCCCCGGCCATGTCCCCTCGCCGCCTCGAACCGGACGATGTGCCGGAGCTGGCCCGACTGGAGGCGGCCTGCTTCCCCGATCCCTGGAGCGAAGCGGTGCTTTTGGCCGCCTTTGTCCGCCCGATTTTTGCCGCCTGGGGAATCGACGGCCCGGAGGGGCTTGTGGCCTACATCACGTTGCACCTGATCGGGGACGAGCTGGAGATCCTCAACATCGCCGTGGACCGGGCTTGGCGCGGCCAGGGCCTGGGTTCGCGGCTGCTTGGCCACGTCTTGCAACAAACCGATAAAATGGGCATGAACCGGGGGTACTTGGAAGTGCGCGCCGGCAACGAGCCGGCCAAACGACTCTACCTGCGCCACGGCTTTGTCGTGACCGGCAGGCGCGAACGCTATTACGCCGACAGCGGTGAGGACGCTCTGGTCATGGTCCGGGATACCGCTGCGGTCCCGGTCGTCCAGGACCGGTAAACCTTTTGACGCGTCAAGGAGTTCCCATGGCTCTTCTCCAGATTGACCAGATCGACATCACCGGAAAAAAACTGCTGATCCGTGTGGACTACAACGTGCCGTTAAACGGCGACCGTATTACCGACGATCTGCGCATCCGGGCCAGTCTGCCCACGATCCAGTATGCCCTGTCCAAAAACGCCGCCCTGATCCTGTGCTCGCACCTGGGCAAGGCCAAGGGCGCGCCCGATCCGAAGTATTCCCTGGCCCCGGCGGCGAAGCGCCTGTCCGATCTGCTCGAGCGCGAGGTGCTCATGGCCCCGGATTGCGTGGGCGAGGCCACCCGGGCCATGGCCGCGGCCCTGAAGCCGGGCCAGATCCTCATGCTCGAAAACCTGCGCTTCAACCCGGGCGAAACGGCCGGCGACATGGAGTTTGCCAAGGAAGTCATGTCCATGGCCGATATTTATGTCAACGACGCCTTCGGCACCGCCCACCGGCCCCATGCCTCCATGGTCGCCTTCGCCAAGGTGGCCAAGCAGTGCTGCGCCGGTTTTCTGCTCATGAAGGAGTGGAAGTTCCTGGGCGAGGCTGTGCAGTCCCCGGCCCGGCCGTTCGTGGCCGTGTCCGGCGGGGCCAAGGTGTCCTCCAAGCTCGGCGTGCTCAACAACCTGCTGTCCAAGGTCGACGCCATGTGCATCGGCGGGGCCATGGCCAACACCTTCCTGGCCGCCCAGGGCTACAAGGTCGGCAAGTCCCTGGTGGAGCCGGACCTGTACGGCACGGCGCTGGAGATCCTCAAGGCGGCCAAGGAACGCGGCGTGGGTATCTACCTGCCCGTGGACTTCATTATTTCCTTCGACGCCGACAAACCCCTGGCCGAGATGCGTCCGGCCGGACAAGTGCCTTTTGCCGCCATTCCGGACGAGGCGGTGGTGCTCGATATCGGTCCGGTGACGGCCGGGCTTTTCGCCCTGGCCATCGAGCCGGCCAAGACCGTGGTCTGGAACGGCCCCATGGGCGCGTTCGAGAATCCGGCCTTTGCCCAGGGCTCGTTCACCGTGGCCCACATCGTGGCCGGAATCCGGGGGGTGAGCATTGTCGGCGGCGGGGATACGGCCGTGGTGGTGGACCACGCCCGGCTGGCCGACAAGATGACGTTTGTCTCCACGGGCGGCGGCGCTTCCCTGGAATTTCTCGAAGGCAAGGAACTGCCGGCCTTCGAGGCCCTCAAGGAGTGTCAGTCATGAAAAAGCTCATGGCGGCCAACTGGAAGATGTTCAAGCTGCGCGCGGACGCCGGGACCACGGCGGCCGGGCTGGTGGCGCGGCTTTCGGGCTCGCTGCCGGCGGACCGGGAAGTGCTGGTCATCCCGCCCTTCACCGCGCTTTGGGCGGTGGGGGAGGCCCTGGCCGGGGCGTCGGGCTTTGCCCTGGGCGCCCAGAACTTCTATCCGTCCAAGCAGGGGGCGTTTACCGGCGAGATCGCCCCGGACATGCTGCTCGATGCCGGCTGTCGTTACGCCCTGGCCGGGCATTCCGAGCGGCGGCATATCCTCGGCGAGGATGACGCCCTGGTCGGGCGCAAGATGGCCTTTGGGCTGTCCGCCGGCCTGTCCATGATTTTGTGCGTGGGCGAAAAGGTGGAGGAGCGCAAGGCCGGGCAGGTGGAGGTGGTGCTCGGTCGCCAGCTGACGGCCGGCCTGGAAGGCCTTGGCGCCGCAGCCACGCCCGAGACCGTGGCCGTGGCCTACGAGCCGGTCTGGGCCATCGGCACGGGGCTGACCGCCGGTCCCGAGGAGATCGCCGGCGCCCATGGGTTCGTGCGCGATTTCCTGGTGTCGCGCTTCCCCGGGCTTGGCGGCGACATCCGTATTCTGTATGGTGGCAGCGTCAAGCCGGCCAACGCGGGCCAGATTTTGGGGATTGACAACGTGGACGGAGTGCTGGTAGGTGGCGCGAGCCTTGAGGCTGACAGTTTCGCCGCGATCGCCGCGGCCTAGGCAACACGCGGACATGTCCGCGAAAAGAACGGGAAAATTCAGTTGACAACACTCATCATAGCGGTTCA
Source organism: Desulfovibrionaceae bacterium (assembly GCA_040307025.1). Taxonomy (GTDB): domain Bacteria; phylum Desulfobacterota; class Desulfovibrionia; order Desulfovibrionales; family Desulfovibrionaceae; genus Solidesulfovibrio. Next base: position 6,834 of record JAWRKJ010000269.1, on the reverse strand, counting down.
TATTGTCGCCTGCGTCGCGGTCATCATCCTGGTCTTGCTGCAATCCGGCAAGGAAGGTATGGGGGTGATCTTCGGCGGCGGTAGCCAATCGGTGTTCGGGAGTACGGGCGCCGGCGGACTGCTGGTGAAATTGACGGCGCTTTTCAGTGCGATCTTTCTTATCACCTCTCTGGCGTACAATGTGTATTCCGGCTCCCATCGGCGTCAGGCCAAGTCGGTCATGATGGATGCCAGCGGAGCGCCGATCCAGGCGCCGGCGGGCGTTGCCCCGGCCAAGGCCGAGGAACCTAAGAAAGGCGTGACCTTCGAGGAGGTCCCGGCCCCGGATGCCAAGGCACCGGCTGCGGGAGCGACCAACAAGTAACGGCAAGCCGAAGTGGTGGAACTGGTAGACACGCCATCTTGAGGGGGTGGTGGGCCATGCCCGTGGGGGTTCGAGTCCCCCCTTCGGCACCAATTTATAGTCCAGGACGGTCCGATAAAGGCCGAAACCACCTGGAAACATTAACTAAGCCGGGCTAGCGATAGTCCGGCTTAGTCTTTTTACGTCCTTTGACATCCGCCATTTGACCGGATAGCAAACCGGATAGGCAAGAGCGTGGTGGTCAGTAAGACCGGATATCAGGCCGTAAAAGCCCGCCACACCTGCATCCGGAGGTTATCCGCATGGCCCTTGACCGATGTCGCCGTAAGGAACGCCAAGCCCGGTCCAAAAAACATCCGCCTCAAGGACGAGCGGGGGCTCCATCTGGAAATCAGCCCCAAGGGCGGGAAGTGGTGGCGGCTTCGCTACTGGATATCCGGTAAGGAGCGACTCATTTCCCTGGGCACCTATCCGGATATTTCCCTCAAGGACGCCCGGGAACGCCGCGACGAAGCCCGCAAGCTCATCGCCAACGGATAGATCCAGGCAAAGCACGGCAGGACGAAAAGTCTGCTGCCGAGGTCCAGGCCGCCGAAGACGCGAATCCCTTTGAGGTGGTCGCCAGGGATTGGCACACCAAGCAGGTGAAGGTGCGGAGCGAGGGGCACGCCGTGAAAGTCCTGGGGCGCATGGCGCAACACCTCTTTCCCGCCTTCGGCAATATCCCCATTTCCACGCTGCGCGCCCCCACCATCCTTCCCACAGTGCGCGAGATCGAGGCCAAGGGGAATCACGAGACAGCAAAGCGCCTGCGCCAATACTGCGAGGCGGTTTTTACCTTCGCCATTTCCACGGGCATTGCCGAAAGAAATGTCGGCGCGGACCTGCGCGGAGCCCTGGCTCACTGTCGGGCCACGAACCGCCCGGCCATCATCGACCCCAAGGGCGTGGCGCAACTGCTGCGTGCCATAGACGGCTATCAGGGCAGCCCTGTGGTGCTGGCGGCCCTGCGGCTTGCTCCCCTGGTATTTGTCCGTCCTGGCGAACTGCGACAAGCGGAGTGGAGCGAGATCGACCTCGAAGCCGCCGCTGGTCCCCGCTGGTCCATCCCCGCCGAGAAAATGAAAATGCGCCGGGATCATATCGTACCGCTGTCGAAGCAGGCCGTGGAGATCATCACAGAGATTTATTGACCGGCCAGGATCGCTACCTCTTCCCCTGCAATCGGACGAACGGCCGTTGCATGTCGAACATGGCGTTAAATGCGGCGTTGCGGCGGATGGGGTACGAACAAGGGGAAATGTGCGCCCACGGATTCCGGGCCATGGCTCCCACGCTTTTGAACGAACTTGGCTGGAACAGTGACCTTATCGAGCGCCAGCTTGCCCATGCCGAGCGCAATTTCATCCGCGCCGCCTCCACAGGACCAGCAAGCGGCCCCGGTGCGCGGCATGTTGCTGGAGGCCATGTCTCGGTCAGCCCGTTCCTACTCGGGCTTTGCGCCGAAAACGGCGTTTCCGTGAGTTTCCTCACGGAGCACGGCCGATTTCTGGCCAGCGTCCGGGGTACTGCCTCGGGCAACGTTCTGTTGCGGCGGCGGCAATACCGGCAGGCCGATGATCCGGAGGCCGCATCGGCCCTGGCCCGGTATTTTCTTACGGGGAAACTGGCCAATTCGCGGGCCGTCCCACGCGGGGGCGCGGATTGAAACTTTCTGACACTTTCGGACCGCGTCCGTTGCAAGGTGTCGCCAGGCCATGCCAAGGCAAAGCTTGCCGCACCGGTCGTCATGCAGTTCGCAAGGTGCTCCTCAACCTTACGGGGAAATGACGGACAACCGGGAAAGGATGGTCAAAATTTTCCCAGGGAGGTTTTTTTTAATATGTAACTATTTAATTTTAATGATTAAAAATGTGTTGGTACGCCTCCTGCTTGCAATGGACAAAACCAGCAGGGAACGCCTGGTGCAACAAGGAGGTTACTATGTCTCTGGTTATCAATCATAACTTGATGGCCATGAACGCGGCGCGCAATCTGTCCAATTCGTACGGTGCGCTCTCCACATCCACACAACGCCTGTCATCGGGCCTGCGCATCAACACCGCCGCCGATGACGCCGCCGGCCTGGCCGTGCGCGAACTCATGCGCGCCGATATCTCCACCATCAATCAGGGCGTGCGCAACGCCAACGACGCCATTTCCCTCATCCAGACCGCTGACGGCGCCTTGCAGGTCATCGATGAAAAGCTCATCCGTATGAAGGAACTGGCCGAACAGGCGGCCACCGGTACCTACACCTCGGATCAGCGTCTCATCATCGACTCCGAATACCAGGCCATGGCCTCGGAAATTACCCGAATCGCCAATGCCACGGACTTCAACGGCATCTACCTGCTCAACGGCAACCTGTCCGGCGATACCCACAACGGCGCCGGTGCCGATTCCACCGGCAAGCTCAAGGTCCACTTCGGCACCGGCAACCTGTCGGCCGAGGACTACTACTACGTCCAGATCGGCACCTCCACGGCCTCGGCCTTCGGCCTGGGCCTGGGCGCCGCGACCTCGAGCTCCCAAGCCGGCCGCAGCATTTCCACCCAGCAACTGGCCCAGCTGGCCCTGGACAAGATCAACGAAGCCATCGTGTCCAAGGATAAGATCCGCGCCAACCTCGGTGCCTTGCAGAACCGCCTGGAGAACACCATCTCCAACCTGGAGATCCAGGCCAACAACTTGCAAGCCGCCGAGTCGCAGATCTCCGACGTGGACGTGGCCACGGAAATGACCGAATACGTGCGGCAGCAGATCCTGACCCAGTCGGCCGTGGCCATGCTGTCCCAGGCCAACTCCCTGCCCAAGATGGCCCTTAACCTCATCCAGGGTTAACGGTAAGCTTCGCTCTGTAAAAAGGCCTGTCCCGGCGAACCGGGACAGGCCTTTTTCGTACCCGTGGCCAGGAGAACGCCACCCGCGCCGCGGGGCCGCGGCAAGGCCTGACGGGTTCCTTTCCGGCTACGCGCCCGAACCGCCACAGCCCCCCCGAACCCGTGCCCGCAACCAATCCAGGGTCCGCCCGAGCCCCTCGCCCAGGGTGATGCCCGGGCAAAATCCGGTGGCGGCTAGAAACTTGTCCGGTGCGGCCAGGGAGTGTTCGATATCCCCTGCCCGCGCGGGCAGGAAGCGCAGTCCGTTTCGCGCCCCGGACAATGCCCTGATCAGCTCGGCCAGTGCGACGACGCTGGTCGCCCGGCCCGTGCCGATGTTGTACACGCCCCGAAGCGGCGGCCTGTCACCGGCCAGGCCGGCGGCGAGCATGGCGGCGGTCAGCGCGTCGTCGATGAACACGAAATCCCGGGTCTGGCGCCCCAGGCCGTGAATGGTCAGGGACTCGCCGGACAAGGCCAGGGACAAAAACCGCCGCACCACCCCATCGTAGGGGCCCGGCGTTCCCGGGCAGGGACCATAAAGATTGAAAAATCGCAGGGAGCAGCCAAAGCCAGAGTCCTCGATAGCCCGTGATGCCAGATACTTGGAGAGCCCATAGGGGCTTTTGGGATCTCCGGCCTGCCCCTCCCGCACCGGCCCGGCCACGGGCCGGCCGTATTCCGCCGCCGATCCGGCGAAAACAAAGCTCCCCACGCCGCACGCCCGGGCCTTGGCGTGCAACCGCCGGGTCGCCTCCAGATTGACGGCCAAAATCTCTGCCGGGTGTGCCATGGACCAGGGCACGCTGACGATGGCCGCCAGATGGAACACGACATCGCACGGCCCGTGGTCGCGGCACAGGGATTCGATGAGCCCCGGGTCGGCAACCGAGCGCTCGACGAACCGGAACCGTGGATGGTCGCGAAACGGCTCCAGGCTGGCGGGGGAGCCGGAAAAAAAATTGTCCACCCCGACCACGGCATGGCCGTGATCGAGCAAGGCCCGGGTCAGCTTGGAGCCGACATTGCCCGCGCACCCGGTCACCAGGCAACGCCTGGGCGCGCCGGCGACGCCGGACAGCCCCGGTTCCTGTGGCAAGACCGCTTCCATCGCACCCGCCCGGCCTCAGGCCGGCTTGTTCCCCGGGTAAACGTGGGCCAGGTAGGTCCGGTCGTTGGAGTTGGGATCGCTGTTGTCCGTGGCCGCGAAAAAAAGCCCGTCGTCGCGATGGACGTAGCGGCCCAGACCCTTGCCGGCGATAAGCCCCCGATCCGCGTGGGGGATCTGGAGGCGCCGGCCGCCCTCGGTCACGAACACCGGGGACCGGCGCGGCGCGGCGGCGGTATCGGCCAGATCCCCCCACCCGGGCAGGTCCGCGCGCCAGCAAAAGCCCCCCACGTGCGTAAACGGCCGCGGCAAGGCCATGGTTTGCCGGGCGCGCAACGCCTCGTCCCAGATCTTGGCGCCCCGCTTGCGGCACAGGTACTCGGCATTGGCCTCGTTGGAGGTCATGTCGAGCAGTTCGAGCCCCAGGCTTTTGTCCAAAAAATCCTGCACATCCAAAATCTTCACGAATTCCATGGGCCAGCCGCCGAGCCAGTCCCGGATGTCCGTCCATTGGCTCATGCCCCGGCTTTGGGCATATTCGCGGAAACGCTTCCGGGTGCTCCGCCCGGCCCGCCGATCCGGCAGATAGATGAACTTCCAGAAATACCACAATTCCATGGCCAGACGGCCGAGGCGGCCGTGCCGGTTGTAGCGCTGCTTGACCGTCAGCCAGAAGGCGGCCGGCGGCGCGAGCTGTATGTCCTCACTATAGAGCGCTACGAAAAACAGGGACCGGGCGTGCAGCGGCAACGCGGCCTGGGCCAGGGCCGTCCAGACATCGCCGGTATGGTGCAGCACGCCCCAGGAATAGACGATGTCGCTTGGCGGCAGGCCGGCCATGAACACCCGGTCCAGAACCGAGCCCTGGCAGATCTCCCACTGGGCCGGCCGGCCCTCCCGCTCCCACAGAAACCGGGCCGTGGCCACGCTGTCCGGGTCGTAGTCGAAGCTCACCACCCGCCTGGCCCCGGCCCGAAGCGCGGCCAGGGAATGCAAACCGCTGCCGCAGCCGATATCGAGAAAGGTCCTGTCCGCCAGGTCGGGCAGACGCAAAAAGCCCAAAAGTTTTTCCCGCGAGGCGGCCACCCGCTCCTCGGAAAAGGATTTCTGGATGAAATCGGACCAGTTCTTCCCGAATCCGAAACGTGTCGTTTCCGTCTTCATGCTGTCCTTTCGCGCGGACGCGCCGCCGTCGTGCCGGGCAACACGGTCTGCCGGTAAAAGCCGACGAGCCGATCCAACATGCCGTCGATGGAAAAGCGCTCCCGGACCAGCCGCGCTCCGGCTTCGGCCATGGCCGCGCGCAAGGCCGCGTCCGTCACCAGCCGGTGAAGCGCTTCGGCCATGCCCGCGCTGTCGTCCCGGGCCTGAAGAAATCCGGTCACCCCCGGGATCAGGCAATCCGGCGCCCCGCCCGCCCGGGTCGCGACCACCGGACAACCGTACAACTGGGCCTCCAGCAAGACGTTGGGCATGCCTTCCTGGATGGAGGTCAAAACAAGCGCCGTGGAGGCCGACAAAATGACAGGCACATCGTCTCGCCGCCCCAGGAGCGTCACCCGGTCGGCAATGCCGGCCCGCTCCAAGGCCCGGCGAAACGGCGCTTCCAAGGGACCGATGCCGGCATGGACCGCCCGGGCCTCGGGCACCCGGCGCAGCAGCCGCGCCAGGACCTCGACAAAGACCAGAGGCCGTTTTTCCTCGCTCAACCGAAAGATCCCGGCCACCAGCGGCGCCCGGTCAGGGACGCCGATGGACTCCCGAAACGCCCGGACCGCCTCGGGGCCTGGCCGTGGCGCACCGGCGCTGTCCACGGCATTGCCGATCACCGTGAACCGGTCGGGCGGCAGTCCGAGCCAGGCGGCGTAATCCGCCGCGCCCGCCCGGGAGTTGTTCAAAAACGTCACCCGGTCGCTTCGGGCCAGCAGCCGGTACCAGGGCCGGTACCAATGGGCATAGAGGTAGGGAAAGCGCAAGGGGCTCATGTTGCGCGCGGCCAGCACGATGCGCGGCACCCCGGCAATAAGCGCGCCCACCCCGCCGATAATGGCGCTGTAATCCATCCAGGCGTGCAGGATGTCGGTCGGATGGGCCTTGAACCACCGGTAGGCGGCATAAAGGAAATACCGCTGCCGCACCGGCAAGGCCGCGAACGGATCGCCATCGCAGGCCACGGGATGGGACAAAACCTCGCGCGCCACGGCCGCGTCGGCCAAAAGCGGCAGATAGTGGCCGCCAACGCCGGTCAAGGGGAAAAAGCTCAGCAACGTCTGGGCGGTAACCCCCCGGCCGGCCAGACCGCGCAGGATGTAGCACAGCTGGCGCTCGGCCCCGCCCGGCCCCAGGGAGCCGATCAGGTGCACGATGCGCGCCCTCTCAAGGGGCCCGGGCAGCGGACAGGCCGGCGCCTCGGTCCACGGCCGCAGCACCCGGGCCGGCGG
>JAWRKJ010000268.1:0-9276 GCA_040307025.1 Desulfovibrionaceae bacterium | reverse complement strand
ACATGGTCTGCCTGCGGGTGGAGGACTCGGGCTGCGGCATCCCCAAAGAGAACATGGACAAGCTCTTCGAGCCTTTTTTCACCACCAAACGGGCGGGGAAGGGCATGGGCATCGGGCTGTCCACCTGCATGTCCATCGTCGAGAAGCACCACGGCCAGATCCAGGTGAAAAGCCAGCCTGGCCAGGGCGCCTCCTTTACCGTGAAACTGCCCGTCAATCTGGAAAGACACCGTGACTAGCGCCTACAGCGTCCTTGTGGTTGATGACGAGCCTTCCATCGGCAAGCTCCTCAAAAAGGAACTGTCCTCGCCGGCGCGGTCGATCCAGACCGCCGAAACCGCCCACCAGGCCCGGGAGATGTTGCGCCGTTCCATCTTCGAGGTAGTGATCCTCGACCTGCGTCTGCCGGACGCCGACGGCCTGGACCTGCTGGTCGAGGTGCGCCAGCACCTGCCCGATGTCGAGGTCATCATCATCACCGGCCACGGCAACATCGACAGCGCCGTGGAAGCCATGAAGCTCGGTGCCTACGACTACATCACCAAGCCGTTCAATCTGGAAGAACTCGAACTCATCGTGGAGCGGGCCTACCAGCGGGCCTGCCTGCGTTTCGAGAACCGCCAGCTCAAGCATACCCAGAACCAGGACAAGCCCCAGCAGATCGTGGGCAATTCCGCGGCGGTCAAGCAGATCCGCTTCCTGATCGACAAGGTGGCGCCAACCGAGGTGCCGGTGCTCATCACCGGCGAATCCGGCGCCGGCAAGGAAGTGGCGGCCACGGCCATCCAGGCCCGGTCCAAGCGGGCGGACAAACCCTACGTCATCAAGAACTGCGCCACGCTCCAAAAGGAGCTGGCCCGCTCGGAACTGTTCGGCTACGTCAAGGGCTCGTTCACCGGGGCCACCGAGAACCGCGAAGGCCTGATGACGTTTGCCAACAAGGGCACCATGTTCCTGGACGAAATCGGCGAGCTGCCGCTGGAGGTCCAGGCTTCGCTGCTGCGCACCCTGGAAAACAAGACCTACCGCCGGGTCGGCGACAAGGACGAGCGCACCACCGACATCCGGCTGATTTTCGCCACCAACCGCAACCTGGCCAAGGAGGTGGAGGCCGGCCGGTTTCACGAGGCCCTCTACCACCGCATCAACGTCTTCAACATCGAGCTGCCGCCCCTTCGCGAGCGCAAGGAAGACATCCCCCTGCTCGTGGATTATTTTCTGGGCCGACTCCAGGGCGGGGGCACCTACCGCGTCTCGGACCGGGCCATGGGCTGCCTGATCAACTACCACTGGCCGGGCAACATCCGCGAGCTGCGCAACGTCATCGAGCGGGGCGTCATCCTGTCCGAGGCCGGGGTGATCACCGAAAACGCCCTGCCGCGGGAGCTGTCCGTCAAGGCCGAGGGGGAAAACGATTTCCTGTCCCTGGAGGCCGTGGAGCGCGAGCATATCGCCAAGGTGCTGACCTGCTTCGGCAACAATCGCACCCTGGCCGCCTCGGCCCTGGGCATCAGCCGCAAGACGCTGTACCGGAAGATCCGCGAATACGATATCATGTGACCCACCGGAAACGGGATTTGTAGCAAAATGAAACAGAGAACAGGCCAGTGTTCCGAAGTGGCGCACCGGGTCACGATTCCCTTGCATTCTTGTCAAATTCTGTCGCGACGCCCCGGCGAGACTTTTCTTTTTTCTTCCACGAATTCAAAGCGCTAGGCCTCACCCGTCCACGTGAGGAGGGACACGCTTTTCCTTGACGCAGGGACTTTCCGGCGTGCGTTTTCGAACCGTCCGGTATGCATCTTGCTGTTATTGGTACGGTGTATTCCCGTCGCGTGATATCGGGGGATGTCCACCGGATCGGCGGCGGATAAATTCGGCGACGCCGCGGTTTGCGTTCCACGCCCGGAAGCCGCCCGGCGTGCCGCTTGCGAGGAGCGCGCCATGTCATGCCGTCGGATTCCGATGCTCCGGGCAGCCCTGTGGGGCTGCGTCTGTTTTTGCACAGTGTTCCCTTTTGAAACACGTGCCGGTGAGGCGCACTATGTTGGCAGCAAGGTCTGCGCCGGCTGCCATCCGGATCAGTACGCGGCCTTTATCAAATATTCCAAGAAAGCCCATTCCTCCAAGAGTGTGCGTCTCATGGCCAAGGGCCTGACGCCGGAGGAACTGACAGGCTGCTATGGCTGCCACACCACGGGCTATGGCAAGCCGGGCGGTTTCACGAGCTTTGCGGACACGCCCCAGCTGGCCGATGCCGGCTGCGAGGTCTGCCACGGTCCGGGCTCGGCCCACACCGAATCCAGTGATCCAGCCGCCATCAAGGGCAAGCTGACCATTGCCGACTGCGAGGGGTGCCACAACGCCTCGCGGGTCCGGGCCTTTGGGTACAAGCCTTTGCTGCGCGCCGGAGCCCACTAGGGGGAATGCCCGGGAGCGACGCACGCGTTTTTAGGGCCTTTTGGCCAACGACCGCGGCTACGCCCCCCATTTACGCACGCGAGAGACGGCGACCCGCGCCGCGCGACATGATCCAAGCGGGCTGGAGGCTTTTATGTCCAAGCGCAACAGTTCCCTGGGTACCAAGGTGCTCGGTCTGGTCTCCCTGGTGACGGCTCTGACCCTGGCCGGTCTGTTCGCGGCCAATGCCTTCTGGCAACGGGGCATGTCCCTGGACCTCACCCGCGATGCGGCCAAACGCTCGGCCGAACTGGTCGAGTTGCTGGTCAACGAACCCATGATGATCGGCGACAACGAGGGCACAGTGGCCCAGTTCGCCAAGATCGCGGCCAGCCACGAGACCTCCAAGGCCTTCATGGTCGATTTCAAGGGCAACGTGACCTACGGCACGGATACGACCCTGCTGCGCAAGCCCCTGGGCGAGAGCCTGGGCAACGCCGCGGTGGACGGTCTGCTCGGCCAGGCGTTGCAAGCGGCGAAAAACGGCGAGATCCTGGAAACCGTGGCCGGAATTCCCTCCTTCGTCACGGTGCGGGCCGTGAAAAACGCCCCGGAATGCCACCATTGCCACGGTTCCAGCCGCGCGGTCCTGGGCGCGTTGGTCACCCTCGAGGACGTCGGCCCGGCCATGACCTCCCTCAAGGCGGCCCAGACCCGCAACGCCCTGCTGTCTCTCGGCGGACTGGCCGTGTTGCTCGGCACCTTGTGGGTGTTCATGAAGCGCGGCATCCTGGACCGGCTCTCGTTTTTGTCCTCCCACAGCGACCGCATCGCCAATGGGGAAATGGACGCCTGCCTGGAAATCCATTCCCGGGTGAATCAACGCTCCAAGGGTGGCCGCATCGATGAGATCACCGCCCTGGGCAACGCGCTGTGCACCCTGGTGGACAACCTGAAGCTCAAGATCCAGGAGGCCGACCTGAAAAGCCAGGAGGCCCAGGAAGAGGCGGATCGGGCCGGCACCTGCCTGGCCGAGGCCGAAACGGCCCGGGAAGCGGCCCTGGCCGCCCGGCGGGAAGGGGCGGTCCAGGCCGCCCAGACCCTGGAAGGGGTGCTCACGCATTTGGGAAGCGCCTCGGAAGCCCTGGCCAACCAGGTCCGCCAGGCCAGCCAGGGAGCCGGGTCCCAGAAGGACGCGGCCGCCGAGACGTCCATGGCCATCAATGAAATGAACACCGTGGTGCTGGAGGTGGCGAAAAACGCCTCCCTGGCCGCGAACACGGCCGCCGATGCCCGGCGCCAGGCGACCGAGGGTTCCTCCACGGTCCTCGAACTCGTGGCCTGCATCGGCCGGGCGCGCGACAAGGCCGATTCCCTGCGCCAGGACATGACCGCTCTCGGCAAGGAAGCCCAAGGCATCGGCGCCATCATCAGCGTGATTTCCGACATTGCCGACCAGACCAACCTGCTGGCCTTGAACGCCGCCATCGAGGCGGCCCGGGCCGGCGAGGCCGGCCGGGGCTTTGCCGTGGTGGCCGACGAGGTCAGGAAGCTCGCCGAAAAGACCATGAGCGCCACCAAGGAGGTGGAGAACGCCATCACCGGTATCCAGCAAGGCACGATCCGCCACGTGACCAGCGTCAAGGTGGCGGCCGAAGCCATCGAGGAAGCCTCGGGCCTGGCCAAGCGGTCGGGTGACGCTCTGGAAGGCATTGTCCGGCTGGTGACCGCCTCCTCGGACCAGGTTCAGGCCATTGCCGCGGCCGCTGAGCAGCAATCGGCCACCAGCGAGGAAATGAGCCGGGCCGTGGAATCGATCAGCCGTATTTCCCAGGATACGGCCGAGGCCATGGAGGCTTCGGACGCGGCCGTGTCCGATCTGGTGCGGGAATCGGAGAACCTGCAGCGGCTGATCGACGAGATGCTGGCCGAGCGAGGGGGCTGGCCCCGCGCGTCCCAAGCGGGTGCTCGGAGCAGGCAATGCCATTTTTCGGACCCGGCTCGGCGCCGCGCTGGCGGATGCTTTAGGGCCTGGCCGGGGCGGGTGCCGGTTGGTACCCGCCCTTTTTTGCGGTTCCGCCCGGGGAAAAACGACGCATGCACTGGTGCCGTTTGCGGGCGTGGGTCAAAGAGCGCCACTTCGATCTTCCTGGCCATTTCCCCTTGTTCCATTCCGCAGGGAGAGGAGCATTTTGACCCATCTGTTCCCGCTGGCTAGCGCACTTTGTCTTAGTGTCCACAATATACTGATTTTATTTGTTTTAGAAAAACACTCTTCTTTTCCAATCCGCCCGGTTGGGGCCACCCGACTCCCCCAGGCCCCAATCTCCGTGAAGCCTGTTCTGACCATTTTTTATATCATATTGTTTTTTAATATATTTTTTCATGGCTCGGTTTTTGCTCAAAGGGGGGTGAGTTTTCAAGCAAAGGGCGAAGGCTATGGAATGTCAGACGCGAATACCGTCACCGAGCCACCGAGATTGTGAAAATAATCACAATCTCATTTCCATTCCAGGCCGGATAGCGGGTGCACGTCCGTCCGTACGGGGAGTAATGTCTTTCACGGATGGAAAGCAGAGACACTGAGTATTGGAACTTTAAAATGCCACAAGGAGAGGTGCTTCCGTATGCAAAACTCAACTTGTCAAGCGACAGGCGAGTGCAGGATGCCGGACCACGCCGTACTGCCGCAGACGCAGTATCGGGAAGTCGTCCAGTTTATCGAATCCCTTCCCCAAAAAGAAGGCCACTTGGTCACCGTGCTGCATAAAGCACAGAGCGTTTTCGGCTACCTGCCCATCGAAGTGCAGCAGTTCGTCGCCGACTACATGGAAGTCCCCCTGTCCCAGGTGTACGGCGTCGTCAGCTTCTACACCTTTTTTACCATGGTCCCCAAGGGCAAGTTCCCTATTTCCATCTGCATGGGCACGGCTTGCTTCGTCAAGGGCGCGGACAAGGTGGTCCATGCCTTCAAGGAGCAGCTGAAGATCGATATCGGCGACGTGACCCCGGACGGCAAGTTCTCCATTGACACGCTGCGGTGCGTGGGCGGTTGCGCCCTGGCTCCCATCGTCATGGTCGGCGAGAAGGTTTACGGCAACGTCACCCCGGGTCAGGTCAAGAAGATCCTGGCCGATTTCTAGCCAGCCAAGGAGCAACCCATGAGCACCATAACCTCTCTGGAAGCCCTCAAGGCCAAGCGGCAGGAACTGTTGGACCGGGCCGCGGCCAAGAAAAGCAAGACCATCATCAACGTCTCCCTGGCTACCTGCTCCATCGCCGCCGGCGGCAAGGTCGCGATGGATGCCATGCAGGACGAAGTGGCCAAAAACGGCGTCACCGGCGTGGAATTCATGCAGTCCGGCTGCATGACTTACTGCTTTGCCGAGCCCACCGTGGAGATCACCCTTCCGGGCAAGGATCCGGTTGTTTTCGGCAACGTTGACGAGGCCAAGGCCAGGGCGCTGATCACCGAGTACGTCATGAAGGGCGAACCGGTCGAGGGAATCATCCCTGTGAACTACGAACGGGTAGTCCTGTAAACCCATCGGGAGACGACGATATGGCAGCGACGACGACCGTGAATAAGCAACTTCGGATCGCCACCCGCAACTGCGGCTTTATCGATCCCGAGAGCATCGACGATTATATTGCCTTGCGCGGCTACGAGGCCCTGGCCAAAGTTCTGACCATGACCCCGGCCGACGTGGTGGAACTCGTGAAAAAATCCGGGCTGCGCGGCCGTGGCGGCGGTGGTTTCCCCACCGGCGTCAAATGGGGCATCGCCCTGGCCAACCAGGCCGACCAGAAATACATGGTCTGCAACGCCGACGAAGGTGACCCGGGCGCGTTCATGGACCGCGCCGTGCTCGAAGGCGACCCCCACTCCGTGGTCGAGGCCATGGCCATCGGCGGCTACGCCATCGGCGCCACCAAGGGCACGGTCTACATCCGGGCCGAATATCCGCTGGCCATCAAGCGCCTGCGCAAGGCCATCGAAGACGCCCGCGGCTACGGCCTGCTCGGCAAGAACATTTTCGGTTCGGGCTTCGATTTCGACATCGAACTCAAGTACGGCGCCGGCGCCTTCGTGTGCGGCGAGGAAACCGCCCTCATCAAGTCCATGGAAGGCAAGCGCGGCGAGCCCGTGACCAAGCCGCCCTTCCCGGCCCAGTCCGGCTATTGGGAAAAGCCCACCATCGTCAACAACGTCGAGACCTTCGCCAACATCCCGGCCATCATCATCAAGGGCGCCGACTGGTTCTCCTCCATCGGCACCGCCACCTCCAAGGGCACCAAGGTGTTCGCCCTGGCCGGCAAGATCACCAACGTGGGTCTGATCGAAGTGCCCATGGGCACCACGCTGCGCGAAGTCATCTTCGACATCGGCGGCGGCTGCCCCGACGGCAAGAAGTTCAAGGCCGTGCAGACCGGCGGACCTTCCGGTGGCGCCCTGTCCTACAAGGACCTGGACGTGGCCATCGACTACGAGTCCCTGATCGCCCGCAAGTCCATGATGGGCTCCGGCGGCATGGTCGTCATGGACGAGGATTCCTGCATGGTCTCCGTGGCCAAGTTCTTCCTGGACTTCACCATGGACGAGACCTGCGGCAAGTGCACCCCCTGCCGCATCGGTTCCAAGCGCCTCTACGAGCTGCTCGACAAGATCACCAAGGGCAAGGGCGTTCCGGCCGACCTCGACCGGCTCAAGAATCTGGCCATGGCCATCAAGGATACCGCCCTGTGCGGCCTGGGCCAGACCATGCCCAACCCGATCCTGTCCACCATGGATACGTTCGCCGACGAGTACGCCGCGCACATCAACGACAAGAAGTGTCCCGCCCATGTGTGCACGGCCATGCTGACCTATACCATTGATCCCAAGAAGTGCACCGGCTGCACGCTGTGCTCCAAGGTCTGCCCGGTGGAGTGCATTTCCGGCACGAAGAAGGAACCGCACACCATCGACAAGACCAAGTGTATCAAGTGCGGCGCCTGCTACGACAAGTGCAAATTCGACGCGATTATCAAGCAATAAGGATCAAGGAGGTCCGCAATGTCCATGCTGACAATAACCATAGACGGCAAGACGACGTCCGTGCCGGCGGGCAGCACCATTCTGGATGCCGCCAAGAAGCTGGATATCGACATTCCGACCCTGTGCTACTTCAACCTTGAGGAACTGTCTTACAACAATAAGGCCGCTTCCTGCCGCGTGTGCGTGGTCGAGGTCGAAGGCCGCCGCAATCTGGCTCCTGCCTGCGCCACCCCGGTCAGCGACGGCATGGTGGTCAAGTCCAACACCCTGCGCGTGCTCAACGCCCGTCGCACCGTGCTGGAACTCATGCTTTCCGACCACCCCAAGGACTGCCTCACCTGCGCCAAATCCGGCGAGTGCGAGCTGCAGAAACTGGCCGAGAAGTTCGGCATCCGTGAGACCCCGTATGACGGCGGCGAAATGTCCCACTACCGCAAGGACATCTCCCCCTCCATCATCCGGGATATGGACAAGTGCATCATGTGCCGCCGTTGCGAGACCATGTGCCGCGACGTCCAGACCTGCAGCGTGCTGTCCGGCGTCAACCGCGGTTTCACCGCCGTGGTCGCCCCGGCCTTCGAGATGAACCTGGCCGATTCCGTGTGCACCAACTGCGGTCAGTGCGTGGCCGTGTGCCCGGTGGGCGCCCTGGTCGAGCACGACAACAGCTGGGATGTCATCGACGCCCTGGCCGATCCGGACAAGGTCGTCATCGTCCAGACCGCCCCGGCCGTGCGCGCCGCCCTGGGCGAGGACCTGGGCATGGAGCCCGGCCAGTCCTACACCGGCAAGATGGCCGCGGCCCTGCGTCGCATGGGCTTCGACCATGTCTTCGACACCGACTTCGCCGCCGACCTGACCATCATGGAGGAAGGCACGGAATTCCTGGATCGTCTGACCCGTTTCCTGAACGGCGACAAGACGGCCAAGCTCCCCATCCTCACCTCCTGCTGCCCGGCCTGGATCAAGTTCTTCGAGCACAACTTCCAGGATATGCTCGACGTCCCCTCCTCGGCCAAGTCGCCCCAGCAGATGTTCGGCGCCATTGCCAAAAGCTACTACGCCGACCTGCTCGGCATCCCCCGCGAAAAGCTGGTGGTGGTCTCGGTCATGCCCTGCCTGGCCAAGAAGTTCGAGCGCGCCCGTCCGGAATTCTCGGTCGACGGCAACCCGGACGTGGACATCGTCATCTCCACCCGTGAGCTCGCCCGCCTGATCAAGCTCATGAACATCGACTTCGCCGGTCTGCCGGACGAGGACTTCGATGCTCCGCTTGGCGCCTCCACCGGCGCGGCCCCGATCTTCGGCGTCACCGGCGGCGTCATCGAGGCGGCCCTGCGGACCGCCTACGAACTGGCCACGGGCGAAACCCTGGAAAAGGTCGACTTCGAGTGCGTGCGCGGCATCGAAGGCGTGAAGAAGGCCACGGTCAAGGTCGGCGACAACGAACTGGTCATCGGCGTGGCCCATGGCCTGGGCAACGCCCGCAAGCTGCTTGAGCGCGTGCGCGCCGGCGAGACCTTCCACGCCATCGAAATCATGGCCTGCCCTGGCGGCTGTATCGGTGGCGGCGGTCAGCCCTACCACCATGGCAACATGGAACTGCTCAAGCTGCGCACCAAGGTCCTCTACGACGAAGATGCCGGCAAGCCGTTGCGCAAGTCGCATCAGAACCCTTACATCATCGAGCTCTACGAGAAGTATCTGGGCAAGCCGCTGTCCGAAAAGTCGCATCACCTGCTGCACACCCACTACTTCAAGCGCCAGAGCCTGTAACAACTACCGAGCCGCGCGGACCCCATTTCGCGCCCAACCCCAAAACCCCTGGGCCGGGGAGG